>NZ_JBFTHT010000002.1:0-341279 GCF_056394385.1 Arthrobacter sp. 10N44_2 | reverse complement strand
CACCCCGATCCGGGCAGAGGCTTCCTTGACCGACACCCCCTGCCGGACCAGGGAGAAAAACTCATCCTTCAGCGCATCGGGCGCCCGATAACCACTCGGCATCGCAACCTCCAAAACCAGAATGTTGCAACGACCGTATGACTTTGCGAAGGGATTTTGGGCGCTAAGTGACCCCGCGTTGTTTGATTTACGCGGAATCCCGGGCGGTAGTCAGTAGGCTTACCGTCATGGATGAACACTCGCCCGGGGCCGGCCAATGAGGCTCCGCCACAGCAACGCGTCCGGCCGAGGATACCGCAGGGTCCCCGCCGGGACCGGCTTCAGTTACAAGGACCTGGACGGCTCCACCCTGCCGCCGGGCCCCGTGCGGGAACGGCTCGAGGGCATCGGGATCCCGCCGGCCTGGACCGACGTCTGGATCGCCCCGTACGACAACGGGCACATCCAGGCCACGGGAGTGGACGCGGTGGGCCGGCGGCAGTACATCTACCATCCGAGCTGGCGGGAACGGAAGGACCGGCTGAAGTTCGACCGTTCGCTCCAGCTGGCTGAGACCCTGCCGACCGCACGCCGCCTGGTGACCATGGACCTGCGCTCCGAAGGGCTGACGCGGGAACGCGTGCTGGCGGCCGCCTTTCGGATGCTCGACAGCGGATCATTGCGCGTCGGCTCGGAGCGCTACACCAATGAAAACGGCAGCCACGGCCTCGCCACCCTGCTCTGCGCCCACGTCAAGGTGCGCAAGGACGAACTCCGGCTCAGCTTCCCGGCCAAGAGCGGCAAGACCTGGGAGTCGCGGATTGACGACGCCGACCTCGCCGCCGTCGTGCGCCAGCTCAAGCGCCGCGGCGGCAACGCCCGCCTGCTGGCCTATAAGGACGGCCGCAGCTGGCATCCGGTGTCCAGCGCGGACATCAACGAGTACGTCAAGGAGCGCACGGGGGAGGACTTCACCGCAAAGGATTTCCGCACCCTGCGGGGGACGGCGGCGGCAGCGGTCAGCCTGGCGCAGAGCGGCCCGCAGACGAAGGTCTCGGCCCGGAAGAGCGCGGTGAGCCAGGCCATGCAGGACGCGGCCGCGGTCCTGGGCAACACACCGTCGATCGCCCGGAAAAGCTACGTGGATCCCCGGCTGCTGGACCACTTCGCGGCCGGGGAAACGATCGACCCGAGGCGGCTGGATTCCGCCGAGTCCGAGATCCGCGCCCTGCTGTACCAGGAAGGCGACGTGGTGCCGCTGCGGAAGGCCGCCGGCTAGTTCCCGGGCGCGGCCCGGCGGCACCTCAGAACTCGGCGTTGATGAACCCGATGACAATCGCCGTCCACCAGCACAGCTGCGAGATCACCAGGCACAGCAGCAGATGGACCCGTTGCCCGGCGGTCAGGTCCTTGAACGAGGCATCGGGCGTCAGCCTGGCCAGCCGCCGCATGAGCGGAATGAGCATGATCCCGTTAAGGCTGAGCACAAGGACGGCGGCGAGCTTGAGGTCCGTCATCGGGTTGCTCAGGTGCGGATTCAGGAACACGCCCGTGGCCAGCATGCCGGCCAGGCCGCCCCAGATCAGCGGTGTCGCCGCGCCGTCGAGCCTGATGGTTTCGGCCAGGTCGCGTCTGCCGATCAGCCACAGGAAGCCGTGCCAGTCCACCAGGACGACGGCGCCAAAGGCCACCACCATCGACAGCACGTGCAGCACGACGGCGACATGGTGGACATAGGTGTCGACATGGACCGCGGTGGACAACGTGACCGAGAGCAGCCAGGCCGCGGCGGCCGCGGCGGACAGGGCGGCCACGAGCCGCCGCGTGGACCGCTCAGATTCACGATGCCGTCGGAGGGTGCGTCTGCTCACCGGAACGTAGCTCATGCCATGCCTCTGCGAGACCTGCCGCCGGTGGCCGTCCCAGCCCGGCCCGGGGTAGCTCCACGATAGTCCCGCGGGCAGATGCCAAACAAGAAAATCCCCACCCAGGGCGGCGGCTACATCCGGCCGAAACGCGCCCGGACCAGCGCGAACACGCCGTAGGCAATGAACCCGGCCCCGATTGCCAGGAGCAGGTACGGGCCGAAGGGGTGGTCCCGGAGCGCCTTGAGGCTGCCGTCCAGGCCGGTGGAGGAACCGGGATTGTTGGTCGCCGCGGCCACGACGAAGAGCAGCCCGGTCAGGATCAGCGCCAGCCCTTTCGAGACGTGGCCGGTGACGCCAAGCACGCTGATCAGTTTGCCGCGGCGGGTCCCTTCGAAATGCTGCAGTTCCTCCTTGAACTTCTTCCCGAAGCCCTTGACGATGAAATACACGCCGATTCCCATGATGGTGAGCCCGAGGCCGACCAGGGCCGGAACCCCCAACGGTGACTGGATCAGGGCCGTGCTGAAATCCCGGGTCGAGTCGCCCGAATCGCCGCGCTGGCCGAGCCCGAAGCCCGCGAAGCTCAGCCCGACGCTCCCGTAGGCTATGGCAAGGAAGCCGGAGGAAATGAGTTTGCCCAGCTGCTCCCGGCGCGGCAGGTGGCGGCCCCGGAGCGTCGCCTCGCTCAGCTGCCAGAGCGCGAGTCCCGCGCAGGCGATGCAGGCCGCCCACATCACCGCCGGACCCCAGGGGTTGGCAGCGAGTTGTTCGATGGCGCCGGTGGGTTCGGCCTGGCCCGGCGCGCCCAGGACCAGGGCGACGGCGATGGCCCCGATCACGATATGAAGCAGTGCCATCACCGCGAATCCGGAACGGGCGACGACGTCGAGCGCGGTGCTGTTCGACGCCGCCTCCGCGGTGTCGACGGCGTCGCCGATGGCGGCTTCGATCCCGGACTCTTCTTCTGCCATGGTGCTGCGGCTATTCCTCATCTGGTCCGGTGGAACGGTGTTGTGCCTTACGGCGGTGTGGCTATGGCGCCGATTCTACGCGGGGCGAAGTGGCAGCCGCTTGGACTACCGCGTTTTTGGTAAGTGTGCTTACCATAGCCGGGTCATGGCCCCGCTCGTGGACATGCCGCGGACCGGCAGCCTTGCTGCCCCTGCGATTCGGATTCGAAGACAGATGATAGGAAGCTCAACATGGCAGGTAATCTTGTTGCCCGATCCATTCACGACCTGACGGCAGCCGCCTGGTTCGGCGGTTCCCTGATGGGCGCCATTGGGCTCAACGGTGCCACGGCTGCTGCCAAGGACCCTGCGGAACGTACCCGCCTCTCAAGCCTGGGTTGGAAGAAGTGGGCGCCGTACCAGGCGGCGGCGTTTGGGGCGCATTTTCTTTCGGGCCTCGCCGTCATGTGGGAGAACAAGGGCCGGATGGCCAAGCAGGACGGCGTCACGCGCCTGAGCGTCTACAAGTCCGTCGTCACCCTCGCCGGTGCCGCTGTGACCCTGTACGCGGGCCTGCAGGGAGCCAAGGTGGACAAGCTGGCCGCCGAGGGCGCCAAGGGTGCCACCGAGCCGAAGCCGGGTGCCTCCGAGGAACTCCGTTCCGCGCAGCAGCAGCTGAAGATCCTGCAGTGGACCATCCCCGTGTTCGCCGGCTGGGTGATCGTGCTCGGCGCCAAGCACGGCGAGATGCAGCGGCCTAAGAACGTACTGAAGGGCCTCGTCCGCTAGCCCCGGCACAGCCGGTATGCGCCACTGTTGAGGGCCGGAACATCGCGTTCCGGCCCTCAACATTGGCAGTCGCACTCTCGCCGGAACAGCACTCTCACGCCGGAACGGGGGGAGCCGGGACTGCGGCCCGGCCCTTCGATTGCCGGGCCCGCAGGATGATCTTGAAGATTTCACCGAGGAAGAGCAACACCACGCCCGGCACCAGGCAGAGCAGCCACTGCTGGCCGGAAAGCGGCAGCGTGCCGAACAGGTCCTGCATCACCTTCATCTGGGTGATCAGCATCGAGCCGAGGACGGCCCACGCGAACGCCCAGAGCAGCTTCGGGTTGGACACCGTGGCGGGCCCGAAGGCGCTCTCGGTCGGGTAACGCAGATTGAGCGCCACGAAGATGTTCATCAGCCCCAGCCCCACCACAGCCATGGTCTGGCCGACCTCCAGTGAACCGTAAGTGGTTTTGCCGATCTGCACGAGGATCAGCGTCGCGGCCGCCATGAAAAGCCCGACGACGAACAGGCGCACCATCATCGACCGGACGAGGATCGGCTGGTTGAAGGGCCGTGGTTTGCGGTCCATGATGCCCGGCGTCGCGAGATCCAGGCCCATCACTGCCCCAATCGGGGCGACGATCGCCATGTGGATCCACAGCACCTGGGCCGGGCTGAGCAGGGCCGTGCCTGCTATGGCGAAGGCCGAGGATCCGATGAACGCCAGAATGAACATGAAGAGGTTGGCGACCTGGATCCGGATGAACTTCTGCAGGTTGTCGTACACGAGCCGGCCCTCTTCGACCGCCGCCACGATGGTGGCAAAGTTGTCGTCGGCCAGGATCATCTTGGCCGCACCCTTGGCGACGTCGGTGCCGGTGATGCCCATCGCGATCCCGATGTCGGCGGCCGCGATGGCCGGCGCGTCGTTCACGCCGTCGCCGGTCATGGCCACGATGTTGCCCTTGCGCTTGAGCACCTCGACCAGCCTGACCTTGTGTTCGGGGGCGACACGGGCGATCACGCCGATCCCGTCCACCTGGCTGTCAGCCTCCGCGTCGCTCATCGCCGCGAACTCGGCCCCGGTCACCGCGCGGCCCCTGATGCCCAGTTCGTCGGCGATCGCCGCAGCGGTGACGGCGTGGTCGCCGGTGATCATCCGGACCCGGATGCCGGCGTGCTTTGCTTTGGCGATGGCGGCCACCGCCTCGGCGCGCGGCGGGTCAACCTCGCCGATCAGCGCCGAAATCTCCAGATCCTGCATCAGCGCCATCAGGTCGCCCGAAGGCTGGAACGTCGCCGGGTCGAACTCGCGCTGCGCCAGGGCGAGCACCCGCCTGCCCTGGCTGGCGATGCGTTCGTTCTCGGCAAGCACCTTGCCCCGCATTTCGTCAGTGAGGCGCTCGGCGTGGCCGCCCGGCATCCGGCCGAACGAGGACCTGCTCAGGAGGACGTCGGGTGCCCCCTTCACGTAGGCCCGGATCACGGGCCTGCCATCGGCCCCCGGCATCCGGTGGAACGTGGCCATGAACTTGTAGTCGGAATCGAACGGTACCGACGCCACGCGCGGGTTGTTCCGGCGGAATTCCCTGACGTCCACGCCGCCTTTCTGCGCGAGCACGTAGAGCGCCGCCTCGGTGGGGTCCCCGACCACCTCGCCGTCGTTGATATCGGAGTCGTTGCACAGGGCGCAGGAGAACATCACGTAGTCCAGGTCCCGTTCGGCGTCCCCCGTGGTCCGTTGGATCTGGCCGTCGAAACTGTAGCCCTCACCGCTGACGGTGTAGTGGTGCTGCACTGTGGTGATCTCGCGGACCGTCATCTGGTTCAGGGTCAGGGTGCCGGTCTTGTCCGAGTTGATGGCCGAGGTGGAGCCCAGGGTCTCGACCGCAGGGAGGACCTTCATGATGGCGTTCTTCTTGGCCATATTGACCGACCCGACGGACAGGATGGTGGTGACGACGGCGGGCAGCGCGTCCGGGATGGAGCCGACTGCCAGCGCCACACCGATTCCGAAGAGCACCGCGAAGGACTCGCCGGAGGCCAGGCCCATCACGACGATGGCGATAAACGCGAAGAGGGCCGCGATAATGATGAAGATGGTGAGCCGGTCCACCTGCTTGGTGAGCGGGGTCTTCTCCACTTTCTGCCCGGACAGCATGTGGGCGATGTGGCCGACCTCCGAGCCCATGCCGGTGGTGGTGACGAGGATTTCGCCGTGGCCCCGCGTCACGTTCGTGTTCATGAACGCCATGTTCAGGCGGTCGCCGATGCCGACGTCGTGCCGGCCGATGGTCTCGGTGTCCTTCTCGACGGCGACGCTCTCCCCGGTCAGGGCGCCCTCCTCGATCTGGAGGGTTGCCGCCAGGATGATCCGGCCGTCGGCGGGGACGCGGTCACCGGCATCGACCACCACGATGTCGCCGGGGACGATCTGTTCGGCGGGGAGCTCCACAACGTCACCGTCGCGGCGCACCTTGGCCATAGCCTTCATCATCTGCCCCAGGGAGGCGGCGGCTTCTTCGGCCTTGCCCTCCTGGTGGTACCCCAGCCACGCGTTGAACAGCGTCAGCAGGGCAAGCCCAATGGCGGTTCCGTATTCCGCAATCAGCAAGCTGACCAGGGCGGCGACCACAAGGACGATCTGCATGTAGTCCTGATAGTGCTTGAAGAACCGCTTCCACACCGGCTCCTGCTTAGCGGCGGCCAGGGCGTTCGGGCCGTACTCCTGCAGCCGCTGCTGCGCCTCTCCCGTGCTCAACCCGCCAGCCGGATCCACCTTCAGCTCGGCCGCCACTTCAGCGGGTGCCAGCGCGTACCAGCTCGCGTCAGCCTCCGCCGGGGCCACCCCAGCTACTGCTCCGGGATCGTCGCTCATGACTTCCTCCTCATCGCCGGGGCGCTGCTTAGAACGGGGTGGGGATGTGCCGCACGGACAGTGCCGGTTCGGTGTAATCGCCGGCCTTCTGGCGCTTGGGGAGCTCGACGTCGAGCCCCGGGTACGGCTCGTAGGGCACCTGGCTGAGAATATGGCTGATGACGTTGAGCCGGCCGCGCTTCTTGATGTCATTGTGCGCGATGTACCACGGCGCCCAGGCGGTGTCGGTCGCCTCGAACATGGAGTCCCGGGCCCGGGAATAGTCGTACCATCGTTTGTAGGACTTCAGGTCCATCGGAGAGAGTTTCCAGGTCTTGCGGGGGTCGTCCATGCGGCTCTCGAGCCGCCTGGTCTGCTCGTCCGCACTGACCTCGAGCCAGTACTTGAGCAGGATGATCCCGGAGTCGACCATCGCCTTCTCCACCATCGGGGTCATGTCGAGGAACCTCTGGGTCTGTTCCGGGGTGCAGAAACCCATCACCCGTTCGACGCCCGCACGGTTGTACCAGCTGCGATCGAAGATGACCACCTCGCCCGCCGCCGGGAAGTGCGACATGTAGCGCTGGAGGTACATCTGCGACTTCTCCCGCTCGGTCGGTGTGGGGAGCGCGACCACGCGGAACACCCGGGGGCTCACCCGCTCGACAATGCGCTTGATCGTGCCGCCCTTGCCGGCCGTGTCGCGGCCTTCGAAGACGATGCAGATTTTGGCTCCGGTGGACTTCACCCACTCCTGCATGGCGACCAGTTCACCCTGCAGGACCTCCATCTCCGCTTCGTACTTCTTGCGCGGCATCTTCTTCCCGGCGCGCTCGTCCTCTGCGTCGGAGCCCTTGGACTTTTTCTTCTTCTTGCCCACCATCGACCTCCTCGCGACGTACTTGCTGAGGTAAACCACAACACTGCGACACCGGCGAGACTGTCATCCAACGAGACCGGCACCCCGGCCCGGGACTGGGGCGCGGCTGCACTTGTCGCGGGCACCCTCGTGCGGCGTCCTGCCATTCTTAGTGTTGACCGCGGCTCGGGTCCGGTCTACGGCACTAAGACCCTAATGGGCGGCGGCGGAACCGGGTGTCTCGGCCGAGCCAGCCCCTGCTGCTGGGCGCAGGGGCCGGCCGTCCGGGCTCGGCGCTGACGCCGATGATGACGGAAACCCGCCTGGCCGCGAGGCCGGTGCGCGGGTGGCGGCCGCCACTGAGACAGAGCATCTTCCGCGCACCTTGGGAAAGCCTTGGGTTAATCCTGGAGCCATTCCGCGCAGGAATTCAGGTTCCGGGTGACGCTTTCGACGGCGGCCGCCTCGTCGCGGGCGGCAATTGCGGCCACGAGTTCGTCGTGGCCCTCGTGCGGCAGGCCGTTGAAGCCTCCCCGACGCTGCTGGCGGAGCAGGTCGTTGTGGAATACGCTGCCGAAACTGACATACAGCTCATGCAGCAGCGGGTTGGCGGACGCCTCCGCCACGCGCGCATGGAAGTCCCAGTCTGCCCGGGCCCACGCGGCGTAGTCCTCGGCGAGCCAGGCGGCACGGCGGGCGGTGAGCAAACCGCGCAGGGCGGTGAGGTCGTCGGCTGTCGCGTGGCGTGCAGCGAGCCTGGCCGCCTGGGTGTCCAGCCCGACCCGGACCTCGAGGATGTGCTCCTGGGAGTGGTCCTCATACATCCGCTGCGTGGCGCCTGCGATCTCGCTCGTGGCGCGGACATACGTGCCGTCCCCGCGGCGGACCTCGAGCATTCCGCTGTGGGCCAGCGCTTTGATGGCCTCACGCAGGGTGCCACGGGAGACCCCAAAGGCGGCCATCAGCTCAGGTTCGGCCGGAATGCGCTGCTGCAGCGGCCACTCGCCCGAGTGGATCAGGGCCCGCAGCTTGGCAGTGACTTCCTCCGCCAGCGGTGGCCGGTGCGAAGCTGTGAGTGTCATCGCCGGGTTCCTTCCGGGGCGTGCGGGGCGGTGGCCCGCAGCTTTTTGGCTGCCAGTTCCTTGGCCCGCAGCTCCTTCGGTCCGGCCGAGAGCAGGTGGCCCACCGCGATCTGGCCGAGGGCCACGGCCAGCAGCAGGGCCAACGGCAACGTCCAGGAATTGGTGGCGCTGTGCAGCAGGCCCATGCCGAACGGGCCGAGCGTCGCCAGCAGATACCCGGCGGACTGGGCCACGGTGGACAGCGCGGTGGTCTCGGACGTGCTGCGGCCGCTGCGGCTGATCATCACCATGACCAGCGGGAAAATGCCGAGTCCGAATCCCAGCAGCACCGCGGTCAAAGGAGCCCAGTCCGTCGGCACGACCTGCATCGAGAGGACGCCGAGGGCCATGGTCACGGTGGCCAGATAGAACGCGGTCCGAAGCATCCGGGGGCGTGATCCGATGGCCACCAGCACCATGCCGGCGGGGACGGAGACGAGCTGCATGAGCCCGAACATCAGCCCGCTGTCGGACGCGGAGAGCCCCGTCGTGGCCAGCATGTAGGGGAACCAGCTGAGGACGGCGTAGGCCAGGAGCGCCTGCACTGTGAAGCCCAGCGTGATCATCGCGCCGGTGCGGGTCCGCAGCAGGGGCCACGGGGAAACCCGGGCGGCCTTGCCGGGGGATGCGTTGCGGTGAGCGTGCACCGCGATCGGGAGGAAGCCGAGGCACGCCCCCAGGGCCAGGAATCCGATCGCGCCGACGCCCGCCGACGGCGAGCCCAGGGCCTGGGCCACCGGAACGATCAGCACGGCGGTGGCAGTGGCGCCTGTGGTCATGGTCAGCGTGTAGACGGCGGTCATGAGGGACGTGCGGTCCGCGAAGTGCACGCGGATGAAAGAGGGCATGGCCACGTTGCAGATGGCCAGCCCGGACATCCCCGCCACGGTGCCGGCCAACAGCATCCCGGTGGACGGGACGCCGCGGAGCAGCAGCCCGGCCGCCAGCATCACGAGGGAGAGCAGGATGGCTTTTTCCAGCCCCAGCTGCCGGGTGAGCCAGGACGTGGCAGCGCCGGCCACCGCGAAGCACAGCGTGGGGATCGAGGGGAGCAGCGCTGCGATCAGCGGGCCGTAGCCGAGGACAGCCTGCAGGTCGTGGAAAAGCGCGGCGGCGCCGGTGATGCCGGCACGCAGGTTGAGCCCAATGAGCACGAGCGCCACGACGCCGGCCACGATCACGCCCCGCGGGCGGACCGCGCCGGGTGGAGCTGTCTGGGAAAGTGCGGAAACCGCCGTGCTGCTAGTCATAGCTAAAGGTTAGACGTTTGATGTTTGAGACTCAGCCTTTAGTGGCGAATATCTCTGCAAGTGACAGAAAGCAACGCGGGGTCACTTAGCGCCCATCCCGGGCCGCTCAATGGGCGCTAAGTGACCCCGCGTTGCCTGCGGGCCGGACTGGAAGCGCGGTCAGCGCGGTCAGCGCGGGTGCCGGGCGCTGAGCCGCTGCACCGCGAGCGCGAGCCAGAGCTGCACCCGGTCCGCTGTCTGTGCGGGGTCGTATCCGGTGAGTTCGGTGATCTGCGCCAGCCGGTAGCGGACCGTATTGCGGTGCAGCGTCAGTTCCTCGGCGACGGCCGCCACCGAGCCGTTGTTGCCGAGGTAGCTTTCCAGAGTGGCCATGAGTTCGGCGCCGTGCGCCGCGTCGAAGGCCCGCAGCGGGTTCAGTGATTCGTTGGCCATGTCCGCCAGCGGAACGTCCTCGCTCGCGAGCAGCAGCGAGGTCAGACTCAGCCGCTCGGGCTCGTTGACCGGCAGCCCGTGGCTGGCCGCGTCGCGGGCCTCGAAATAGCTCCAGCGCAGGCCGTTGGGCTTGGTGTACGCCCCGCCTATGCCGATCGTGGCATGGATCCCGGCCTCGGCGAGGTGGTCGCTGAGGCTGCGGGCCAGGGCGCTCGCACCGCTGCCGTCGTCGGCCACCACCACCACGAGGTCCTTCCCGACGACGGAGCCGACCGCCGCGGCCAGCGGCTGGGGCAGCGAAGAGCTGCCCAGCTGCTTCTGGTGGGCAGCCGATTCGGCGAGCAGGACCACGTTCTTGCGGGTGCTGTTGATGCCGACGCCGGCCAGGCGCCGGGTGGCTTCGGACGCCTCCAGCGTCCCGTGGATAACGTCGTCGAGGACCTGGCCCGCCAGCGCCCGCTGCGCCTGCCGTTGCTTGACCATGTTGTTGAGCTCAACGCTGATCAGGTTTTGGGCGTAGCCCACGATGCCCGTGTCCTCGAACGGCTGCTTCACCCACAGGGTGCAGGCGTCGCGGCGTCCCGTGGGGATGGGATAGGACGCCCAGCCCTCGGCCTTGGGCGCCGGGTGGCCCGCAACGCTGTTGTACAGCTGGGCGGTGAACTGGGTCAGGACGATCTCGGTGCGCAGCATCGACCCCAGGTGTTTCAGGAGCTCGGCCAGGCCGCCGCCCGTCAGCAGGGCGCGGGCCAGGATCTGGTGCCCGGCGATGAGCCGCTCAAGCTTGACCAGGTGGTCCGCGGACTGGGCGTCGGCCACGAGCTTTCCGATCGCGATGAACGGTGTCTCGTAGGGCACTTCCACCACCGGCAGCCCCCACCGATTGGCTTCGGCGATCAGGGCCGGCGGAACGGCGTCGTGCGTCAGGCCGACCCCGAACCCGATGCCCACCGCGCCTGCCCGCTGGACCTGACGCACGAACCGGCGCTGCTCCGCGGCACTTTTGAGCCGCATACCGGTCGTCAGGATGAGTTCGCCGCCATTGAGGAACCGCTGCGGATCCTCCTGTTCGGTGACGGCCACCCAAAGAATGTCCTGGTGCCAGGTGGTTTCGGCGAGTCCGGCCTTGGTGAGATTCAGGGACGGAACTCCCAGTAGGGCTGCGAGTGAAATGGCCATGGATTCAGGATAGCCGGGTGCTGGTCAAGCGCACTAAAGTTCTGCGGGGATGGTGTGCAGGTGCCTATTCCCTGCCTTGACCTGCTGGCATAGGCTCGTGACCAGTCACACATCCGTCATTGGCAGTAAGAAAGAGGTTGTACACCGTGGTTCAAACCTTGCAGAACTTCATCAACGGCGAGTTTGTCACCCCCGCCGGCACAGGATTGCTGCCCATCGTGAACCCCACCAACGGTGACGTGGTGGCGCAGGCGCCGATCTCGGTGCAGGCCGACGTCGACGCCGCCATGACGGCAGCCAAGAACGCGTTCAAGACCTGGAAGCACACCACGCCCGGGCAGCGGCAGCTCATGCTGCTCAAGCTGGCGGATGCCGTCGAGGCCAACAGCGACGAGCTCGTGGAGGCCCAGCACCGCAACACCGGCCAGGTCCGCTCCCTGATCGCCTCCGAGGAAGTGGCCGCGGGCGCCGACCAGCTGCGCTTCTTCGCAGGCGCCGCCCGCATCATGGAAGGCAAGTCCGCCGGCGAGTACTTCGAAGGCCACACCTCCTACGTGCGGCGCGAGCCGATCGGCGTCGTTGCGCAGGTGGCCCCCTGGAACTACCCGTTCCTCATGGCCATCTGGAAGATCGGGCCTGCCCTGGCCGCCGGCAACACCGTGGTCCTCAAGCCCTCGGACACCACCCCCGAATCCACCCTGGTGCTGGCCCGGCTCGCTGGTGAGATCTTCCCGGCCGGCGTCCTGAACGTTGTCCTGGGCACCGGCGAAACCGGCGCCATGATGGTCGAGCACAAGGTCCCCGGCCTGGTCTCCATCACCGGTTCCGTCCGCGCCGGCATCGCTGTCGCCTCGGGTGCCGCCAAGGGACTCAAGCGCGCCCACCTGGAACTCGGCGGCAAGGCCCCGGCCATTGTGTTCGCCGACGCCGACATCAAGAAGAGCGCCGCGGCGATCGCCGAGTTCGCCTTCTTCAACGCCGGCCAGGACTGCACGGCCATTACGCGCGTCCTGGTCCAGGATTCGGTGCACGACGACGTCGTCGCCGCCATGGTGGAGCACACCAAGACCCTGCACACCGGCTCGCAGAACGACGAAGACAACTACTTCGGCCCGCTGAACAACGTCAACCACTTCAACGCGGTCACCTCCGTCGTCGAGCACCTGCCGGCGAACTGCAAGATCGAGACCGGCGGCCACCGCGCGGGCGAGAAGGGCTTCTTCTTCGAGCCCACCATCGTCACCGGCGCCAAGCAGAGCGATGACATCGTCCAGAAGGAAACGTTCGGCCCGGTCATCACGGTGCAGAAGTTCAGCACCGAGGACGAGGCCGTGGAACTGGCCAACGACGTCGACTACGCCCTGGCCTCGAGCGTCTGGACGACGAACCACGGAACCGCCATGCGCCTGAGCCGCGACCTCGACTTCGGCGCAGTCTGGATCAACACCCACATTCTCCTCACCGCCGAAATGCCGCACGGTGGCTTCAAGCAGTCCGGCTACGGCAAGGACCTGTCCATGTACGGCGTGGAGGACTACACCCGCATCAAGCACGTCATGTCTGCATTAGATGCATAACGCCGTCGCATAACGCTGCTAACTCAACCTGACGCATAACTCGCGCGCCTCAACCGCACGCCTAGGAAGGCCTTCCCATGACCACCACCGCACATGACATCACCTACCGGCTCGAGCAGAAGCGCCGCGTCCAGGCCGACTTCCCGGGCCCCAAGTCCGTCGCCCTGACCGAACGCCGCAAGGCGGTCGTCGCCGCTGGCGTCGCCTCCAGCGTCCCGGTCTTCGTGGCCGACGCCGACGGCGGCATCATCCACGACGTCGACGGCAACTCCTTCATTGACCTCGGCTCCGGCATCGCGGTGACGAGCGTCGGCGCCTCGGACCCCGCCGTCGTCGGCGCCGTGAAGGAAGCCGTGGAGCACTTCACCCACACCTGCTTCATGGTCACGCCGTACGAGGGCTATGTCGCCGTTGCCGAGCAGCTGGACCGCCTCACCCCGGGCGACCACGAAAAGCGCACGGTGCTGTTCAATTCCGGCGCCGAGGCGGTCGAAAACGCCGTCAAGGTGGCCCGCCTGGCCACCGGCCGGGACGCCGTCGTCGCGTTCGACCACGCCTACCACGGCCGCACCAACCTGACCATGGCGCTGACCGCCAAGGCCATGCCGTACAAGACCAACTTCGGCCCGTTCGCGCCCGAGGTCTACCGCATGCCGATGAGCTACCCGTTCCGCGAGGAAAACCCGGAGATCACCGGTGCCGAGGCTGCCAAGCGCGCCATCACCATGATCGAGAAGCAGATTGGCGGCGAGCAGGTTGCCGCGATCATCATCGAACCGATCCAGGGCGAGGGCGGCTTCATTGTCCCCGCCGACGGGTTCCTGCCCGCGCTGGCGGACTGGGCCAAGGACAAGGGCATCGTGTTCATCGCCGATGAGGTCCAGTCCGGCTTCTGCCGCACCGGTGAATGGTTCGCCGTGAACCACGAAGGTGTTGTCCCGGACATCATCACCATGGCCAAGGGCATCGCCGGCGGCATGCCGCTCTCCGCCATCACCGGCCGCGCCGATCTCCTCGACGCCGTCCACCCGGGCGGCCTCGGCGGCACCTACGGCGGCAACCCGGTGGCGTGCGCAGCAGCGCTGGCGGCGATCGGCTCGATGGAGCAGTACGACCTCAACGGCCGCGCCAAGCACATTGAAGAGATCGCCCTCGGCAAGCTGCGCGAACTCGCCGCTGAGCTTGCTGACGGTTCGGTGATCGGTGACGTCCGCGGCCGCGGCGCCATGCTGGCCATTGAACTCGTCCAGGCCGGTTCCAAGGAGCCGAACCCGGAGCTGACCAAGGCCGTCGCCGCAGCCTGCCTCAAGGAGGGTGTCATCATCCTCACCTGCGGCACCTACGGCAACGTCATCCGGCTGCTGCCGCCGCTGGTCATCAGCGACGAGCTGCTGCTGGACGGCCTCGGGGTCCTGGCCGCGGCCATTAAGGCCAACGCCTAGCCCAAGGCCCAATGAGCTGCCGGGAAGGCGATCCTTTCCCGGCGAGCCGGCGCTACCCGAAAACGGGCGACACAGCGGAGGAGCCGCGGACACCATGTCCGTGGCTCCTCCGCTGTTTCCGGCCTGGCTTTTTTCGGCCCTGCATCCGGTCCTTGGTTCTCCGGCCCTACATCCGGGCCCTGCATCCGGTCCTACTTCCAGGCGGTCGCGTCCAGCTGGATCGCCACCACGTACAGGTGCTGGCCCTGCTCGATCTTCTCCACCTCAGTGACCCGCACCTTCGTTTCCGGAATCGTGCCCATCGGACGGCCGACGCCGATCCCGTAGCTCAGCACGCCCTCGAAGTCCCCGGCCGGCGCGTAGCTGGTGAGCGCCTGGTATCCGATTGCCGGCGGCGGCGCACTGGTCACGGTGCTGGCCGTGCCGTCCGCGGTGTGTGACTGGGCCCCGCGGAAGGTCACCTCGAGGAGGGTTCCCGTGCCCGGCATCGGGATGGGCAGGCCGCTGCCGTCGTCGACGAGTTCGGGGACCATTTCGACGTCGTAGCTGGGGAAGCCACCGGTGAACCGGAAGCTCAACTGGTCGTACGGCGGCGCGTCGGAGGGGTGCTGGCCCGCGCCGATGGCGGCCAGCGTCGGCAGCGGTGCCGCCGGCGGGGGCGCGATCGGCACAGGGTTCTTGTGGTCCGTATGGAACGGGGTGGTTGGCCCCGGCACGGACCAGTCGTGGGTGACCGTGGAGGAGATCACCTTGTCGCCTGGTTGCGGCGGTGCCGTTTCGTCGGCATCCCCGGTTGCCGACGGCGACGGGCTGGCGGTCGGGCCGGCGGAGGCGGTCGGGGACTGCGACGGCGGCTGGCTGCCGGCGGAGGGCTGCGGGGCCGGCGGCGTGCAGGCAGTCAGGACCAGCAGGAGCGTCAGGGTTCCCAGTCCCGCGGCCCGCGTCCGGGTCCGTCCGTTGCGAATGGCGTCCATGGTGCGCTCCCCTCGACCATTCCAGCGTAGGTCCGGAAGATTGTGCTGGTCAGGGTAATAAGTCACCACCTTTTTGAGGTTCCGCTGGACTAGAGTCGTTCCTATCCACTGCAGGAACGCAGACCGGCCGACGTCGCCCGGAACCCCCGGGGCGCAGCTGGCATCTGCCCCAGACCCAAAAGGGGTTCATACATGCGATACGTAGTCGGCTATACACCCACCGAACGTGGTGCGGACGCCGTTGCCCTGGCCTCAGCCATGGCCCGCGCGCAGGGAGCGCATCTCGACCTGGTCTATGTGGTGGATCGGCACACGCCCTATGTGGCGATGAATCCGGAAGGAAACCAGGTCAGCGCCGCGGAGCAGCAGATCCGCTCAGCGGAACGCCAGGGAATGGAACTGGTCCCTGAGGGGCTGGAGGCGCACTTCCATGTCCGACAGGCAGAATCGTTCGCGGCCGGCCTCATTGAGGCCGCACTCGAGTACAGGGCAGGCTTGATCGTGGTGGGTGCCGCCAGCAGCGGCCTGTTCAAGCGCCATACCGTGGGCAACGTGGCCAACGCCCTGCTGCACGCTGCCCCGGTTCCGGTGGCACTGGCGCCGCGCGGCTACCGCCATACCGAAGCCATCACGCGTCTGACCCTCGCGGTGGGCCAGCGCGTCGGAGCGGAGGCGGCGATCGACGTCGCGATCGAATCCGCCGAGCGCCGCGGGGTGCCGCTTCGGCTGGTTTCCCTCGTGGAACTGGACGTCGAGGGGGACGGCGGGGAGAACGTCAACGCCGCCCACATCCACGCCAACACCGTCCTCGCTGCCGCCGCGCACCGTCTGCCGGAGGGCCACCACGTCAGCGTGGAGGTCGCCCACGGCCGCACGATCGAGGAAGCGATCGATGACCTGGAATGGGACGACGGCGAGGTCATGATCGTCGGGTCCTCCCGCCTGGCGGAGAAGCACAAACTATTCATTGGCAGCACGGCTTTCAAGGTGCTGCGGGCGCTCCCCGTTCCCATGGTCGTGGTCCCGCGCGACTACCAGCGGGTGGATGCCTTCCCGGAGGTCTGAGGCCCCGGGGCCAGGACCGCCCAATACGCGGGAATGTTGCTGGGCGGTCCACCGGCCTCCATCGGCACCGTCTTCAGGACGGTGGGTCCCTCCGCGATGAGGGTCCAGCGGTCCGGGGGAAACACGCGGGAGCGTTGCCCGGCACCGAAGTGGCCCGGTTTCGGCAACGAGCCTATGGCCTGGCGGAGCGGTCCCGGGATCCGCTTGCCGGTGGCGCCGAGTTCCCTCAGGTAGCTCAGGGCGCCGCCCGGGACGTTCGTTTCGACGAGGTAGATCCTGCCCCGGGTGCCCAGGAGTGCTTCGATGGAGCCTGCGAGGCGTGCCTGCCGACGCCGGCTGAGGACATGGAGCACGCCGCGGACAAAGACGTTGGCGTCGCCGAGTTCGCGCGCCAGCGCAGCCGCCGCGGCCGGCTGCGTGGCATCCAGGCTCCGGAAACTGAGGCCCGCGACCTGCGGCTGCGCGGAATGCGCGGCTGCCACGGCCTGGGGTGAGACGTCGACGCCGAGGACCGAGGCGAAGATGGCGGTGAGCCGCCGTGTGATGGTGCCGTTCCCGCAGCCGAGATCGATCACCGGAAGGCTGGTGTCCATCGCGCCGGCCATCACCTGCAGGTGGTGCCGGATCTCTTCGTTCCCGGCGCCCGGGGCGGCGTCCCAGATGACCGGTTCCCGGAGGGACCCCTGGGACACGCCGCGCCAGAAGGCATCCCAGCGCCGGTCCGGGCGGCTCGGACGGTGCAGGGAGAGCACGGCAACCCTGGCCGCGAGCCGGACAGTGTCCGCCACCCTGTGCACGCGTTTTCCTGTCTTGCGTCTGCCCGCCGGAATGCTCACGCGACGGCGCCGTCTCTGTGCCCGAGCAGGTCCGTCATGTCCGCCACCGGGAGCGGGCGGCTGAAGAAATACCCCTGGCCGAATTCGCAGTTCAGCTGCCGCAGCCTGTTGGCTTGCTCCCTGTCCTCGATGCCTTCGGCGACTGCGCCCAGCCCGGCCGAATGGATCAGCTGCAGGATGGCGGCGACGAAGGTTTCCTGCTGCCGGTCCGTGGTCAGCCCGTCGAGCAGGGACTTATCGATCTTCGCCTGCGCGGCGGGGAGCGTGCGCAGGTAGCTGATGGAGGAATAGCCGGTGCCGAAGTCGTCGATCTCGATCCGGACGCCGAGGTCATTGAGTGACTGCATGGTGGCGGCCACCTCGGGGCCGCCGCGCATGATCGCGGTTTCGGTGATTTCGATCGAAATATGGCGGGGCTCGACGCCGTGCTGGGCCAGCAGGCCTTCGACGTAGGGTGCCAGATCGACGTGGTGCAGGTCCGCGGGGGAGAGGTTGATGTGCGTGCTGAAGTCCGCGGAAAGCCCCGGATCTGACTTCCAGCGGCCGGTTTGTGCGATGGCGTTCCGGAGCACCCAGTGGCCGATTTCCACGGTGAGCCCGGCCTCGTCGGCGGCGTCGAGGAAGGTATCCGGCCCCAGCAGGCCCAAGGCGGGGTGGCGCCAGCGGATCAGGGCCTCGGCGCCGGCGATCGCTCCGGTGCGCAGGTCCATGATGGGCTGGTACTCCAGCTCGAGCTGGTCCATCGCCAGTGCCGTCCGCAGCTCCGCCACCTGGTGGACCCGCTGCTTGGCGGCCTCGTGCATGGCCGCGGAAAACACCAGGAGGGTGTCCCTGCCGCGTTTCTTGGCCTCGTGCATGGCGATGTCGGCATCGCGGATGAGTTCCTCGCTTCGCAGGCCCGGTTCCCCCAGCCGGACACCGGTGCCGGCCGTGAGGGCGACCGCCACACCGCCGGCAACGATTCTGTCCTTCAGTGATTCGCCGAGCCGGGCAGCGGTCTGCAGCACGGACTCCGTGTCCTGGTCCGCGACGAGCACCGCGAATTCATCGCCGCTGAGGCGCGCGATCAAGTGGCCCGGTCCGGCCGCGGCGCTAAGCCGCAGGGCCGTCTCGCGCAGCACGGCGTCCCCGGCGGCGTGGCCGAGGCTGTCGTTGATGAGCCGGAAGGAATCAAGGTCCATCAGGATCAGGGCCGGCTGGCGTCCCGTGCCGGCCCCGGCAACGGCTTCGGCCACTTTTTCCTGCAGCAGCGAGCGGCTGGCCAGGCCGGTCAGCTCATCGGTGTTGATGACGCGCCGGAGTTCGGCTTTGGCCGCCTCCAGGAGCGCGGTCCGCTCGGCAACCCGGACTTCCAGGTCCTCGTACATGCTCTGGAGCTCTTCGGCCAGCAGGTTGATGCCGGTGGTGACTGCGTCTATCCCATCCCGGGCCGGTGAGACCGGCAGCCGGTTCGACAGATCGCCCGAGGACAGTACGACGATGCCGTCCACGAGGTCCTCGAGGCGGCGGTCATCATCACGCCCCGTCATGGCCCTGCGAGGTCAGCCAGCGGACCGCCTCTTCACCGTTGGTGAAAAAGCGTGTCGGAACCGGCGCGGAATTGACGCCGAGGAAGAAGTTGGCGAGGACCCGGTCCACGGCGGAGGAGCCGAGGAGCGCGATTGCCGAGGCGTCGCAGTGCTTGGCGAACACGGCCCGGGCGGCCCGGCTGACGGACTCCGTGGTGGCCATGTCGATCAGCAGCGGCGTGGGCCGGCCGCCGCACAACTCATTGACACGATCCATGGCCAGCTGGGCGTTGGGGGCATCAATCACGACGCCGCGGGCCCACTGAAGGCGCAAGATGCCGTTGCTGTCGAAGTCCAGGGACGAGATGTCGCGCCCGCCCTGAGTTTCACGATCCTCTTGTGGCACCAGCAATCCTCAATTTCGCCCCGACATGTCCCCTTCATGATGACACTAACGCACGGCGGCAGGGGTAAGCGGGCCGCCAACCCGCCGGGGCCGGTAGTGCTAGGCGGCGGCGCGGGCCCGTTTCCGGGTCACGGAGTTCTTCCGGGCCGTGTGCAGCATGTCCACGGTCAGTACCAGCAGCGCCAGCCAGACGACGCCGAAACCGGCCCACCGGTCAGGTGTCATGGTTTCCTTGAACACGACGAGCGCCACGATGAACTGCAGGACGGGCGCGAAGTACTGCAGCAGCCCGATCGTGGTCATCGGCAGACGGCGGGCGGACGCGCCGAAGAACAGCAGGGGCACCGCGGTGATGACGCCCGACGCCACCAGCAGCCAGAAATGGCCGGCACCGTTTCCGGCCAGAGTTGCCGACCCGCTGACCGCGAGGAAGATCATGGTGGCCGCAGCTACGGGCGCCAGGACGATCGTCTCCACGGTGAGGCTTGTGATCGCCTCCGCCCGCGGGCCCACGCGCTTCTTGACGAATCCGTACAGGCCAAAGCTCAGCGCGAGTGTCAGTGCTATCCAGGGGAGTTTGCCGTAGGAGACCGTCAGCACCCCGACGGCCACGAAGCCGATGCCGACGGCGGCCCACTGCAGCGGCCGCAGCTTCTCCTTCAGGACGAAGACCCCCAGCAATACGGAGACCAGCGGGTTGATGAAGTAGCCCAGGGAGGCCTCGACGGCCTGGCCGGTGGTCACGCCGTAGGTGTACGTCAGCCAGTTCACCGCGATCAGGGCAGCGGCGATGGACAGCGGCCCAATCACCGTGCGGTCCCGGAAAGCAGCAGCCAGCACCTGCCAGGACCGTGTGACGGTGATGAGCAGGACGCAGAACAGGAGGGACCAGACCACCCGGTTGGCGACGATTTCGACCGCGCCGGCCGGATGCAGGACGTAGAAGTACAGGGGCAGCAGCCCCCAGAGCCCGTAGGCGCCGATACCGAACAGGATTCCCGCCGTCGTGTCCTTGTCCACCGGTGCCGGTCCGCCCGGCCGGGCCGGCGCCGGCCCAGCGGCCGGGCCGGCCGGCGCTGTCAATGGGGCGGGGGACAAGGATCCTTCGGGCTTAGACACAAGACCAATAACACCACCTGCGCGGCGCCTATTCCTGCCAATCGGAGCGCGAGCGGGCCGGTCACATTTAGAATGGGGGCCTGTGCGCTGTATCTACTGGCGCTGTCCCTAAGACTCAGAAGGGCTCCCGGTGTCCAACTCGGCCGAATCCACATCCTCTCGTCCCCTCCGTGTCGCGATTGTTGGCGCCGGCCCGGCCGGTGTCTACGCCGCGGACATCCTGACGAAGTCCAATGAGGTTAAGGACGGCGACTTCCAGGTCAGCATCGACCTCTTTGAGGCGTATCCGGCGCCCTACGGCCTCATCCGCTACGGAGTGGCTCCCGACCATCCGCGGATCAAGGGCATTGTCAACGCGCTCCACAAGGTCCTGGACCGCGGCGACATCCGGTTCCTCGGCAACGTCACCTATGGCAGGGACCTGACGCTGCATGACTTCCGCGCGTTCTACGACGCCGTCATCTTCTCCACCGGCGCCATCAAGGACGCCGACCTGGATATTCCCGGGATCGGCCTGGAGGGATCCTTCGGCGGGGCCGACTTCGTCTCCTGGTACGACGGCCACCCGGACGTGCCGCGGGACTGGCCGCTGGAGGCCAAGGAGATTGCGGTGATCGGCAACGGAAATGTGGCCCTCGACGTGGCCCGCATGCTGGTCAAGCACGCCGATGAACTCCTGGTCACCGAAATCCCGGACAACGTCTACCGGGCGCTCAAGGATTCGCCGGTCACGGACGTCCACGTGTTTGGCCGCCGCGGCCCGGCCCAGGTGAAGTTCACGCCGCTGGAGCTGCGCGAACTCAGCCACGCCAGGGACGTGGACATCGTCCTGTATCCAGAGGACTTCGAATTCGACGAGGCTTCGGACGAGGCCATTCGCAGCAACAACCAGATCCGGACCATGGTCAACACCCTCACGAACTGGCTCGTCGAGGAGCACGCCGAGGCCGAGGAACCGTCCTCGCGCCGGCTGCACCTGCACTTCCTGCACAGCCCCGTCGAAATCTATGGAACAACAGACGACGCCGCGAACCCCGGCAAGGTCGCCGGCATCAAGTTCGAACGCATGCAGCTGGACGGCACCGGGAACGTCAAGGGCACCGGTGAGTTCCTCGACTACCCGGTCCAGGCCGTCTACCGCGCGATCGGCTACCACGGTTCGCCGCTGGATGAGCTGGAATACGATGCCCGCCGCGGCGTCGTCCCGAACGAAGGCGGCCGCGTGCTCGACGCCGAGGGCAACCCCGTGCCCGGAATCTACGCCACGGGCTGGATCAAGCGCGGCCCCGTCGGGCTGATCGGCCACACCAAGGGCGACGCGCTGGAGACCATCGGCTTCCTGCTGGAGGACCGGCTGACGCTGCCGCCGGCGCAGAACCCGGACCCGCAGGCCATCATCGACCTGCTCCAGGAGCGCGGCATCGAGTACACCACGTGGGAAGGGTGGATCAAGCTCGATGCCCACGAGCTCGCCCTCGGCGCCGAGTGGTCCGCGGCGGAGTCCGCCAACGGCATCGAACGGGAGCGCATCAAGGTGGTGCCGCGCGAGGACATGATCGAGATTTCCCGCGGCTAGGCTGTGACAGCCTGAGGCGGCAGGCCGGTGCGTTTCCAAACGCCCCGCGCGGAACTAGACTGGGCCGGACGAGGCGGCCTTCGGCACGCCGTCGAGCCCGTCCGGTGGGAGTTCAATGAGGAAACTGGTCCATCCCGCAGCACTGTTGCCGCCGGCAGGCGGAGTCACCGCAGCGCTGCGCCAGCAATATGCCAGCGCGGGCCATGAGCAGCTGGATTCCCGTGGAATGGCGTTCTCCGAGGGCCTGCAGTTGCCCGGGATCAGCACCCTGATTCAGGAATCGTGGCAGCGCTCCGTCCGGCTGCAGGCCAACCCGGACAACCCCGAGGCGCCGCTGGCCATGGACCGCGAGGAACTCGAAGAATACCGCCGCCAGCACCCCCTGGCCGCCATCATGCCCGTGATCCACAAGCTCCTGGTCCTGCCCAGCCACGACAGCGGAATGCTGGTAGCCGTGGGTGACGAGGTCGGCAGGCTCCTCTGGGTGGAAGGGGACGCCGCCCTGCAGCGCCGGGCCGAGGGCATGATGTTCGTCCCGGGCGCCGACTGGTCCGAGGCGACGGTCGGCACCAGCGCCCCCGGCACCGCGCTGGCCCTGGGCCGGGGAATCCAGATCTCCGGCGCCGAGCACTACAAGCGCTCCGTGCATCCGTGGAGCTGTACGGCGGTGCCGTTCCACGATCCGGATTCCGGCGCCCTGCTGGGGGTCGTGGACATCACCGGCACGGAGTCGGCCGTGGCCCCGCATACGTTGTCGCTGGTAGAGGCGACGGTCGCCGCGGCCCAGGCGCATCTGCGGGTCGAGCGGCTGCAGCTGGCCGCCGCCGGCCAGTCCTCGCCGTCCAGGCGGCGGAACTCGACGCCGAAAACGGCCGGGGGACCGGGCGCCAGCAGCCTCTACCGCAACAGCCTCCAGTTGCTCGGCCGCGACCAGGCCCTGCTCAGCATTGACGGCCGCACCGTGGCCATGTCCGCCCGGCACAGCGAGATCCTGGCCCTGCTCAGCACCCACCCGGCGGGGCTGAATGCCGAGGAGCTTTGCGCCCTCCTGTACCCCGGGGACGCCTCCACCATGACGCTGCGCGCCGAGATGGTGCGGCTGCGCAAGGTACTTCAGCAGCTCAACCCCGATGCCGTGCCGCAATCACGCCCCTACCGGCTGCCGCTGGACCTGGTCCCCGACGCCGGACAGGTGCTGGACTGCCTGCAGCGCGGCGCCCACCGGATAGCGCTGGAAATCTACCGCGGCGCCGTGCTGCCCCGCTCCGAGGCCCCCGGCATCGTGGAGCTGCGGGCCAGGGTCTCCGCGCTGATGCGCGAGGCCCTGTTGACGGACGGCAGCGCGGAATCGCTCCTGAAATACGCCGCGCTGCCCGAAGCAAAGGACGACGTCGACGTCCGCATCGCCGCGCTGAAGCTGCTGGCGCCGCGCTCGCCCAAGCGCGCCGCCGTCGTCGCCGATCTGGAACGGCTGGACCGCGAGCTAAGCGCCTGACCGTCGCGGACCGCCGGAATGCCCCGCAGTGACCTGGCTCACTCCGGTTGCAACCTGACTGCAACCTTCACGCGCCTACGCTGGGTGCAACGGGGGCCGGAAGCGCCTTGCAGCCCCCCATCTTGCACAGCAAAGGAGCTAGCAATGACTGTTTACGCCCAGCCCGGAACCGAGGGCTCGAAGGTCACCTTCAAGGACCGCTACGAAAACTGGATCGGCGGCGAGTGGGTTGCGCCGGTCAAGGGACAGTACTTCGAGAACATCACCCCGGTGACCGGCAAGGCTTTCTGCGAGGTGGCCCGCGGCACCGCCGAGGACATCGAACTGGCGCTGGATGCCGCCCACAAGATTGCACCGTCCTGGGGCAAGACCTCCGTGGCCGAGCGTGCCGCGATCCTGAACAAGATTGCCGACCGGATCGATGAGAACACCGAGATGCTCGCCGTCGCCGAGTCCTGGGACAACGGCAAGCCGATCCGCGAGACCCTCAACGCCGACATTCCGCTCGCCGCCGACCATTTCCGCTACTTCGCCTCCGCCGTCCGCGCCCAGG
The DNA here is from genome assembly GCF_056394385.1 of Arthrobacter sp. 10N44_2. Taxonomy (NCBI): domain Bacteria; kingdom Bacillati; phylum Actinomycetota; class Actinomycetes; order Micrococcales; family Micrococcaceae; genus Arthrobacter; species Arthrobacter sp. 10N44_2. The sequence continues at coordinate 317,459 of NZ_JBFTHT010000002.1, read as the reverse complement.
AGGGCCGGCTGTCCCAGCTCGACGACGACACCACCGCTTACCACTACCACGAGCCGCTCGGCGTCGTCGGCCAGATCATCCCCTGGAACTTCCCGATCCTCATGGCCGTCTGGAAGCTCGCCCCGGCCCTCGCCGCCGGCAACGCCGTCGTCCTGAAGCCGGCCGAGCAGACGCCGTCTTCGATCCTGGTGCTGATGGAACTCATCGGCGACCTGCTGCCGGCCGGTGTCCTCAATGTGGTCAACGGCTTCGGCGTCGAGGCCGGCAAGCCACTGGCCTCCAGCCCCCGCATCCGCAAGATCGCCTTCACCGGCGAAACCTCCACGGGCCGCCTGATCAGCCAGTACGCCAGCCAGAACCTGATTCCGGTCACGCTGGAGCTTGGCGGCAAGAGCCCGAACATCTTCTTCAACGACGTCGCGGACACCAATGACGCGTTCTACGACAAGGCCCAGGAGGGCTTCACGCTCTTCGCCTTCAACCAGGGTGAAGTCTGCACCTGCCCGTCGCGCGCCCTGATCCAGGAAGACATCTACGAATCCTTCATGGCCGACGCCGTGGCCCGGGTGGAGAAAATCATCCAGGGCAACCCGCTGGACACCGAAACCCAGCTCGGTGCCCAGGCCTCCAACGACCAGCTGGAAAAGATCCTCTCCTACATTGACATCGGAAAGCAGGAGGGCGCCAAGGTGCTCACCGGCGGTGCCCGGGCCGAAATGCCCGGAGACCTGGCCGGCGGCTACTACGTCCAGCCCACCATTTTCGAGGGCCACAACAAGATGCGGATCTTCCAGGAGGAAATCTTCGGCCCGGTTGTCTCCGTGACCCGCTTCAGCGACTACAACGACGCCATGGGCATCGCCAACGACACCCTGTACGGCCTGGGCGCCGGCGTCTGGTCCCGCAATGGCAACGTCGCCTACCGCGCCGGCCGCGAGATCCAGGCCGGCCGCGTGTGGGTCAACAACTACCACGCCTACCCGGCAGGGGCCGCGTTCGGCGGGTACAAGTCTTCCGGCATCGGCCGCGAGAACCACTCGATGATGCTGGACCACTACCAGCAGACCAAGAACCTCCTGGTCAGCTACAACGAGAACAAGCTCGGCTTCTTCTAAGCCGCACTGACCCGGGCGGGGCGGATCGCGCATGATCCGCCCCGCCCGCACCACTTGTGCACCTACACGGAGGGACGCCGGCTCACTGCACACGCCCTTTAGCCACACCCAAGTTTGATGACGCAAGGATTTCGCCATGACGACGACAATGACGACGACGACAATGCAAGCCGCGGTAGTTACCGAATTCGGCAGGGACCTCCAGATCCAGACCCTCCCCGTTCCCGTGCCGGGCCGCGGTGAGGCACTGGTCAAGGTGCTGACCACCGGGGTCTGCCACACCGACCTGCACGCCGCGGAGGGAGACTGGCCGGTCAAGCCGTCCCCGCCGTTCATTCCCGGCCACGAAGGCGTCGGCGAGGTCGTCGCCCTCGGCGAGGGCGTCACGGACCTTGCCATCGGCGATTTGGTCGGCAATGCGTGGCTCTGGTCCGCCTGCGGCGACTGCCAGTACTGCCGCACGGGCTGGGAGACCCTGTGCGAGGCCCAGCAGAACGCCGGCTACAGCGTGGACGGTTCCTTTGGCGAGTACATGCTGGTCGACAGCCGCTTCGCGGCCAGGATCCCGGCCGGCTCGGACCCCGTCGAGGTGGCTCCGGTGCTTTGCGCCGGCGTGACCGTCTACAAGGGCCTGAAGATGACCGAAGCCCGGCCCGGCCAGTGGGTCACCATCTCCGGCATCGGCGGCCTCGGCCACATCGCCGTCCAGTACGCCGTAGCGATGGGCCTGCGGGTCGCGGCTGTGGACATCGCCGATGACAAGCTGGCCCTGGCCAAGAAGCACGGCGCCGAGCTGACGGTCAATGCCCTGCACGAGGATCCGGCCGAAGTTATTCAGCGCGAAACCGGAGGTTGCCATGGAGTCCTGGTCACGGCAGTGCACCCGTCAGCATTCGGGCAGGCCATCGGGATGGCGCGGCGCGGCGGAACGATCGTGTTCAACGGGCTGCCGCCGGGGGACTTCCCGGCGCCGATCTTCGAGATTGTGCTCAAGGGCCTGACGGTCCGCGGCTCCATCGTGGGCACCCGGCAGGACCTGGAGGAGGCGCTCGAGTTCTACGCCCAGGGCAAGATCCACCCCACGGTCTCCACGAGGGAACTCTCCGAGGTCAATGCCGTTCTTGACGAGATGAAGCACGCCAAGATCGACGGCCGAGTGGTCATCAAGTACTGATGAAGGACGGACTCTGATGCCAGCGACAAAGCTCGACGCCGCCGTGACCCTCCCCGGGGAGGACTTCTCCCGGGTGGCTCTCACCCCGGAGGCGGTGGAACTGCTGCTCAAAATGTGGGTGCAGCACGGACCGCTGATGTTCCATCAGTCCGGCGGCTGCTGCGACGGTTCGTCGCCAATGTGCTATCCCGCCGGGGAGTTCATCACGGGGGACTCGGACGTATTGCTCGGCCTGTTCGACATTTCCGACGGGCTGCGGCCCCAGCCGCTGGAATTCTGGATGTCGCGGGAGCAGTTCAACTACTGGAGCCACACGCACCTGACTGTCGACGTCGTTCCTGGCCGGGGGAGTGGTTTCTCGGTAGAAGCGCCGGAAGGCAAGCGGTTCCTGATCCGCTCGACGCTGATGGAAAACTGGCCGGTCTAGGCGGCCTGGATGGTCTGAAACGGAGCAGCTACGCGCAAGCGGGCCGTGCAGGATAAACCTGCACGGCCCGCTTTTGCGTCTCACTATGTGGGATAAAAATGACCGTCCAGTGGATGGACTCTAAGATGGATAGGTCTGTTTCCACCCCAGTTATCGAGATTGCGGACTTTCCTAATGAACCTTTTCCGGACCAAATCCATCGAGCAGTCCATGTCCGACGCCGATGAACCCGGACGCAAGCTGAAGCGCACGCTAAGCACGTGGGACCTCATGATCATGGGGGTCGCGGTTGCCGTGGGCGCCGGGATCTTCTCGGTCGGCGCCAAGGCCGCCGCGAACTTTGCCGGCCCCGCCGTCACCATCTCCTTCGCGATCGCCGCCGTCACCTGCGCGCTCGCCATCATGTGCTACGCCGAGTTCGCCACGGCCATTCCGGTGGCAGGCTCCGCCTACGTCTTCACCTACGCGACCATGGGTGAGATCCTGGCGTGGATCATCGGCTGGAACCTGATCCTCGAACTCTTCACTGCCGGCGCCGTGATTGCGAAGTACTGGGGCATCTACCTCAGCAAAGTCTTTGCGCTCATGGGCGTGGACATTCCGCCGTCGATCTCCCTGGGCGGCGTCGACCTCTACTGGGGCGCCTTCCTGATCGTTGCCATCTTCACCGTGCTGCTGGTCCTCGGGACCAAGCTCTCCGCCCGCGTCGGCAACATCTTCACGCTCATCAAGATCGCGGTGGTCCTCTTCGTGATCGTCGTCGGCTTCACGTACGTGAAGTTCGAGAACTACGCCCCGTTCGTCCCGGCCTCCGAGCCGACCGGAGGCACCGGAACCGCGGATGTCCTCAAGCAGTCGTTCTTCGGCTTCCTGACCGGCGCCGCCCCGGCCCAGTATGGAACCCTCGGTATCTTCGCCGGCGCCGCCCTGGTCTTCTTCGCCTTCATCGGCTTCGACGTCGTCGCCACCTCGGCCGAAGAGGTCAAGAACCCGCAGAAGACGCTGCCCCGCGGCATCTTCGGCGGCCTGGCAATCGTTACCGTGCTGTACATCCTGGTGTCGCTGGCGTTGACCGGCATGGTCTCCTACACCCAGTTGGCTGAGGCCAAGAACCCGACGCTCACCACCGCCTTCGAGGCGGTCGGCAACACCGACGCCGCCAAGGTCATTGCCTTTGGCTCCCTCGTGGGCCTGACCACCGTGATCATGGTGCTGCTCATGGGCCTCTCGCGCGTGGTGCTCGCGATGAGCCGCGACGGCCTGCTTCCGCGCTCCCTGTCCAAGACCAGCTCGGTGCGGGGGACGCCGGCCCGCCTGCAGATCATCTGCGGCGCCGGAGTGGCGCTCGTCGCCGGCCTGACCAACGTGGACCTGCTCGAGGAAATGATCAACATCGGGACCCTGTCCGCCTTCGTGATGGTGAGCCTTGGCATACTGGTGCTGCGCAAGAAGCGCCCGGACCTGAAGCCGGCCTTCCGTGTCCCGTTTGGCAAGGTGCTCCCTGTCGTCTCTGCGGTCCTGTGCCTGTATCTCATGACGAACCTGGCCGTGGAAACCTGGATCTTCTTCGCCATCTGGCTCGTGATCGGTATTGCGATCTACTTCGCCTACGGCCAGCGCCACTCCCGGCTGAATGAAAAGTTCGCGGAGGCCCGCGCCTCGGTGAACGGCACGGCCAGCGTGGCGGGAGCGCCCGCGGAGGACAACGAGGACGCGCTCACCCGCTCCTGAGAAGGGAGCGATCGCCCCCCGCATCGAAGTCGCCGGAGCCGGGCGAATTCGCCGGAAAWTTCCGGCGTAACCGCACGGCTCCGGCGACTTCGGCGTTCGGGCGCCGCTCCGTCAGGGCGGCGCTCCCTAAGATGGACACATGGCCCGCCCAGCAAGACCGGAACGCAAATCAGAGTTGCTGTCGGCAATTCTCGACTACCTCATGGACAAGACCCTGGCGGAGCTGACGTTTCGCGGTCTGGCCGACGGGCTGGGTGTCAGCAGCTACGTCCTGGTCTACCACTTCGGGCACCGCGAACAGCTGATCAACGAGATCATCCGCGGCATCGAATCCCGGCTGGACAGCATCCGCGCCACCGACGTCAGGGACATCGACCGGGACGCGTGGCGGGCCTTTCTGCTTGAGTCCTGGCAGTGGACCATGGCGCAGCGCAACCGGCACCTGGCCCGGCTTGAATTTGAGGCCACGGCGCAGGACATTGTGGCGGCGGTGCCGCGCGGCACAGCGCAGGAGCACTTCCGGATGTTGCACGAGAAGGCCCGGGACTGGCTGGTCATCCAGGGCATCCAGCCGGAATTCGCCGACACCGACGCCCGCCTGTTCACGGCCGCGTTCTACGGGCTGCAGTTCGATTTCGTCGTCAACAACCAGCCAGAGGAAGCCACCAAGGCCTTTGAGCTGATGATGCTGGTCTTCTTCAACAACCTCGACAGGCGCCTCGCCACCGACGGCCAGCACATCTGAGCAGAACCTCAGGGAGCAGCGTAGCTGCCCTCCCACTCCACGAGGGGGCGCAGTTGGTCCCAGCGCTGTGCCACTTCCTCCACCGCCCCGGGACCGGCAAGCCAGCCGGGCTGGCCCACGTTGACGCCGGCCGTGAGGGATTTGTGCTTGAGCAGCTCCGCCCGGGGATGGTCCTTGTCGAAGCCCCGCGGCACCGTCTTTAGCCGTTCGCCCTCCACCGCGAACCCTGCCGACTCGACCTTCCGCACGATCGCCTGCAGGGCATCGCCGCTGTCGGGATCGTCCACGGCACCGCGAAAGCGTGCCAGCTGGGCCGGAGTGTGGGTGTGGCAGCCGCCGCCGATCAGGAGGCCGTCGGCGCTGAGCTGGATATAGAAGCCCACGCCTTCGCCCACCGCCGCGAAGGCCCCCTGCGCGGTCTTATAGGGTGATTTGTCCGGCGAGAACCGCACATCCCGGTTGGGGCGAAAGAGCTTGGCCGGTCCGAAGCGTGGCTCCAGCTCGGCCAGCAGCTGGGTCAGCGGCCCCTTCACCGCGGCCTCGTAGACCGGCTTGTGCTCGAGCCACCAGTCCCGGTTGTTGTTCTGTTCAAGATCGGCGTAGAACCGGAAGGCGTCACTTGGAATGCCTGCGAATGGAGTGCCAGCGAATGCGGTCATGCCCAAATCCTACGGAGCCGCGGCACGCGGTGGCGAGGGGCACGCGCACCCATGTGGATAACCGCAAAACGCCCCGCCACGGGAGTCCGTGGCGGGGCGTTTTGTTGGCTCCAGCGGTCACCGAATGCCGGTCACCGGCCGCCCAGGCGGCCGTCAAGGCCGGCCGTCAGGCAACGTTCGATGCAACCATCAGACCTTGTTGGCGGCCTCGGCGTCGGACTCAACCTGGCCGGCACCGAGGTTGGCGCGCAGCTTGGCGCCGAATTCGACGTCGACGTTGGTCCAGTACGCGATGGCGCGTTCCTTGATGCTGGCGTTCTTGACGCCGCTGACGGCGCCGGTGACGGTCTCCAGCAGGCGGGCCTTCTCGCCGTCGTTGTACACCTCGCGGTACAGCGTGCCGGCCTGGCCGAAGTCGCCGTCCTCTGCGTGCAGGGAGTGCGCGGAGAGCGTGAGCTCGCCGTCGTTCTCCCAGCCGCCGCCCGCAACGCCGGGCTCAACGGCAGCCGGGCCGCCCCCGGAGTTCGGTGCGTACACCGGAACGGACGGGGCGTTGAAGTGGTAACGCCCGGCGCCGTCCTGGCTGTAGTTGTTGACCTGGCTCTTGGGCAGGTTCACCGGGAGCTGGGCGTGGTTGGTGCCGACGCGGTAGCGGTGCGCGTCCGCGTAGGAGAAGATGCGGGCCTGCAGCATCTTGTCCGGGGAGGCGGCGATGCCCGGCACGAAGTTCGACGGCGCGAAGGTGGCCTGCTCGATCTGCGCGAAGTAGTTCTCCGGGTTCTTGTTCAGCTCCATGGTGCCGACCTTGACCAGCGGGTAGTCCGCGTGCGGCCACACCTTGGTGAGGTCGAAGGGGTTGAAGCGGTACGTCTTGGCGTCCTCGTACGGCATGACCTGGACGTGGAGGTCCCAGGAGGGGAAGTTGCCGGCGGCAATGTTTTCCTGGAGGTCGCGGATGTAGAAGTCGCCGTCGGCGCCGGCAAGGGCCTCGGCCTCGTCGCCGGTCATGGACTTGACGCCCTGGTTGGACTTGAAGTGGTACTTGACCCAGAAGCGCTCGCCCTCGGCGTTGATCCACTGGTAGGTGTGCGAGCCGTAGCCCTGCATTTCACGCCAGGAGGCCGGCAGGCCGCGGTCACCCATGAGCCAGGTGACCTGGTGGGCGGACTCGGGGGAGAGGGTCCAGAAGTCCCACTGCATGTCGGCGTCGCGCAGGTGGGTGCCGGGGAGGCGCTTCTGGGAGTGGATGAAGTCCGGGAACTTGATCCCGTCGCGGATGAAGAACACCGGAGTGTTGTTGCCGACGAGGTCGTAGTTGCCCTCGGTGGTGTAGAACTTCACGGCGAAACCGCGGGGGTCGCGCCAGGTGTCGGGGGAGCCGGCCTCGCCGGCAACGGAGGAGAACCGGATGAGCATGTCCGTCTCAACACCGGGCTGGAACAGTGCGGCCTTGGTGAACTTCGAGACGTCCTCGGTGGTCTTGAAGGTACCGAAGGCGCCGCCGCCCTTGGCGTGCACGACGCGCTCCGGGACGCGCTCGCGGTTGAACTGCGCGAGCTTCTCGATCAGATAGTGATCGGTCAGGATGATCGCGCCGTCGGCGCCGACGGACTTGGAGTGGGCGTCGGAAGTGACGGGAGCCCCGGACTGTGTCGTGGACACGGCGGGCGCAGAGATGATCTCAGTCATAGTTCTCCTTGGGTTGGGTTTCTTAGTTTCGTTCGGAGGGAAGCTGTTGGGTTCGCTGGCAGTCCTGGCAGATGCCCTGGTACAGCACGTCCGCGATCTGGATGGTCATCGGCTTGGCGTCCGCGTTCCAGTGCGGGGTCAGGCAGGGCGCGTGGCCCACGGCGCATTCGACGTCCTCCACCCGGCCGCAGCTGATGCACACGGCATGGTGGTGGTTGTCCCCGACCCGCGTCTCGTACAGCGCGGGGGAGTGCGGGGGCTCAAAACGGCGCAGCATGTGCAGATCCGTGAGGTCCCCGAGGACCACGTATACGGACTGGGCGGTCAGGTCCGGCAATTCCTGCCGGGCGGCGGCAAGGATTGCCTCTGCCGGCGAATGCGGGTGATGTTCGACGGCGGCCAGCACGGCCAGGCGCTGTTTGGTCACCCGGCGGCCGTGGGCACGCAGGGCGGCTGCCCATGCGTCGTGGGTGCCCGAGGAATCCGTCATACCCTCATTCAAGCACTTATTATGACTGCCTCACAATAAGGCGTGGCTAATATTGTCCGGCCGTGTCACAGGGCACTCCCGGTTCGCCACTAGAGTTGCCCGGTGGAGAAATTGTTGGCGGACATCACGCCGTTGCGTGAAAGTCCCGCCTTCCGCCGTCTGTGGCTTGGGTCCGCCGTCTCCGCCCTGGGCAGCCAACTGACCCTGGTGGCGGTCAGCCTGGAGGTCTACCGGCTGACCCAGGACAGCCTCTACGTGGGCCTGCTGAGTCTCTTCGCCCTCGTGCCGCTGGTCTTTGGGGGCCTCCTGGGCGGCTCGATCGCCGACGCCCATGACCGCCGCACCGTAGCACTCCTGGCGTCGTCCGTCCTCTGGCTGACCACCGCCGCGCTGGCCCTCCAGGCGTGGCTGGAAGTGGGCAACGTGTGGCTGCTCTATGCGCTCGTGGCGGTGCAGAGCGGTGCCCAGGCCATCAACCAGCCGGCCCGCAGCGCCATCATCCCGGTGCTGGTGCGCAAGGAGTTGCTGCCGGCCGCAAATGCCCTGAGCATGATGATTTTCGGGCTGACCATGACCGCCGGCCCGCTGCTGGCCGGCGTGCTCGTGGCGTGGGTCGGGTTTGGCTGGACGTACACGATCGACGTCATCAGCTTTGCGTTTGCGTTCTGGGCCCTCCTGAAACTGCCTTCCATGCCGCCGGGCGAGCACGCCAGGCCGGCCGGCCTGCGTTCCGTGGTGGAGGGGTTCCGTTTCCTTGGCACCCGGCCCAACCTCCGCATGACGTTCGTGATCGATCTCGTGGCCATGATCTTTGCCCAGCCCCGGGCGCTCCTGCCGGCCATCGGCGCGTTGATGATCGGCGGCGGTGAGGCCACGGTGGGGATCCTGTTGGCTTCGATGGCCGTGGGGGCATTCCTGGCCGGCCTGTTCTCGGGGCCGCTGGGCGGCGTCCGCCGGCAGGGGGCCGCGGTGGTGTGGTCCGTGATGGGCTGGGGCGGCTCGGTCGCGGCCTTCGGCCTGGTGGTGGTCCTGGCCGGTCATTCCGGCGACGACGGCGTGGGCGTGTGGCTGCTGCCCGCCGCCCTGTGCTGCGCGCTGGCCGGCATCGCGGATTCCGTGAGCGCAGTCTTCCGGACCACCATCCTGCAGGCCTCCACCCCCGACCATCTGCGCGGGCGTCTGCAGGGCGTCTTTGTGGTGGTGGTCGCCGGCGGCCCCCGGATCGGGGACATGCTGGCCGGCGGCGCGACTAAACTTTTGAACGAGGGGTGGGTCCTGCTGCTCGGCGGCGTGCTGTGCATTGCTGTGGCTTGGATATTGGCCCGCCAGCAGGTCGGATTCCTGCGGTACGACGCGCGGAACCCGGTGCCGTAGCGGTTCGTTTTCCTTGGTAGGTCAGTGAATTACAGGGCATCAGCTTGCAGTACACGTATCAGGAGGACCAGTGCACAAGCATCACAACGGACTGAAGACCGCGGCGCTGTTCGGAGTGCTGTGGGCGGTCCTGCTGGGCCTGGGGGCGTTCATCGCCGCGGGGACCCGCAGTGCGGCGCCGATCTGGATCATGGCCCTGATCGGGATCGGCACCACGGCCTACGGGTATTGGAACAGCGACAAGCTCGCCATCCGTGCCATGCAGGCCTATCCCGTCACGGAGGCCGAGGCGCCCCAGCTGTACCAGATCGTCCGGGAGCTGTCCGGCCGGGCCAACCAGCCGATGCCGCGCATCTACGTCTCGCCCACCATGGCGCCAAATGCCTTCGCCACCGGCCGGAACCCGCAGAACGCGGCAGTGTGCTGCACCGAGGGCATCATGCGGATGCTGGACGCCCGCGAACTGCGCGGCGTCCTGGGGCATGAACTGATGCACGTCTACAACCGGGACATCCTGACGGCGTCGGTGGCGGCCGCCGTCGCCGGCGTCATCACTTCGGTGGCGCAGATGATGCTGCTGTTCGGTGGCGGGGACCGCCGCAATGCGAACCCGTTCGCCGCGATCGCCATGGCCCTGCTGGCCCCGTTCGCCGCATCCCTGATCCAGATGGCCATCTCCCGTACACGGGAGTACGACGCCGACGAGGACGGCTCGTCGCTGACCGGAGACCCGCTGGCGCTCGCCTCCGCCCTGCGCAAGATCGAGCAGGGCGTGCAGCTGGCGCCGTTGCCGCAGGACCAGCGGCTGGTCAACGCCTCGCACATGATGATCGCCAACCCGTTCAAAGGCGGAGGCGTGGCCAAGATGTTCTCCACCCACCCGCCGATGGCCGAGCGGATCGGCCGGCTGGAGCGGATGGCCGGGCGGCCGCTCAGCTGAAGCAGGCTGCGGGTCTGGCGACGCGCGTGTAGTTCTGCGACACGCAAAAGGGCTGGCGACACCGTCGCCAGCCCTTTTGCGTGACGCGCAAATTTGCGCCGCGGACGGGCCGCTAGCTGCGGAAGTTAACGAACTGCAGGTCGGCCTCGTCGAAGCCCTTCAGCAGGTTCATGGTCTCCTGGAGATCATCGCGGGACTTCGAGGTCACCCGGAGCTCGTCGCCCTGGATCTGTGACTTGACGGACTTGGGGGCCTCGTCCCGGATCAACTTGTTGATCTTCTTGGCGAGGTCCTGGGCGATGCCCTCCTTGATGGAGGCCTCGAGCCGGAATTCCTTGCCGGAGGCGTAGGGCTCACCTGTGTCGAGGGACTTCAGCGAAATGCCGCGGCGGATGAGCTTGGACTGCAGCACATCGAGCACCGCGAGCACCCGCTCCTCGGAGTTGGCCTTCATCAAGATCTTCTCGCCGCTGAAATCGACCTCGGCGCCGACGCCCTTGAAGTCGTAGCGCTGGGCAATTTCCTTCTGCGCCTGGTTCAGCGCGTTGGCGACTTCCTGCTTGTCTACCTTGCTGACGACGTCGAACGTGGATTCGCCTGCCATGACTTTCCTCCTGATGGTTGCCGGGTGCCTGCGTGAGGCCGGGATGTCTGCATTCCAGACTAGTACGGATGCCCCCGATGTGGCGGCCGGCCTTGCGTCCCGGGTTTCACAGTCCGCTCATAGCTCAATCACGGCGGGAACGAAGCCGGGCTGGCCAGAGTTGCAAGAGTTGGAACCGCTGCTGAAAGGCAAGAACATGCACCAAAAGGCTGTCCGCTACGTCAACCGCACCACCGCCGCCGCTGCCAGCACCCTGGCCGCGACGGCGAGCTCCGTAGCCGCCGCCGCGCTGGCGGCGTCCATCATCCTGAGCCCGGCCGCCGACGCATCAGTCCGCATGGACGGGGTCCACACGGACCTGGCCCGTGCCGTCGAGCTGAACCAGGTCACCGCCGAGCAGGCGGCACGATTCGAGGCAAGACTGGCGGGGCGGATTCTCGGCGAGGCCTGAAATTCCGCGGATTTTGGCCCTTTTTCGGCCCTTTTATGATCTGCTGAGGCGCCGATTCGATTCTTCGGCGGAAGTTCTGTAAAGTTGTCTTGCCCGCGGGTGCTGGAAGCGGAACGGACTGGAAACAGACGTTCCGGGACTGGAAACCGCGAGTGATCTTCTTTTGAAGTTCGGCAGATTACCCGAGCGGCCAAAGGGGGCTGACTGTAAATCAGCTGGCAACGCCTACGGGGGTTCGAATCCCTCATCTGCCACCCTTGGAGAAGCCTCCGGAACCATTAGGTTCCGGAGGCTTTTTCTTTGTCCGCGGCCCAACGGCCCGTCTCCACAGTGCAAGGTCTGTCTCAAAGGCCCGGCCCAACGGTCCGTCTCCACAGTGCAAAGGCCCGGCCCAACGGTCCATCTCCACAGTGCAAAGGCCCGGCTCAAAGGCCCGGCTCAGTCGGCCGGGGGATTCGGAATGGTTACCGTGGTGCCGGCGGGCGGAATCCATTCGCCTCCGGTCAACAGGTTCAGGTTGGCTATCCGCAAGGCATAGAGCGGGACGCCGTAGCGGCTCGCGATGCCCGAGGGAGTGTCTCCGGCGCCCACCCTGTACAGGAGCCGTCCCTGCCCGTCCTGCCCGGCCACGCTGCCGCCGGCCCCTAGCTGGGGCACGTCCACGCCCCTGAGGTCGATAATCTCTCCTGCGGCAACGGACTCCGCTTCGTTGAAGCTCCTGAGGATCTCCGGAGTCATCCGGAAGTGGGCGGCGATGCCCTCCCAGGTGTCGCCATCGACGGCCGCGTAGCGCATCGGCAAGAGGAACCCGTTCACTTCGGTCGCCCCCCGCAGGCCTCCGGACGCCGGGGACGTTGCGGGGGCGGACGCCGCAGGCCGGCCCGCCGGAACTCCGTCCGGGGCCTCTGCGCCGGAAGAACAGGCTGCCAAAAGAATGGCGAGAGCCGCGGCCAGGAGAACTGCGGCGGGCCGGGCCCGATGTGCACCGGAATCGAGATTCACCCTGGGTATCCTGTCGATCGGGGCCTCCCCCCGAGGCCCGTTGGCGCCAATTATTCCATACGTTTTATGAAACCCGCTGTTCTGCCAGGCAGTTCTGCCAGGCAGCGCCCGCGCGTTCGGTATAGTGCGGGTCATGGACGACAAAGCGATCTTGCACACCTACCTGCGCACCCGGCGGCAGGACCTCCTCGGGAAGCTCGAAGGCCTCAGCGAGTATGACGTGCGCCGGCCCCTCACGCCCACGGGAACCAACCTGCTGGGACTGGTCAAGCACGTGGCCAGCGTCGAACTCGGCTACTTTGGCGAGGTCTTTGGCCGTCCCAGCGAGCTGAAGCTGGCGTGGTTTGCCGACGACGCGGAGCCGGATGCGGACATGTGGGCAGCCCCGGGCGAGACGCGGGAGCAGATCACTGAGCTGCACCGGCTCTCGGCGGCCCACAGCGATGCCACCATCGACGAGCTCCCGCTCGACGCGCCCGGTGTGGTGCCCTGGTGGCCGGACGAGCGCAAGCACGTGACCCTGCAGCAGATCCTCGTGCACATGTGCGTGGAGACTGCCCACCACCTCGGACACGCCGACATCCTGCGCGAACTCATCGACGGCAGCGCAGGCCAGCGTCCCGGGGATCCGAACCTTTCGCCGCGCACCGCCGAGGAATGGGCCGTGCACCGGGCCCGCATCGAGGCGGCCGCAGTCGCTGCCGAAGCAGGGACGGCAGGCCGTTAGTACGGCCGCAAGTACAGGCCGCTAGTGGACAGCCAGTGGCAGCCAACAGCATCCGGCGGCCACTGCCGGCGGCGGACCGCCGGCGACGCCGCACCGTTTCTGCGAGCAAAATCTCAGTTTTCGGTGCGGAGCCAACGTAGGGTGGTCCGGTCCGCTGTTGAAGAAGAAGGAGCATTCGTGAAGTCGTTTGCCTGTGGTGATGTGGTTCCCGGTTGTGACGCCCGCTGGGTGTGCAGTACCGACGATGAAATTCTAATCAATGTGGCCGCCCACGCGGCGTCCGCACATGGGCTGGAGGAGCTGCCGGCCGACGTCGTGCAGTCGGTCCACAGAGCCATCGTTCCCGTTAGTTGATTCACGAGGCAGGCGGCCTCCCGCCCGACGCCGGGGCCGCGCCGGGCCCGGATTGGGTGAAGCAACTGGCGGCCGCCTGCCGAGGTGTTGGCCTTTCCGCGGCCTACCAGCCCATTGTTGATACCGCGCGCGGCACAGTGGTGGGCTATGAGGCCCTGGCCCGGTTTCCGGGCTTCGCCGAAAAAAATCCTGAGGTGTGGTTTGCCGCGGCGCGCACGCATGGCCTGGCAGCCGAGCTCGAGGCCGCAGCCTTGCGGGCGGCGCTCGCGGCGCGTCCCACATTGCCGCCGAACTGCTTCCTGACCCTCAACGTCTCACCGGAGCTGCTGTTGACGGAGGAGATCCGTGGCATCTGGCGCGGCCAGGGAAACCTTGCCGGACTGGTGGTCGAGCTGACAGAGCAGACCCCGATCGACTCCTATCTGGAGCTTGAGCCCGACCTCAACCAGCTGCGCGCTGCAGGCGCGCTGATCGCCGTCGACGACGCCGGTGCCGGCTATGCCGGGCTCCGGCACCTGCTGGCCCTGCGGCCCTCGCTGATCAAGCTGGATCGTGAACTGATCCAGGATGTTGACCGTGACGAAGCCAAACGTGCCCTGATCTCCATGCTCGGAACCTTTGCCAGCCGCGTCGATGCCTGGATCCTGGCCGAGGGAGTGGAGCGCGTGGAGGAACTGGACGCCCTCGTCGCCCTCGGCGTACCCCTGGTGCAGGGGTATTGCCTGGGCCGGCCCGGACCGGCGTGGGAAAAAATCGATCTCGACGTTGCCCACCGTCTGGCGTCCAACCCCCCGGCGACGCACCAGAGCATCATCCGGGACATCGTGGAACCCGCGACGACGGCCGCCACCACTGCGACGGCGGCGGCCGCGTTTGATGACAACCCGGCCCTGCAGTCGGTGGTGCTGATGGGCGATCATCTGCGGCCCGTTGCGGTGCTCGACCCCTCCGCGGCGGCCCTCGGCATCGTGAGCCCGGGAATGCGGGTCAACCTGGACACGCCGCTCAGCGAGGCCCTGGCCCGTTCCATGACGCGGACCCAGGCCAACCGGTTTGACCCCCTGCTGGTGACGGACAACGCCGGCCGCTTTGCCGGCGTCGCCCGCATGGAGCGGATGATCACGGCGCTGGCCGCGGACAGCTAACCGTCCGCCGGGTCCGGACCACCGGGTTGTCCGTCCCGCAACTGGCCTTCCAGCAGCCGGTCCGTGGCGGGATCGGACAGGCCATCGAAATAGCGGTCCAGGACGACGCGGAACACGGTTTCGCCGGGCGCGGCCCGCTGGAACAGCGTCATGGATGAGTGCAGCTTCCGGGTGTCGATGCCGCCGAAAATTTGCACCGCGGACCGCCCCTGAAGTTCGGCCACTGCGGCGGCGGCCTCCCGCAGCCGCGGGCCAAGGACGCCGTGCCGGCAGTAAGCACGGGCCTCGGCCAGGGAGGAGATGGCGTACTTCCGGGCGGTTTCGCTGCGGCCCAGGCCCGCGAGCTGGGGGAAAACGAACCACATCCAGTGACTCCTCTTCATGCCTGACCGCAACTCCGCCAGGGCGTGCCCGTAGGTTCCGCCGGCGTCCTGGGCCGCCACGAACCGTTCAAGATCGTAAGGGTCTTCCATGCCCGCTAGGCTACGTCCCCCGGTGCCGGAGTGACAGCACGGCGACAGGCCGCCCGCGGGCGAAGGGGTCATTCGGCCGGGGCGGGATTGCCGATCCCGGGCGTATCGTGTCCCCCATGGCGAATGTCCTGGAGATGGTCGGCGTTGTGAAGCGGTTCGGTCCCGTGGTTGCCTTGAATGGGTTGGACTTTTCAGTCGAGGCGGGCGAGGTCCACGGCTTCCTCGGACCGAACGGCTCCGGCAAATCGACCACGATTCGCCTGCTGCTGGGCATGCTTCGCGCCAATGCTGGCTCCATCCGGGTGCTGGGCCTTGACCCGTGGCGCGACGTCGCGAGCCTCCACCGGGGCCTGGCCTACGTCCCCGGGGATGTGGCGTTGTGGCCCAACCTGACCGGCGCAGAAGTGATCGACCTCCTCGGCCGGCTCCAGGGCGGCCAGGACCTGGCCCGGCGGGCCCAGCTGTTGGAGCTCTTCGACCTCGATCCGACCAAGAAGTCCCGGGCCTACTCCAAAGGCAACCGGCAGAAAGTGGCCTTGGTCGCTGCCCTGGCCACCGACGCTGAGCTGTTCCTGCTGGACGAGCCCACCAGCGGACTGGACCCCCTGATGGAGGAGGCCTTCCGCGGCTGTATCCGGGAACTGCGTAACCAGGGCCGCACGGTACTGCTTAGCAGCCATATCCTCAGCGAGGCCGAGGCACTTTCGGACCGCGTGAGCATCATCCGTGAGGGCCGGGTGGTGGAGACGGGGCGGCTTGATGAACTCAGGCACCTGACCCGCACCTCCGTCACTGCCGATGTCGCGGTGGTACCGGTGGGCTTGGATGCCCTGCCAGGCGTGCACGACGTCGTCGTCACGAACCACCGCGTCAGCGCCCAAGTGGAACCGTCCGGCCTGGCCCCGTTCATGCGGGCGTTGACCGACGCGGGACTCGTCGCGCTGACCAGCCAGCCGCCCACTCTGGAGGATCTCTTCCTTCGCCACTACGGCGCTGCGGTGCCCGTGGCCGCGGCCGGGTCGAGCAGCGGACGCACCGCCGATGCGTGAAACGTTGGCGGGGACCGGAGTCCTGATCAGGCTCGGGCTCCGCCGCGACCGATGGCTGTTGCCGGCGTGGATCGCCGGATTCGCCGCGACAACGTATTCAACCGCGGTGGCCGGCGCCGAGCTCTACCCCGATGTGGAGAGCCGGGTCGAGGCCGCGACGGCCCTGAATGCCACGGCCTCGCTCGTGGCCCTCTTCGGCAGGGTCTACGATCCCACGTCCCTCGGCGCCCTGTCCCTCATCAAGTACACGGCGTTCATGGCTGCCATCCTCGCCGTCCTGATGGTGTTCATCACCGTCCGCCATACCCGCAGCGACGAAGAGTCCGGGCGGCTCGAGCTCCTGGGCGGCGGCCGGATGGGCCGCGACGCGCCGCTCGCGGCCGCCCTCACCATCAGCTTCGGAGCCAGCATTGTCCTGGGGCTGGTCACTGCGGTGTCTTTGGCCGCCGGCGGACTTCCGGCGGCCGGCTCGATCGCGTTCGGACTGGGCTGGGCCGCCACCGGCATGGCATTCAGTGCCGTGGCCGGGGTCACCGCCCAGCTGACGGCCAGCGCGCGGGCGGCCACGGGAATGAGCCTCGGCGTCGTTGCCGTGACCTATGCGCTGCGTGCGGTGGGGGACCTCGCCGAACCGGGGCCCTCCGCCCTGTCCTGGCTTTCGCCGATCGGCTGGAACCAGCAGATCCGGGCCTTCGCCGGGGACCAGTGGTGGGTGCTCGCCCTGCCACTGGCACTGTGCGCCTTACTCGTGCCCGTGGCCCTGGCACTCCGCGCCCGTCGGGACCTCGGCTGCGGCCTGCGCCAGGAGCGCCCCGGCCCGGCTCGCGGCTCGCTCCGCGGGGTTGGGGACCTCGCTGTGCGGCTCCAGTTCCGGCTGCTGGCGGCCTGGGCGGTCGCCTTCGTGGTGTTCGGCGTGGTGATCGGATCGCTGGCCGGCAACGTCATGGACTTGTTGAGTTCGCCCAACGTGCAGGACCTGATCATGATGCTGGGCGGAACCCAGGCCATGACGGATGCCTTCATTGCAGCGGAGATCAGCATCATGGGACTGCTGGCCGCTGCCTACGGACTGTCCGCGGCCAGCCGGCTCCGTGACGAGGAGACCGACGGCCACGTCGAGGCACTGCTGGGCACCGCCACCACCCGGCCGCGGTGGGCGACCAGCCATTTCGCCCTGGCGCTGGCCGGCGTCGCCGTGCTCATGCTGCTGGCCGGAGTGTCGGTCGGGGCC
The DNA here is from genome assembly GCF_056394385.1 of Arthrobacter sp. 10N44_2. Lineage (NCBI taxonomy): Bacteria > Bacillati > Actinomycetota > Actinomycetes > Micrococcales > Micrococcaceae > Arthrobacter > Arthrobacter sp. 10N44_2. The sequence goes on along the minus strand of NZ_JBFTHT010000002.1, from coordinate 300,079 downwards.
GGCGCAGCCACCGTCCTGGCCGATGCCAACCAACTTGGCCGCGTCACACTGGCCGCTGCCGCCCAGATCCCCGCGGCCTGGGTCATGACCGCTGCGGTGCTGGCGGTGTTCGGCTGGGCGCCCCGGCTCACCGGGACGGTCTGGGCCCTGCTGCTGCTCTTCGTCGCGCTTGGTGAGTTTGGCGTGCTGTGGAATGCCCCGGAGTGGCTGATGGAGCTCTCCCCGTTCCGGCACTCGCCGCTGCTGCCCCTGGATTCCGGCGCCGTCGGGCCGTTGCTCGGACTTACGGTGATTGCCGCGGCGCTCGCCGCGCTGGGGTACGCCGGCTGGCGCCGCCGGGATCTGGCCCCGTGAGCGGGCCAGAGCAGCCACTACTCGCCACTAGGGGGCAGCGGTAATATCAGATTCGAGAGTTCTTGGCGCATTCCGGCACTGACGGGACGCCGCTCTCGGGCCGGGTCGGAGGGCGGGATGCAGGACGCATACGGGCTATATACCCCGACCACGCTGGTGGAAATCGGGCTTCTGCTGGCGACATTTATCCTCTGCTCCCTGATTGGCACTGAGCGGCAGGTCCGGCAAAAGGTCGCTGGCTACCGCACCCACGTCCTGGTCGGCCTCGGATCGTGCACGTTCACCCTGATCTCCGCCTACGGCTTCGCCGCCGCGCTGGCGCCCGGGGCCACCATGGACCCGTCCCGGATTGCAGCCCAAATCGTCAGCGGCATCGGCTTCCTCGGTGCCGGGGTGATTTTCAAGGGACGGAACGTAGTCCGCGGCCTGACGACGGCGGCCAGCATTTGGGTTTCTGCCGCCGTCGGCATGGCGTGCGGGGCCGGAATGCTGTCCCTGGCTGTTTCGCTGACCGCTTTCCACCTCATCACGTTGTACGTCGTTTCTCCCGTGATCAGGAAGATCCCGACCCCCGACGCCCACCGGGTTCTGCACCTGGGCTACGACGACAACCGGGGCGTGCTGCGGCAAGTGTTGGAGATCGCCACGAATATGGGGTTCAGCTCGTCGATCCTGAGCATCAATAAGGCGGGCGATGAACAAAAGCCGATCGTCCTCATGGACATCCGCTTCCATGGTCATCTTCCGCTGCGGGAACTCGTCCCCTACCTCCTTGATGTGCCCGGCGTGCAGAGTGTGACCGTTCGCGGCACCGATCCGAACGAGGACGACGACGATCCCAGCGCCTGAGAACCCCATCAAGCACACCACCGGGACTCCCGTGACTGGCGCACGCTGATTGAAGCCGTTCGGGATGACCGTTAGAGTCTGCGGATGACCGAGAACAGCGTCGCTTTGACGGATACCGTGTGCGTGCGGGTGCTGCGCAGGTCCGACGCCAGGCCCCTGGCCGACGCCTACCGGCGGAACCGGGAGCACCTGGCGCCCTGGGAACCGGTGCGGTTTGAGAAATTCTTCACCGCAGAGGGACAAGCCGCCAGCATTGAATCCAAGCTCGGATTGTTCATCGCGGGAACAGACGTGCCCTGGGTCCTCGTGGAAGGCTCCCGCATCATCGGTGTGATCAACCTCAGCGGGATTGTCCGGGGGCCATTCCTCAGCGCCCACCTCGGCTACTGGGTGGACAAGGACCTGACGGGGCTGGGAATTGGCTCGGCCGCGGTGGAGTTCGCCCTCCAGACCGCGCGCAACGAACTGGGACTGCACCGGCTGCAGGCCTCAACCCTCCCGCACAACGCCGCGTCTCAGCGGATCCTGAAGCGGGCTGGCTTTGAGGAGATCGGTTTGGCAGCCCAGTACCTTCGGATTGCCGGATCCTGGCAGGACCACATCCTCTTCCAGCGGATACTGTTCTGATGGCTGATATTCCGGTTGCACCAGGTCCCGTTGCGCCAGGTCCCGTTGCGCCAGGTCCCGTTGTGCCGGTTCCCATCGCACCGGGGGACTTTGGTGCCCTGCACCATGTAGAACTCTGGGTGCCGGACCTGCAGCGGGCCAGGGACCAGTGGGGCTGGCTGCTGGGCAGGCTGGGCTACGAGGCCTACCAGGACTGGGCCCACGGGTGCAGCTGGCGCCGCGGGCCGACGTACATCGTCGTCGAGCAGTCCCCGGCGCTGACCGGAACGGCGCACGACCGCAAAGCCCCGGGCCTGAACCACCTGGCGTTCAGCGCGGGGACCCGGGCTGACGTGGACGCCATGGCGGGCGAGAGCGTCAGCCACGGCTGGGCCGAGCTGTTTCCGGACAAGTATCCGCACGCAGGCGGCCCCGGCCACTTCGCCGCCTACCTCGTGAACGCGGATGGCTACGAAGTGGAGCTGATTGCTGCGGGCTGATCGCGTCGGGGCCTTACGGGTTGGTTGGCGGAGGTGCCTGCTCAGCCTTCAGTTCCTCGCCGTGGGCGATGATCGCGTAGATGATCAGCACGTCCATGGCGATGACGATGACGGACCACCACGGCTGCTGCGGAATGAGCATCAGTTGAACGACCGCACTGAAGCCGGCAACGACGACGCCAACGACTCGAGCCCACGTTGCGCCGGCGAAGAGCGCGACGGCGGTGAGGATCAAGAGCACCCCGAGGGCGACATTCCACCAGCCCCACCCCTTCGCATCGAAGAGGAACAGGGTTCCCGGGGTCGACAAATAGTAGGTGTCGGGTCCGGTGAGCGCGACGAGGCCTTGAAGGCCGCTGAAAACGCCGTTGATGATCAGAATGACTCCGGCGAAACGGACCCAACCGGTCCAGCCGGTCGCAGTGACAGGGTGATGGGCAGTACTCATAGTGTCGACCGCTTTCCGTTGAATGCTCTGCCGTCGGCCTCATGGTCGGCGCAGTCGTGGGGTGAAGCTAGTACCGATTCCGATTATGTTCCTCGCAGTCCGGACCGGTCAATCGCTATAGGTCCTCGGAGCCGCCCGCGCCGGGCTCATTGCGATTGCCGTGGATCCGGGTACGTTGAACCATGACCATCCTGCTTGTTGGCGGCGGCCCCGACACCGTAACCACAGCTGCCGTCTTCGACCGCTTCGTCAAGGAACTCCGGCACCGGGCCACCGGCAGGGTTCCGCGCGTCGCTGTGGTTCTCTTTGACCATGAGGGCAGCTCGGAATATTTCCTGCCTGCCTATGTGGTGCCGTTGGAGTCCCGGACAGCCTGCGAGGTCGTCCCGGTCCTCCTCGGCTTCAACCGGGGCGCGGACCCTGCCGCGTTCGACGACGTCGACGGCATCGTCGTCGGGGGCGGGCCGACGCCGGGCTATCTGGAAGGCTTGCTGCCGTCCGCGCAGCCCATCCGCAGTCTGGTCTCCGACGGTGTGCCGTATATGGGATTCTCAGCCGGCGCGATGGTGGCGCCGGTGCGGGCGATCGTGGGCGGCTACCGGATCCGCGGCACCGAGGTCTGCCCGGCGGATTGGTCGGAGGGTCTGGAAGAAGTGGAGATCCGCGACGGGCTGGGCCTGGTGCCTTTCGCCGTCGACGTGCACGCCGCGCAGGCGGGAACCCTCGGCCGGGCCGTTGGGGCGGTGGCAAAAGGTCTCGTGGACCGCGCGGTCGCCGTGGACGAGGACACTGCCCTGGTCCTGCACCACGCGGACCTGGAGGAGCTGGACGTGATCGGCACCGGGAACTGCTGGACGATTCGGGGCGCTGGCACCAAGGCCACCGTCTCGGTTCTGTCGGCGCGCAGCTAGGTTCCGGCACCCACCCCTTGGCACACTTGTTACCCGCGGGTAACATATGACTCATGCATCTCCTGTTCCGGACTCTCCTGCTGCTGTTCACGTCCTCACGCCGCTCACCGTTGAGCATCTGGGACAACTCCTCGCTGCCGCTGCGGGTCCTGCCCACGGACATCGACATCGCCCTGCACGTCAATAACGGCATGTACTTCTCGCTCATGGACCTCGGACGCTTCGACCTCATGGCCCGCAGCGGCACCTGGAAGAAGATGCGCCGCCGGGGCTGGACGCCGGTCGCGGCGGGGGAGACCATCGCGTTCCGCCGTTCGCTGCAGCTCTGGCAGCAGTACACGATCGAGTCCAGGATCATCGGCCTGGACTCTAAGGCCATCTACTTCGAACAGCGGATGGTGGTGGACGGCGAAGTGTACGCGCGGGCCTATATCGCCACCCGGCTTCTGAGCAAGGGCAAGCCCGTCAGCCAGGAGGAAATCATCCGCGAGTTCGGCGCCCCGCCGTCGGACCTGGAGCTGCCCGGGTGGATCCACGAATGGCGCGAAACCAACGCCCTGCCCGGCGCCAGGCGTCCGGCCCCGCACGCCTGGGCGTGACCTGCCTACAGCCCCGCCCGGATGTGCCAACAGCGAAATGCCGGGGACAATCCGTGCCCGCTCCCGTACCGTTGACTCATGGCTACCGTAGACATCACAGGTGAACAGTTCGCATCGACAGTCGAGGATAACGACATTGTCCTCGTCGATTTCTGGGCCGAATGGTGCGGCCCGTGCAAGCAGTTCGGCCCCACGTACTCGGCGATCTCCGAGAAGCACCCGGATGTCGTCTTCTCCAAGGTCGACACCGAAGCCGAGCAGCAGCTCGCCGCCGAGGCCGGCATCACGTCGATTCCCACGCTGATGGCCTTCCGCGAAAAGGTCCTGGTGTTCTCGCAGCCTGGCGCCCTGAACGCGCAGCAGCTCGAGCAGGTGGTCGACGCCGTCAAGGCCCTGGACATGGAAGAAGTCCACGCCCACGTGGCCCGGTCCCAGGCCGAGGCCGCCGCAGCTGCGGCCAAGCAGGACGGCACCCAGATCCCGGAGGCCTGAACGTCCACGGCTTAATCCCAGGCTTAACGCAACGCGGGGTCACTCCGCGCCCATAAATCCCTCTGGGATGGGCGCGGAGTGACCCCGCGTTGTGGTTGGAAGGGTGGGTTAGAGCGTTTCGAGCTTGACCGGCTCTGCCAGCAGCGCGCTGAGGGATTCGTTCAGGTCCTGGACGGCCGTGCCCTTGGAGTGCTTGTCCAGGTCCGCTTGGCTGGCCCACCGTTCGGTCAGGACGAGCTTGTCCTCGCTGGCCTCGGTGAGCTCGTAGCGGATGCAGCCGGGCTCGTTGACCACCTCGTCGATCGCGATGTCCAGGGCGAGCTTCACGCGGAAGAATTCGCCGTCGTTGGGGATGAAAATGGCCTGAAGGTCAACGGGTGCACTCATGGCAATCACCCTACCGGGCTGCCGGGCAGGCGCCGGACCATGACCCAAGATTTCATAGGACTTCCAAGCTTTGCCCTTCTTTTGCCTCCGCACTGTTGGTAGCGTCACACCATGCTTGCTTACACAGCCGGGGACACTGACGTCCCGCTGCTCGAGGAAACCATTGGCGCGAACTTCGAACGGATCGCGGCGCGGTTCCCGTACCACGACGCCCTGATCGAGGCCGCCGCGGTACCCGGCGAAGAGGCCCGGCGGTGGAGTTACACCAAGTTGAACGACGACGTCGACCGCCTGGCACGTGCGCTCCTCGCCCTGGGCGTCGCGAAGGGCGAGCGGATCGGCATCTGGAGCCCCAACTGCGCCGAGTGGACCATCCTGCAGTACGCCACCGCGAAGGTCGGGGCGATCCTGGTCAACGTCAACCCCGCCTACCGCAGCCATGAGCTCGAGTTTGTGGTCACCCAGAACGGCATGCGCATGCTGGTCACCGCGCCGTCGGACAGGAACAGCGACTACACAGCGATGGCGCGGCAGGCGCTGGCGGCGTGCCCGGATCTGCGCGAGCTGGTCTTCCTCCCGGACGCCGGCCTGGACGGGCTGACCGCAGGCGAACCCGGCACTGACGCGGAGCGCACCTATGCCGAGCTGCTCAAGCGGGCCGACGACGTCGGGCACTCCGAGCTGAAAGTGCGCATGGCGGCACTGGACGCGCAGGACCCCGTCAATCTGCAGTACACCTCCGGCACCACGGGGTTCCCGAAGGGCGCCACGCTGACGCACCACAACATCCTTAATAACGGTTATTCGATCGGCGAACAGCTGGGCTACACGGAACACGACCGCGTGGTGATCCCGGTGCCCTTCTATCACTGCTTCGGCATGGTGATCGGGAACCTCGCGGCGCTCAGCCACGGGGCCGCCACCATCATCCCCGGCCGGTCATTCTCGCCGGCCGCGGCGCTGGAAGCGGTGCAGGACTTCGGCGGAACCTCGCTGTACGGCGTGCCGACCATGTTCATCGCCGAGCTCGCCCTGCCGGACTTCGCCTCCTACGACCTCTCGACACTGCGCACGGGCGTCATGGCCGGCTCGCTGTGTCCCATCGAGGTGATGAACCGGGTCATCACGGAAATGAACATGAAAGACGTCGCCATTTGCTACGGCATGACGGAGACCTCGCCGGTGTCCACGATGACCCGGAGCGTGGACACCACGGCCCAGCGCACCGAGACTGTGGGCCGGACCATGCCGAACATGGAGAGCCGGATCGTGGACCCGGTCACGGGAGAGGTGGTGGAGCGCGGCGGGATCGGCGAACTCTGCACGCGCGGCTACGCGGTGATGCGCGGGTACTGGAACCAGCCTGACAAGACCGCCGAGGCGATCGACGCCGACGCCTGGATGCACACGGGAGACCTCGCCCGGATGGACGCGGACGGGTACATCGTGATCGAGGGCCGGATCAAGGACATGGTGATCCGCGGCGGCGAGAACGTCTATCCGCGCGAAATCGAGGAATTCCTCTACACCCACCCGGACATCCAGGACGTTCAGGTGATCGGTGTCCCGGACGAAAAGTACGGCGAGGAGCTGATGGCCTGCGTCATTTTGAAGCCGGGGGCCGCGCCGATGGACGCCGCCAGCCTGGCCGAGTTCTGCCGCGGCAAGCTGGCGCACTACAAGATCCCGCGCTACGTGGATGTCCGGGAGAGCTTCCCGATGACCGTTTCCGGCAAGATCCGCAAGGTGGACATGCGCCAGGAAGCGGCGGCCCGGCTGGGCCTCCAGACCGGCGGCTGACAGCAACGCGGGGTCACTTAAGGCCCATCCCGAGGCGCCGGACGGGCCGTAAGTGACCCCGTGTTGAGGCGATTCCGGAGGGCCTGTGGATAACCTCAGCGTCGAGGTTGATCCGCGGTCACAATGGTGCGCATGGTCCGCATTGTGCCGCTTCCCGAAAGCCTCACCCTCACACCGTTCACCGTCTATGAGTCGCGCGCGCTGGGTATTCCGCCCAAACGTCTACGGGCGCACGATTTGTCCGACGGCGGCCGCCTTATCTATCTGCCGGCCGGCCGGCAGCTTGAGATCGTCGAACGGGCCAGGGTCCTCGCCGCTGCTACCCCGGGTGCCTGGGCGTCCCATGAAACCGCGGCCGTGCTGACCAGGCTCGGGCTGCCGCCGTGGTTGGGCGAATGCCACACCATCCACCTCAGCAAACCCCATGAACTGCCCAGAGTCCGCCGTGCCGGGGTCACTGGCCACCGCGTGCGGCTCATTCCGGGCGAGCTGACCGACGTCGACGGCATCCCTGTCACGGCGCCGCCCCGCACTTGGCTGGATCTGGCCGCAGTCCTGCCGCTCAACTACCTCATCGCGATGGGGGACCAGCTCATCCGACAGCCCAGGCCCAGCCTCGAACTGAGGTCGGAGCCCTACGCCTACAAGGATGGCCTGCGGCTGCTGATCCGCCAGCATCCCAACATGAAGGGTGTCGAGAAGGCACGGCTTGCGCTGGACGAGATGCGGGTGGGCGCCGACTCTTTTCCGGAGACCTTCCTGCGGCTGGCGCTGTTGGATGTGCGTCTGCCAGAGCCGGAGCTGCAGTTGAGGCTCGACCCGGAAGACCCGCGCTCGCCGGCGGCAGACATGGGCTACCGGCGGTACCGGATCGCCGTGCAGTACGACGGCGCCCACCACCTCACGCGGGAACAGCAGTCTCGGGACAACCGGCGGGACGAAGAGTTCCGCAGCGCCGGATGGGCGTATTTCAAAGTCAACGCCGACGATCTTGCCGAGGGATTCGACGGCGTCATCGCCCGGATCAAGAGGGCCCGGCTCCGCGCCTGAGCAAAATCCGCCCCGCCTGTCCCGCCCACACCAACGCGGGGTCAGATCGCGCCCATAAAGGGGCCCCGGATGGGCCGTAAGTGACCCCGCGTTGCTCCTGAGGTCAGTGGCTGCGGTGGTCCTGGATGGTCATGCGCGGGCCAAATGTCGGTTTCCGGAAGCCGCTCAGCCCGATCATCCGGACCACCCGCTGCCGGTGCCCCGCCCATGGAGCCAGCAGCCTGAGCATGCCGGCGTCGTCTGTCCGGCGGCCGGTCAGGGCGGCACCCACGTAGGCCGCAAGGTGGTAGTCGCCGACCGAGATCGAATCCGGGCAGCCGTGCGTGCGCTGCACTACCTCCGCCGCCGTCCAGACCCCGATTCCGGGCAGCGTCTGCAGCTTGGCTGCCGCCTCCGCGGCGGGGAGGGCGGCGAGCCGTTCCAGCGCGGCGGCCGACCGCAGCGCCCGCATGACGGTTCCCGACCGCTGCGGGCCCACGCCGGCCTTGTGCCACTCCCAGGACGGGATGAGCAGCCACTGCGCGGCCGTCGGCTGGACCAGCAGATTGGCGGGCGCGACGGTGCCGGCGCCCGGCGCCGCCGTCCCGAAGCGGTACATCAGGTAGCGGTATCCGCGGCGGGCCTCGATAACGGTCACCTTCTGCTCCAGGATGGTCGGCACGAGTGAATCGATCATCCTGCCGGTTGCAGGCAGCCGGATCGCGAGGTTCCGGCGTCGGGCTTCAACCACCATGCGCGGGAGGCTCGCGTGGAATGCGGGCTCGTCGAAGCCGGACCAGTCGTCGTCGCTCCCGAGCATGCGCGGGACGGAATCGACGGCGTCCCCCGCTCCGGGACCCCAGGCCTGCGCGTCCACGGCAGGGTCAGCCCGCGTCCCGGCCGTTGCCAGGCGCAGCGTGGCCGGACCGCGGGGCGTCGTGAACGCGAACCAGATGCCGTCCGGGGCGGTGCGGATGGACGGGTCGCCGTGGCCGCGCAGCAGCGTGCCGATGGTTTGCATCAAGTCGAACGGGCCGCCCGGGTGCCACCGCAATGAGGCGTCCGCCGCGGCGGCAATGCCTGCGGGGGCGTCTGCAAGGCTCATTCGAACATGTTCCCACGGCCCGCTGACAGCAGCGGCATCCGCGGCAACGATGCAGGGGCCGTACGGCCCTTAACCTCCCGCGCTGCCGGGGCTAAAATCCGGCTAGTGGCGTGCTGTGTCCGCGCCCGCCTCTGGGCACCGAATCCTTGTTTTTAGGAGAGTGTGATGGCTGGTGGAGTGGTACATTTCGAAATTCCCGCAGACGACGAGGGCCGCGCACGGGAGTTCTACAGTTCGGCGTTCGGCTGGGAGGTAAGCCAGGTGCCGGAGATGAGCTACGCCATGATCAAGACGACGCAGACGGATGCCAACGGCATGCCCTCCGTGCCGGGCTCCATCAACGGCGGCATGTTCCGCCGCGAAGGCGACCTCACATCCCCGGTGGTCACTGTGGATGTCGATGACATCGACGCGGCGTTGGAGAAGATCAATGCCCTGGGCGGCAGCACCGTCTTACCGCACGAGGCAATCGGCACCATGGGCTGGGCCGCCTACTTCCGGGACACTGAGGGCAATGTGGTCGGCCTCTGGCAGAACGCCCCGCGTGAGGGCGGCGCCGGGGCAGCGAACGCCGGGAATGACATCGGCGCCTGACGGGCCGGGCACGCCGGCCCGCAGTGCATCCACCTCACTGCATCCCGGTGGTGAGGCACAGCGCCACGACCGCCAACGGGACGGTGAGGACGACGGCGGCCACGCCGGCGAGGGCAAAGCCTCCCCAGCGGATCTCCACATTCAGGGAGCGGAGCCGCTCGTGCCACAGCAGCGTGGCCAGGGACGCCCAGGGGGTCACCAGCGGGCCCAGGTTCACGCCGATCAGCAGGGCCGCCAGCCGGGCCGGGGAGCCGCCCACCGGTTCCAGGGCCAGATAGGCGGGGAGGTTGTTGACCGCGTTGGCTGCCCCGGCGCCCAGGCCGGCGAGCTGCAGGAGCGCCGGCAGGCTCTCGCCCGTGCCGGCGATCCCGGTCAGGAACTGGGTGAGCCCGTTGGCGTGCAGGGTCTCCACCACCATGAACAGTCCGGACGTGAGCATCAGCGGGCGCCAGGGAATCATGGACCAGCGCAGGACGGAGCGCCGCCGCCAGAGGAAGAGCAGGAGCAGGGCAGCAGCCGCCGCGAGTGCCGGGATCTGCACCGGAACCCCGGAGACAAGCGCCGGGAGCAGGACCACCATGACCCCCGACGCCGAGTACAGCAGCACCCGGTCCCGGACCTTGTGGACGGGCTGGGGGCCGTACGTGCCGCGCAGGTCCTTCCGGAACGCCAGCCACAGGAGCACCAGCGGCACGAGGATGCCCACCAGGGCCGGGGCCCACACGAGCGAAGCGAACGCGGCGGGACTGAGGTTGAGCCGCTCCTGCGCGAGCAGGTTGGTCAGGTTGGAGACCGGCAGCAGCAGCGAGGCCGTGTTCGCCAGCCACACGGTGGTCAGCGCGAACGGCAGAGGCGGAATGCGGGCGTGAATGGCCAGCAGCACGACGACGGGAGTCACCAGCACCGCCGTCGTATCCAGCGACAGGAACACCGTGGAAACGGTGGCCAGGGCGATCGCGAGGAACCACAGCAAGAGGACCCGGCCGCGGCCCAGGGCGGCCAGCCGCTCCGTGACGACGCGGAAGAGCCCGGCCTCATCCACCAGTTCGGTGACAAGGGACATGGCGACCACGAACGCCAGTATCGGCACGGTGCGTGCTGCCAGCGCCTGGAAGGCGGGGACCGGCAGCAGCCCGGACACCAGCGCCGCGCACCCGGCCAGCAGCATGCCCGCGGGCAGCGCGTAGCTCTTGAACTTCTTCAGCCGGGCGATCCTCTTCACAGCCATATCCTCGCATCTGCCAGAGCCGTGGGAGCGCCGTGGCCGCGCCGACGTGCCCGCCGCGCCGGAGACGGTAACTTTGTACCTATGAAGTACGCCCCGTCCGTCCTGGACCTCATTGGCCATACGCCGCTCGTCAAACTCAACCACGTGACCGATGGCATCGCAGCCACGGTCCTGGTGAAGCTCGAATACCTGAACCCCGGCGGTTCGATCAAGGACCGCATTGCGGTCAAGATGATCGAGGAGGCCGAACGAACGGGCCAGCTCCTGCCCGGCGGCACGATCGTGGAGCCCACCTCGGGCAACACCGGCGTCGGTTTGGCGCTCGTGGCGCAGCAGAAGGGCTACCGCTGCATCTTCGTCGTGCCGGACAAGGTCGGCGAGGACAAGCGGGCCGTGCTCCAGGCCTACGGCGCGGAAGTGGTGGTCACGCCCACCGCCGTCCCGCCGGACAGCCCGCAAAGCTACTACGGCGTCTCCGACCGGCTCGTCACTGAAATCCCCGGCGCCTACAAGCCGGACCAGTTCTCCAACCCCGCCGCCCCGGCCAGCCACTATGAGACCACGGGCCCTGAGATCTGGCACGACACCGACGGCCGCATCACCCACTGCGTGATCGGCGCCGGGACCGGCGGCACGATCACCGGCACCGGCCGGTACCTCAAGGAAGTCTCCGCCGGGCGGCCCGGGGCCGAGGGTGGCGTCGTGAAGATCATCGGCGCGGATCCCGCCGGCTCGGTGTACTCCGGCGGCACGGGCCGCCCGTACTTTGTCGAGGGCGTCGGGGAGGACATGTGGCCGGCCAACTACGACAAGTCGGTCCCGGACGACGTCATTGCCGTCAGCGACGCCGACTCCTTCGCGATGACGCGCCGGCTGGCGCGCGAGGAAGGCCTGCTGGTGGGCGGCTCCTCGGGCATGGCCGTCGTGGCCGCCATGGAAGTCGCCAAGGACCTCCCGGCCGACGCCGTCGTCGTGGTCATCCTGCCGGACTCCGGCCGCGGCTACCTGGCCAAGATCTTCAACGACCAGTGGATGCGTTCCTACGGCTTCCTGGCCGGCGGGGACGAGGCGTCGGTGGGCGAGATCCTCAAGGCCAAGACCGGTGAACTCCCGGACCTCGTGCACATCCACCCGAACGAGTCCGTCCGCGACGTCATCAACATCATGAACGAGTACGGCGTCTCGCACATCCCCGTCCTGTCCCAGGAACCGCCAGTCGTCATGGGCGAGGTGCTGGGCGCCGTGGACGAACGCACCCTCACGGCCAAGCTCTTCCGCGGCGAGGCCAAGCTCTCGGACAAGATTTCCGAACACATGGAGGCCCGGCTCCCCGTGATCGGCTCGCTCGAATCGATCTCGACCGCCCGCGAACTCCTCTCCGACGCCGACACCCTCATGGTGACGTTCGTCGGCGCCCCGGTGGGGATCCTGACCCGCCACGACCTCCTCGCGTACCTCAGCAACTGACCAGTTCAAGGAGTCCCATGTCTGTGCCCGAAAGCCCGTCCTCGAAAAACCAGGGTTTCAACACCCGCGCCATCCACGCCGGCCAGGCGTTTGAGCCCCGCACCGGGGCGGTGGTGCCCCCCGTGCACTTCTCCTCGACCTATGCCCAGGACGGCATCGGCGGGCTGCGGGCCGGTTATGAATACGGCCGGGGCACCAACCCCACCCGTGACTCGCTGCAGGAGCAGCTGGCGGCCCTGGAAGGCGGGAGCGCCGCGTTCTCCTTTGGCTCCGGCCTGGCCGCCGAGGACTCGATGATCCGCGCCCTCACCCGCCCCGGCGACCACATTGTGCTCGGCAACGACGCCTACGGCGGCACGTACCGGCTCATCAGCCGGGTCCTGGGGGAGTGGGGCATCGGCAACACCCCGGTGGACATGTCCGACCTCGACGCCGTCGCGGCCGCCGTCGCAGCGGGCGGCACCGCCGACAGTACGGCCGACGGTGGCGGCAAGACCCGCCTGGTGTGGGTCGAGACGCCGTCGAACCCGATGATGAAGATCACCGACATCGAGGCGCTCGCGAAGGTGGCGCACGACGCCGGCGCGCTCCTCGTGGTAGACAACACCTTCGCCTCCCCGTACCTGCAGACCCCGCTGGCCCTCGGCGCCGATGTGGTGGTGCATTCCACCACCAAGTACATCGGCGGGCACTCCGACGTCGTCGGCGGCGCGATCGTGGTCAACGACCCCGACCTCGCCGAGAAGATCGGCTTTGTGCAGTTCGCCGTCGGCGCCGTGTCCGGGCCGATGGACGCCTTCCTCACCACCCGCGGGCTGAAAACCCTCGGGGTGCGCATGGACCGGCACAGCGACAACGCCCAGGCCGTGGCCGAATGGCTGCTGGGGCGCCCCGAAGTGGAGGCCGTGCTCTACCCGGGCCTGCCCACCCACCCCGGCCACGAGCTGGCCAAAAAGCAGATGAAGAAGTTCGGCGGCATGATCTCCGTGCAGTTCAAGGGCGGCGAGGCCGCGGCCCGCAAGGTGGCCGAATCGACCTCCGTGTTCACCCTGGCGGAGTCCCTGGGCGGGATCGAATCGCTCATGAACTACCCGTCCGAAATGACGCACGCCTCGGTCAAGGGCACGGAACTGGCGGTCCCGGTCAACCTGATCCGGCTCTCGTGCGGCATCGAGGACGTGGAGGACCTGATCGCCGACCTCGACGCCGCGATTTCCTCCCTGGCCGCCGGCAGCTAACTGCACCGTAGCTGCACCGGCAACCGACCCCGGCGCCCGGATCATTCCGCCGGGCCACCCTAGCTTTCTCTAAGAGAGTCAGCTAGGGTGGCCGCATGGCACTTCGATCCGACTGGTCCCAACGGACCTGCAGCATGGCCCGCGGCCTCGACATCCTGGGCGATCCCTGGAGCGTGCTCGTCCTGCGCGAGGTGTTCTTCGGCAACGGCCGCTTCGAAGCCATGAAGGCCCGGCTGGGGGCGGCCGATTCTGTGCTCACCAAGCGGCTCGCCGGGCTCGTCGCCGCCGGGCTCCTGGCCCGGAGGCCCTACGACGACGGCGGCCGCACCCGCCAGGAGTACGTCCTCACCGCCATGGGCGAAGACGCCCTCCCGGTGCTCAACGCCGTCGTGATCTGGGCCGAAAAGCATCTCCCGGCGCCGTCCGGGCAGGCACACATGTTCGTCATCCACAGCGGCTGCGGGGAGCGGACCTCCTCGGCTGACACGTGCACGGCCTGCGGGGAACCGCTGACGGCCGCCAACACGAGCTGGCACAGCCTCTCCCGCACCGCGGACCCCGTGCCGCTGGCCTCGGCCGGCACCGGGACCCCTGTCCAGAACGGAACCGCCGCATGAATGCCCCTGAAACCACCGTGACCCCGGCGCCGGTCCGCCGCCGCATCCACCCGGCGTGGACCGTCGCCGCCGTGGCTTTCCTCGCGCTGGTCGGCGCGGCAGGGTTCCGGGCGGCCCCGGGTGTGCTGATGGTGCCGCTGCAGAACGAGTTCGGCTGGTCCACCACCGTGCTCTCCGCCGCGGTCAGCATCAACCTCGTGCTTTTCGGGCTCACGGCACCGTTCGCGGCAGCGCTCATGGAACGCTTCGGCATCCGCGCAGTCACGGCCGTGGCCCTGGTGCTGATCGGCGCCGGCAGCGCGCTGACGGTCCTCGTGACCCAGTCCTGGCAGATCCTGCTGACGTGGGGGCTGCTGATCGGGCTCGGCACCGGGTCCATGGCGCTGGTCTTCGCCGCGACCATCGCCAACACCTGGTTCGCCAAGAGCCGCGGCCTGGTCATCGGCATCCTCACTGCCGGCAGCGCCGCCGGGCAGCTCGTGTTCCTGCCCTTCATCGCGGCCCTTGCCCAGGACCCGGGCTGGCGGCAGGCCTCGCTCCTCATCGGTGCCGGCGCGCTGGCCGTGGTGCCGCTCGTGCTGATGTTCCTGAAGAACTCACCGGCCGACGTCGGCGTGCTGCCCTACGGGGCGACGCCGCCGGCCCCCGGCCCGAACGCGGGCACGGAAGCCAGCGGGCCCGAACCGACAGGACCGGCCGCTGGGCAGGAAGTGCAGGAGCCCCGCCGGAACGCCGCGGTCCGTGCCCTGCAGGTCCTCAAACGGGCCAGCAAAGTGCGTACCTTCTGGGCTCTGGTGGCTGGCTTCGCGATCTGCGGCGCGACCACCAACGGGCTGATCGGCACCCACTTCATCCCCTCCGCCCACGACCACGGCATGCCCGAAACCACCGCGGCGGGCCTGCTCGCCGTCGTCGGCCTCTTCGACATCATCGGCACCATCGCCTCCGGGTGGCTCACGGACCGCTTCAACCCCCGGATCCTGCTCGCCGTGTACTACCAGTTCCGCGGGATCGGGCTGCTGGTCCTGCCGCTGCTGCTCAGCGCTACCGTCCAGCCCAGCATGATCGTGTTCGTGGTCATCTACGGCCTGGACTGGGTCGCCACGGTGCCGCCGACCGCCGCGATCTGCCGCCAGGTGTTCGGTGCCGACGGGAGCGTCGTGTTTGGCTGGGTGTTCGCGGCCCACCAGCTCGGTGCGGCCGCCGCTGCCCTGGCGGCCGGGGCGGTCCGGGACGCGACCGGCCAGTACACCTACGCCTGGTTTGCCGCCGCTGCCATGTGCACCATCGCCGCCGTCATCAGCGCCACCATCCGCAAGGACGCCCGGAAGCCGGAGTCCGTCCCGGTCCCGGCGTAGCTGTTCTGTAGACTGACCCGACAGCGAGGGCGCGTTTGCGCCGCCCTGGACGGAACCGACCAAACGGCCAGCGTCTACATCAGCAGCCCGATGGGGGAGTACATGTCAGTGCCCGTTTCAGACCGCAGCCCGGCGCGGTATTCACCCGTCCCGCACCTGTTCCGGCTCTCCGTCATCCCGGCCATCGCCGCGGTGGGCTACTTCATCTGGATCTCGCTCGGAGTCTGGGGCAAGCACGGCCTGGACTTCAGCGTCTACTGGTACGGCGGCAGAATCCTCAACGACGCCGGCGCGGCGCCCTCAGCCCTGTATGCGGGCAACGTGGACTGGGCCGGCGGACCGGCGCTGATGTTTACCTACCCGCCGTTCGCCGCCATCGTCTTCGGCCTCTTGGCCCGGCTGCCCCTGGCGGCGGCGCTGACCCTGTTCAACGCCGCCGGCGCCGGGGTGGCGATCCTGGCCGCGGTCCGAACGGTCCGGTACTGGAACGCGAAAGCCTCCTGGCGCGACACCTTCCGGGCACCGGGCAACGGCTGGGCCGCCGCCGTCCTGGTCCTGGCGGTGCTGAACCTGGGTCCCTGGCGCGAGACCCTGGTGTTCGGCCAAATCAACGCCCTGCTGATGGGCCTGATCGCCGTGGACCTGTTGGCCCGCAACCGGCGCTGGGCCCGCGGTTTCCCCGGCAGCGGCTTCCTGGTGGGCGTCGCCGCCGGCATCAAGCTGACGCCCCTGGTGTTCGGGCTCTACTTTCTGGTCCGCAGGGACTGGCGCGGGCTGGGCAACATGGCCGCCGGCTTCACCGCCACCGTGGCGGCCGGCTGGCTGCTCCGGCCCGCCGAATCCCTGCAGTTCTGGCTCCAGATGCTGCCCGACACCTCCCGGATGGGGGGAGCGGGCTACGTGGACAACCTGTCCATTAAGGGCGCCCTGCTGCACTTCGGGGTCCCGGAAGCGCACGTCACCGTGCCGTGGCTGCTGCTGAGCCTGGCGGTTGTGGCCGTGGGCGCCGCAGTGATCAAGGCCGCCAGCGATCAGGGTGCCCGCGTCGTGGCCGTATCGGCGACCGCGCTCACCATGCTGCTGATCAGCCCGGTCTCGTGGTCCCACCACTGGGTGTGGGTCGCGGCGGTCTTTCCGGCTTTTGCCTGGACCCTGCGGGAAGCTCCGCGCCGGTACGTCGGGATGCGCTGGACCATGGGCGGCGTGCTGGGCCTGTCGATCCTCGTATTCCTGTTCTCGCCCAAGACCATCGGTACGGCCCTCGGCGCCGAAAACCTCGACATCCAGACGCCCGGGGTGTGGATCATGGCCTCCAGCGCCGGCGTCTTCTGCGCCCTGGCCGTGCTGGTCTGCTGGCTCGTGGCCCTGCGGCGGGATCCGCTGGGGCCGGAGCCGGACCTTGCACGCGGGCCGGCTGCCGAACGGGACGTCCGGGCCGCCGACTCCACTTCCTCAGCCTCCTTGTAGGCACCGCTCGTAGCAGGCCGCGCACTTAGCAGGCCGCGCACCTGGTAGGCGCCGCGCCGGCCGCCACCGCTAGGCTGGTCGGCATGAGCTCCCCCGACGGACGTAAGACGGCCCTTGTCACCGGTGTCGGCCGGCTCGCCGGAATCGGCGCAGGCATCGCACGCCGCCTCGCCGCGGACGGCTGGGACCTCGTGCTGACGTACTGGCAGGACTACGACGCGCGGATGCCGTGGGGAGTCCAGCCGGACGACGTCGAACGCCTCACCGCCGAGCTCGAGGCGATCGGCGCCGCCGTCGTGGCGCTGCCGGCGGATTTCCAGGACCCGCACGCCGTGGACCGGCTGATGTCCGCCGCCGCGGCGGAGGCCGGAACCCTGCAGGGTCTGGTGCTCAGCCACGCCGAATCCGTGGACTCCTCCATCCTGGACACGTCGCTGGAGAGCTTCGAGAGGCACTTTGCGGTCAACACCCGGGCCAGCTGGCAGTTGATTGCCGCTTTCGCCCGGCAGGCCGGTCCCGAGGGCGGCGCCATCGTGGCCCTGACCAGCGACCACACCGCTTTCAACCTGCCCTACGGGGCATCAAAGGGCGCCCTGGACCGGATCGTGATCGCCGCCGCCCGCGAACTCGGCCCGCTCGGGATCAGCGCCAACGTCCTGAACCCGGGACCGGTGGATACCGGCTGGATGGATGAGCCGCTCCGTGACGAACTGGCCCGCCGGCAACCCGGCGGCCGGCTGGGCACACCGGCGGACGTGGCCGGCACCGTCGCGTTCCTGCTCTCGCCCGAGGGCCGCTGGATGTCCGGGCAGCTGGTCAAGGCCGACGGCGGATTCTCCGCCTGAACCGCGGGAACGCTCTGATTCATGGAGCGTGTGTGGTGTTGGGGCGGCGTCCGGTGGTGGCCGGACCCGGTCAGCCGGCGCTCAGCCGGCGGTCAGCAGGGCGAGGGCGGTTGCCAGTTCGGTGGCGGCGCCTTGGAGGAGGCAGGCCGTCTCCCGTGCCCGGGTCTTGCGTCCGGACTGGAGGTCGGCATCGATGAGGTCGGCGATGAGTTCGAGCCGGCACGCACCGGCCTTGGATGCGGACCAGGACAGGCTTTGGGCGGCCAGGCGCGCGCCCTCCCAGTCCCCGCCGGCCAGGGCCTGGTGAATCTTTTCGACCCGGTGGGGAAGCATGAGCTGGAATGTGCTGACGAAGTCGTGGAACTTCCACGACTGGACCGTCCCCGTGCTCTCCTGAAGCCGGTCGCGGTCCAGGACGAGTGCCGCGCTGATGCGGGCCCGGTGCCGGTGGGGTCCCTGGCCGGAAGCGGACCTGTCCTGGCCGTCCCCGCCCGCGCCGGCAGTGGCGTGACGTGCCGGAAAGAAACGAAGTGTCCACGCGGCTGGCTTTGCGTTGAGACTCATGATGTCCCCCTTTACTTGGCAGCCTGTTCCACCCGTCGGGCAGGAAGAGTGCTCAGCTCCTGTCTGGGACGGGCGGGACTACGTCGGTTCGACCGGCCAGAGAAGAAGTGCCGGGGGCTATTTGGCTGCCTCTGCTCCGGTGGCGATGGCACCACTGTACGAATGCGCCCCCGGGAGGACACGAGTGTTGGCTACCCGTAAACCCGGCAGTCACCACTTGTATCACTGGCCTCATCCGTAGCGCGTGACGAGCGGACACGGAAACACTGCCGCGAAATACCCCGCGGCTCTCAGCGGAAGGCGGGGAGACCCGTGATGTGCTGGCCCAGGATCAGGGTGTGGACCTCGTCGGTGCCCTCGTAGGTCCGGACGGATTCCAGGTTGGCGGCGTGCCGCAGCGGGGAATAGTCCAGCGTGATGCCGTTGCCGCCCAGAATCGTGCGCGCCTCCCGGGCAATGCTGAGCGCCTCCCGCACGTTGTTCAGCTTGCCGAGTGAGATCTGCTCCGGGCTCAGCCTGCCGGCGTCCTTGAGCCGGCCCAGGTGCAGGGCCAGGAGTGTGCCCTTCTGGATCTCCAGGACCATGTTCACCAGCTTCTCCTGCGTCAGCTGGTACCCGGCCAGCGGCTTGCCGAACTGCAGCCGCTCCTGGGAGTAGGCCAGCGCGGCCTCATAGGAATCCCGCGCGGCGCCCATAGCTCCCCATGCGATCCCGTACCTGGCCTCGTTGAGGCAGGAGAAGGGACCCCTCAGCCCGCGCGCCGCGGGCAGCAGCGCCTCCGGGCCCAGCCGGACGGCGTCGAACGTGATGTCGCACTGGATGGAGGCGCGCATCGAGAGCTTCTGCCCGATCGGCGTCGCGGTGACGCCCGCGGTGCCGGCAGGGACGAGGAAGCCGCGCACGCCGTCGTCGGTCATGGCCCACACCACCAGCACGCCCGCCACGGAGGCGAGCCCGATCCAGCGTTTCGCGCCGTCCAGGATCCAGCCCGCGTCATCGCCGGAGCCGTCGCGGCGGGCGAAGGTCTTCATCGAGGCAGGGTCCGAGCCGGCCGTGGGCTCGGTCAGGGCAAACGCGCCGATCAGTTCGCCGGCGGCCATCCGGGGGAGCCACTCCTGCTTTTGGTCCTCGGAGCCCCACTTGTGGATGGCCGTCATGGCGAGGGAGCCCTGCACGGAGACGAACGTGCGGACGCCCGAATCGCCGGCCTCGAGTTCCATCGCCGCGAGGCCATATTCGACGGCGGAACGGCCCGGGCAGCCGTAGCCCTCCAGGTGCATGCCGAGCACGCCGAGCTCGCCAAGTTCCGGGGCGAGCTCGAGGGGGAACACGGCGTCCTCGTACCAGCCGGGGATGCCCGGCCGGACCCGCTGGTTCGTGAAATCGCGGACGCGCTCGCGCACGCTGCGCTCCTCCGCGCTCAGCAGGGAATCGATGGCCAGGACATCGGAGACGTCGGAAAGGTTGGCCTCATTGTTCATGCCAGCTTCGTTGCTCATGCCAGCATCCTACGGCCGCACCTGCAGGGGCGCGCCGGCGGCGGGCTGGTGCTGCAGGAAGTAGCCCCGCGTGGACGGCGCGAAACGGCAGACGGCGGCCAGCACCACGCCCAGCCCCAGGAGCAGCACGCCGCTGATGAAGGCCCCGCCGACGCCGAAGATCTGCGTATCACCGTAGTCCGGATCCCACATCTGCACCGCCGAGACGAAGAATGCCGCAGTCAGCATAAGGGCGCCGAGCAGGGGCATGACGCCGCGGAACCAGAAGTTCCGGGCCGAGCCGCGCAGGGTCGAGCGGAAGTACCAGACGCACGCGAAGCCGGTCAGGGCGTAGTAGAACGCGATGAACAAGCTGATCGAAGTGATGGAGTCGGCGAGCAGGTTCTCGCTCAGGAGACTCATCAGGACGTAATAGGCGACGGCCGCGGCACCCATGACCTGGGTGGAATACCCCGGCGTCTGGTTGCGCGGGTGGACCTCGCCGAACCTGCGCGGCACGGCTCCGTGCACGCCCATGGACAAGGTGCCGCGGGCCGTGGGAAGGATGGTGGTCTGGGTCGAGGACAGCACCGAGGCCAGGACGGCGACGACGATCAGCCAGCCCCAGGGGCCCAGCACCACGTCCTTCATGGCCAGGAAGACATCGTTCTGGTTGGCCTCGTTGCCCAGCCCAATCCCATCCGTGCCCACCGTGGCATACATCATCACCAGCAGGGCCACAGAGACGTAGATCGCCACGAGGACAAGCGCGGAAATGACGGCGCCTCGGCCGGGCGTGGTGGCAGGGTTTTCGGTCTCCTCGTTCACCGCGAGGCAGGTATCCCAGCCCCAGTAGATGAACAGGGCCAGCAGGGCTCCGTGCACCACCGCGCCCGGATCGGCGAACGCACCGGCGGGGTTGAACCACTCAAGGTCGAAGGCTTGGCCAGTGGCCGCGCCGGGCACCCCGCCCGCGATCCGGAAGATGATGGCCATCGCGAAGATGCCCAGTGAGAGGTACTGCACGTAGGTCAGGACCCGCTGGACATGTTCCCCGAGGCGGATGCCGCGGTAGTTCACGAGGGTCATGAACACGATGAACAGCACGCCGGTGGCGGTGACCACGAGGCTGTTCCCGGCCAGCGAACCGTCGCCGATCAGCAGCCACAGGTACTGCCCGGCGACCTGGGCGAGGTTGGCCAGGACCACGACGCCGGCCAGGGCCACGCCCCATCCGCCCAGCCAGCCGGCCCAGGGACCGAACGCCCGGCGGGCCCAGATGAAGGTGGTCCCGCAGTCCGGCATGGCGCTGTTGAGCTCACGGAAGGCGAAGGCGATGAAGAGCACGGGCACGAAGCCCAGCAGCAGGATCAACGGGGTGTAGTTGCCGTTCACCGCCACGATCAGTCCCAGGGTCGCCGCGAGCGAATAGACCGGCGCGGTGGAGGCCAGCCCCAACATGACGGAGTCTCCGAGATCCAGGATCCCGGCGCGCAGTCCCTTGGCCGGAACTGCCGCGGGACCCCCGGGGCCGCCGGCCGTCGTCGTCGTCGTCGTCGTGGTTCCGGTGCTCATAGGGCAATACCTGCCTTGCTGGAGTGGGCCTGGTTCGAGGCCGGGGCGGGCGCGTCAATCGTGTTGGGCACGAAGCGGCAGAAGTAGTCGGTGATGGGCCCGTCCGACTCGCGGATGCCGCAGCCGACCGATTCGCCGTCGACCACCCAGAGGCCGAGCACAGGGCGGTTGCCGTCGAAATCGGGGAGGGCATGGAACTGCTGGTAACACCAGCCTTCCCGGCCGTAGTCGCCGGGCTGTTCGAGGTCGATGCCGGCGGCGTGGATCCTGATGTTGTCCCCTTCCCGGCCGTGCAGCGGCTTGGCCACCCACTCCGTGAGCGGCCCGGGACCGTCAAGATAGGCCGGAAGCAGGTTGGGGTGGTCCGGGTAGAGGTGCCAGAGCGCCGCGAGCAGGGCCTTGTTGGACAGGAGCATCTTCCAGGCCGGCTCCACCCAGCGCGGATTGTGGGCGCGCTGCAGCAGCCGCTGCCCGAACGGCTCCTTCATCATCAGTTCCCAGGGGTAGAGCTTGAACATGGTGCTGATCATGAAGTTGTCCAGGTCCACGAAGCGGTTGAGGTTCGGATCCCAGCCGATGTCGGACATGTTGATGCCGATGGTGGTCCAGCCGGCCTGGCTCGCGACGTCCCGCATGTAGGCTGCCGTCATCCAGTCCTCTCCGGATTCTTCCGCCTCGGAGTGGGCGACATGGAGCGTGCTCATGCCGGTGCGGTACTGCAGCCTCTTCCACTGCCGGATGAGGGCTTCATGGATGCCGTTCCACTGGTCCTTTTCGGGATGGACGTCCTGCAGCCAGAACCACTGGGCGACGGCGGCCTCAATGAGTCCGGTAGGGGTGTCCGCGTTGTACTCCAGCATCTTGGCCGGGCCGCCCCGGCCGTCGTAGACGAAGTCGAAGCGGCCGTAGACGTCCACATCGCCGGCCTGCAGCGATGCAGCCGCCAGTTCCAGGGCCTGCGGCCCGATCCCGATGTTGCCCATGGCGCCGGTGGCGAGGAACTTCGCGGCCTCGAGGCACATGCGGTGCATGTCCTCGGCGGCCTGTTCGAGGGTCTCCACTTCGTCCATGGTGAATTCGTAGTAGGCGCCTTCGTGCCAGTACTCGACGTTCGTGCCGTCGGGCAGGGCCGTGGTGGAGAAGACGAGGCCTTGTGCTTCAATCCGCTCTTTCCAGTCCGGCCGCGGCGCGGATCCCAGTCGTTTCATCCCTAGCCTCCCGTGCTTCCGCCCTTGGCGCTGCCGCCGAAGCCGCCCCTGCTGACCGTGCCGCCCTTGGCGCTGTACCCCGTGGACGCCTTGGCCCCGGTGGGAACTGTCCTGCTGTAGCTGGGGTAGCCCGACCGGTTCTGGCCCAACCCGGGCACGCTGGCGCCGCGGGAGTAGAAGTACCAGGCGTAGATGCCGGAGCTGCGGCCGTCCGTGCTGCTGTTGTTGCACTGCGCATCGTCGACCCGCTCGCCGGTGTCGTCGTTGAAGCACACCTGGGCGTAGTCGGCCTCGTCCTCGTTGCTGGCCACCATGGCGGTGATCGTGCCGGCCAGGAGCGCCGTGACGCCCAGCCCGACGACGGCGGTACGGCGCTGCGAACGCTTCTTCCGCGCCGCCGCGGCCGCCAGGCCGCGCTCGCGTTCCAGGGCGAAGGGGTCAACCACGGCGGGGGCAGTGGGGTCAGCCGGAAGTCCCGGCGGCGCGGGCTGGCCGGGCTGGTTCTGCAGCTCGGGCCGGAGCTCCGGCTGGGGAATCTGCCACGGAGGCTGCTTCCGGTCCTGCCGTGGACTGTCCGGGTGCTCGTCGTTTCGGCCCAAATGTGTCCCCTCACGTCTGGCCGCAGGGTATCCCGCGGAAGGCTTGCGTGCTTTTCCCGACGCCAGCCTAACCGGCCTCCGGATCCCGGGCGATGGAAAGGGCGTGCCGTGTCTGCGGCGGGCGCGTGGGAAGCGTGCCGGCGCTGAGTCCGGGGCCGCGGGCACGCCGCAGGCCTACACTGGTGCCATGGAAACCGCATCCGTGCTTGCTGTCTGCAGGGTTCACCAGCTGCTCGATGATCCCGGCAGCGTCGGGGTCACCGCGATCGACAAGCGCCCCGTGGACGGACCGGTGAAAGTCCACAAACTTGGCCTGCGCGGTGATATCCAGGCGAGCAGGATCCACCACGGCGGCGAGGACCAGGCACTCTACGCGTACTCGCAGGACGACGCCGACTACTGGGCCGGCGAACTCGGCCGGGACATGCCAGCGGGCATCTTCGGCGAAAACCTGCGGATCACGGGCCTCAACGCCTCCAACGCCGTGATCGGCGAACGGTGGAAGGTCGGACTGGACGTCGAGGTGGAAGTCACCTCCCCGCGCATCCCCTGCGCCACCTTCCAGCGGCGGATGGGCGAGCCGCACTGGGTCCAGCGGTTCACCGAGGCCGGCAGGGTGGGCACCTACCTCCGCGTGGTCCGGACCGGCAGCATCGAGGCCGGAGACCACATCCACCGGCTCTTTGTCCCTGCCCACGGCGTGACAATCGCCAAGTGGTTCACCGATCCCACCCTGGAGGACATGGAGGCCCTGCGCGACGCCGACGCCGACGGCCAGATCCGCCTGCAGCCCGAGTACCACCAGAGGTTCGAACAGCTGCAGCGCCGTCTCGGGGTCTAGGCGTGGGGAGCCGGTGTGCGCAAGCTCACCAGCCCCCGTCGGCCCCTCAATTACCACTGTTCCGCTCCATGCCCTACACTTGAAATATCCCCCACTCCGGAAATCCCTTATTCCTGCCCAATTCTTGAGGCAGGACTGGCAAGTGTTGGGGCCCGCAAATGTGATGCGGGCATTTTCATAGGGAGAGCCGGCAAAAGAAAACGCTGTACAGACTGCTGGGATAGCAGCCAAGAGATGCAGCGGGAAGTCCTGCCACGGGATTGCGAAAGCGCCGGACTTCTATGTGACCCGCCGGTCAACCGTACGCCCGGCAATTCGTGTCACGCGTACTGCGGCTCCGCTCACCTCGGGTTGTGCCGCTTGGCCCCTATGGATGAGGAAATTTCACCTATGCCCGAAAATCAGAACAACTCCGTCGACACCGAACTCGCCACCGAGAACACCCAGGCCGACGTCGAGACTTCTGAAACGGCTGCCCCCGCAGCCGGCTCCGCCCCGGAATTCACCGAGGCTCCTGCGAACGTTGTAGCACCGGCCGCCGAAGCTGCCCCGCAGGCTGACACCAAGACCGAGGCCACCTCCGCCCCGGCCAAGGACGAGGACGCCGAGGAAGAAGGCGTCAAGTTCGTAGACCTCGGCATCGATGGCCGTGTCCTGGCCGCCCTGCAGGACGTCGGCTACGAGAAGCCGTCCCCGATCCAGGCAGCAACCATCCCGCTGCTGCTCGAAGGCCGCGACGTCGTGGGCCTGGCCCAGACGGGTACCGGTAAGACTGCAGCATTCGCAGTACCGGCACTGTCCCGCCTGGCCGAGCTCCACGACCTCAACGGCCCGTCCCGCAAGACCCAGGCCCTGGTGCTGGCCCCCACCCGTGAGCTCGCGCTCCAGGTTGCCGAGGCCTTCACCTCCTACGCCAAGCACATCGACGACTTCACCGTCCTGCCGGTGTACGGCGGCTCCGCCTACGGCCCCCAGCTCGCCGGCCTGCGCCGCGGCGCGCAGGTTGTTGTCGGTACCCCCGGCCGCGTCATCGACCACATCGCCAAGGGTTCCCTGGACCTGTCCGAACTCCAGTACCTCGTGCTGGATGAGGCCGACGAGATGCTCCGCATGGGCTTCGCCGAAGACGTGGAGCAGATCTTCCAGCAGACCCCCGCGGGCCGCCAGGTTGCGCTGTTCTCCGCCACGATGCCGAGCCAGATCCGCCGGCTCTCCAAGCAGTACCTGAACAACCCGGCCGAGGTGCAGGTCAAGTCCAAGACCACCACGGGCGCCAACACCCGCCAGCGCTACCTGCAGGTCATGGGCCCGCACAAGCTCGATGCGCTGACCCGCATCCTCGAGGTCGAGGAGTTCGAGGGCGTCATCGCCTTCGTCCGCACCAAGATGGCCACCGAGGACCTCGCCGACAAGCTGCGCTCGCGCGGCTTCCAGGCTGCCGCCATCAACGGCGACATCCCGCAGCAGCAGCGTGAGCGCACGGTCGAGGCCCTGCGCGACGGCAAGATCGACATCCTGGTCGCCACCGACGTCGCCGCCCGCGGCCTGGACGTCGAGCGTGTCAGCCACGTGGTCAACTACGACATCCCGCACGACACCGAGTCCTACGTCCACCGCATCGGCCGCACCGGCCGCGCAGGCCGTTCCGGCGACGCGATCCTGTTCATGACCCCGCGCGAGAAGTACCTGCTGCGTTCCATCGAGAAGGCAACCCGCCAGCCGGTGGAGCAGATGCACCTGCCCACGGCCGAGACCGTCAACACGCTGCGCCTGGGCAAGTTCGCCGAGCGCATCACGGAGACCCTCGCGTCCGAGGACGTTGCAGCGTTCCGCGACCTGATCTCCTCCTACGAGGAAGAGCACAACGTGCCGGCCTCGGAAATCGCCGCCGCACTGGCCGTCATGGCCCAGGGCGGACAGCCGCTGCTGGTCAAGGAACTGCCGGCAGCGCCCGAGTTCCAGAAGCGCGAGCGCTCCAAGGACGGCTTCGGCTCACGCGGCCCGACCCGCACCCTGACCGAGGGCAACGCCACCTACCGGATCGCCGTCGGACGCCGCCAGCGCGTTATGCCGGGTTCCATCGTTGGCGCCATCGCCAACGAAGGCGGTATCTCCTCGGCCCAGATCGGCGGCATCGACATCCGCTCGGACCACTCCCTCGTGGAGCTCCCGGCGGACCTGAGCGCCGATCAGCTCAAGGCACTGTCCCGCACCCGGATCGGCGGCGAGCTGATCCACCTGGAGCTCGACAACGGCCGTAAGCCGGCCGGCGACCGCGGCTCCTACCAGGGCAACCGTGGCGGAGACCGTGGCGGCTACTCCGGCGGCAGCGGCAACTTCAAGGGCAACGGCGGCTTCAAGCGCGAATTCCGCAAGGGCGACGGCGAGCGGTCCTCCGCTGACCGTGGCGGCCGCTCCTTCAGCGAGCGTTCCGAGCAGCGCACCTTCGGCGCGGACACCCGCAAGCCCCGCACCGAAGGCGGCTTCAAGCCCCGCAACAAGTGGTAACCACTAGCACCATCTGAGAACGGGCCGGCTCCCTGAGCCGGTCCGTTCTTGTTTAAGCATTCCGGCCCCGTGTTCGCTTCGTCACAGCCGCGGCCGCCGATTGGTCCCGGGAGCCGATCCGGGCCCCCAAAACCGCGCCGGGAGCCCGGATTTCCGCTGTTTCCGGCCGGTCCGGCGTCGTACGGCCGCCGATTTGTTGGTGGGCGAATCTTCCGGTAGAGTATTTACTCGTTGCCCCCCTAGCTCAGTGGTAGAGCGCGTTCTTGGTAAGAACGAGGTCACCGGATCGATTCCGGTGGGGGGCTCTGAATGAGGGCCTGTGTCAAGGCGGTTTTTGACCGGCTTAGCGCAGGTTTTCCTCATTTACGGCGGTGTAGCTCAGTTGGTTAGAGCGCACGACTCATAATCGTGAGGTCGGGAGATCGAGCCTCCCCACCGCTACAGGCAAGACCCCCGGAATCCATTGAGATTCCGGGGGTTTTTCTGTCTCTCGGCATGGAGAAGGGTCAGGCACCGATCCTTCCCTTTCCCCGAAAGTCCATCCTTTTCTCCGGCTGGTGGATACAAAATGGATACGTGCCTGCGGGGAGGGCTAGGCCGGCCGTCAATCAGGCCGACCGTGTTGGTCGTGGCTTGTACTCTTGCCCTCATGACAGGCAAACAACCCCCGCATCCGAGGCACCTTTACTTTGAACACAAGGGACCGCCGAGCGAGCTGGTGCGGATCGAGATGTTTCTCCAGGCGTTTGAGGATTATGCAAGCCTCCAGGCGACCTTCCCGCTTCCGGATCTGCCGACAGGGTACAGGGAGCCAATCAGCGACGAGCTGTACTGGGTTGTGACCATGCACGCCGCCATCCTGCGCAAGTTCTTCTCGTCCTCAGATCAAACTGAGGTGCACAAGGTTGTCGAAGCCGCGCGGAGCAGGATGACGCAACCAGACGCTAGGGTCACCCACTACTTAAATGAAGTCGTTGAGTTCGCCCAAGCGACAAGTACCCCGAGCCGGATGGTTGAGAGACATGATGGAAACGAGACCGGGATGTGGGAGCGCGTACTTATCGAGCTCTACGGGCGGCACCTTCACAATGACTTTGGAAAGTGGCACGCATCGAAACGCTTCCTCAATAGAGACAACACGGTGCCTGTCTATGAGTGGTGCAGAGGAGCGGCCATCGTGCTCGACGCGCTGACGTCGGCGATTCGATACGGAGAGCAGGTTGGCGTGATCGACATAGCGGACGACTATGAACCGTGGTTTACACAGGACGGCCAGCTGAACAGAAGGTGAGCGATGGGCCTTGTGGATGCCCGGGGCTTCAGGCACCCCCAGGAGCGCCCCAAGGCGTTCTGGCGGGTCAATGTCCGACTGACTAGCTATATGCCCTGTGTGCGCCGGCCGGCGGGCGGTTAGAGCGCCCGCCACCGGAGGATAGGCACGGCAAAAGCCCCCGGCGTAAACCGAGGGCTCTTGCTATGGCTTCACTTGGCGAGGTAGCGGTACAGCGTGGCAACCGAGACGCCCACAGCGTCCGCGATTTCCTGGGGGCTCATGACTCCAGCGGCGTGCAGTTGCTTCGCCCTGTTGACCTTCGCGCTGTCCAGCAGTTTGGGACGGCCCCCGTTGCGGCCGCGTGCACGTGCCGCCGCGAGTCCGATGTGAGTACGTTCCCGCAGCAGGTCACGTTCGTACTCAGCGAACGCCCCGTAGATACCCAACATGAGCTTCGCTTGGGCGCTGTTGCCGTCCGTGCTGAGCATGGGGTTATCCAGCACACGGACTCCCACACCCTGCTCCGCCAACTCCTGGAACAACTGGACAAGATTCCCGAGGGACCGCCCCAAGCGGTCCAGCTTGGCGACTACCAGCGTGTCGCCTTCCCGCAGGGAGTCCAAGCATTTGGTGAGGCCGGGGCGCTCCGCCTTCGCGCCGCTGACGCCGTGATCCTGGAACAGGTGGCGGGGGTCTGCTTTGACCCCCGCTGCTACCAGCGCGTCCAGCTGGCCGTCCGTGTTCTGATCTGCCGTGCTGACTCGCATGTATCCAACCAGTGCCATTCCCATTCCCCATTCATTCTCAGTTACTCAACTATCTAATGTGTTCTGAGAATTACTTTATGCGAAGGGTTATGAGAATACAACTCCCTTTAATTTCCGGGGGTCAGCCGCCCCCGGCTGGCCGTCATCCTGGCACTCATCAAACGATCGTTTTTAAGAATCGGAGCCGATAGGGTGAGCCATGCCTGCTTCCAGAGAAAAGCCAGTTTCATACCCGGCCCTAACCGCCCTAGCGGTGGCTGTCGTTGTCGTCCTGATACCCGCGTGGATACCGGCACTGCACACGGAACCATGGGAGTGGATCGTCGTAGCCGCTCAGGCCATCGTCGTGGTGGCTCTGGGCGTGTATCTCGTACGGTTCGTGGGGAAGCAGCGAGACGACTACTGGCGCGAGCGAGGCAAAGACCCCAAGCATCCGGAGGCCTGAAGGGCTCCCCTCACATTCCCATCGTATTTGAGAAAGGGTTTATGAGAATTGGGGAGCACCCAAGTTAGCTCCGGGTGACGCCGCACCCGAGGCCAGAAACTACCCAGCCGCCAGGAATGGTCCGGCTTACACCGGCAATCCAGTCACCATTGCGCGCCGTCTGTTCATCGACCGCTTTCCATCCCTCGGTTGGAGCGCCGGAAGGCGCGTTTACCGACTTAGCCCACGCCACTGCGGCTGCTTCAGGGGTTGGCTCTCCGGGAACACTCGTGTCAACGTCAGCAACATAGGCGCCGTGACAAGGCGCGGCACTACCGCTTGGCACGGTTCCGGTGGATGCCGGTTGCACCGCACACGACGACAAAGTGAACAGGATGAGGGCCACTACTCCAACCATCCCCACGTTCCCCACGTTCTTCTTCCTCATGGCCGCATCATACGGCTGGAGGCCGGGCAGGACCATGGACGGACGGACCCAATACCCCAGATGGCGGGCGGGTGCACGTGTAGCTACCCCTGGGGGACCCCCCTTGAAGGGTCGGCGCCGTCCCCCGGTGGTCATAGCGCCTCCGGTCGTGAACGGGTTAGACAGCTTTTCCGGAATTTAAGGTGGGTTACGGCCTATCCGGCAGGGCGGGAGGGGGAGGCCTGAACCTCCCACCTCAATGCCCTTAGGAGACCCCAGCCAGAGCCAATGCGGGGGAGAGCTGGCGTCCATGCCGGCGGCTATAACTTCGCCATTCACCGGGCTCGTTGGTAGGGAAGCCCATGATGATTGGGAGGCACTTCGAGCAGGGAGGCCGGACGTTAGTGAAGCCGTCTTGGTGTCCGTATGCCGCCTGGGGTGCGCACTGTGTGCAAAGCCCAAGGTTGCGATAGCGGTTGTTGCAGACGTCAAACTCTTTGGCGTGTGCGATTTCGGCGGGTGTTGGTCGGGGCATTTCGAGTCTTTCGGGTGGTGGGTGAGGGCGTGGCCGGGCGGCGACGCTTGACGATGTGTGCGCTTGTGGTCGGGAGTGGTACCAGTAGGCCGTGCTCCCTGGCGAATTGGGAGACGCGGGGATTGCTCACCGCGTCGGGGTTGGTCCAGTCCCATTCGGGACTATTCCGCTTGCGCTTCTGATTGACGCTCTTTGTGACTGGCTCCAGGTGGAAGGGGTTCACGCAGTTGGGCCGCTTGCACGTCCGGTGGTCAAGTTCTAGGCCGGGCTCATGCCCGCCCATCAGGAGACCCCACGCCACCCGGTGCGCGTACCACTTGGCTGTGTTCGCGCCCTCGGGGACAAATAGGCCATAACCGCCGTCATTAGTTGGCCCGCTCCATAGCCAGCAGCCATTGGCATCTGGTGTGATCAGGCAGCCTAGACGCTCGCCGTTTAGAACTTGCGCTTGTGGGGTGATCCTCAGGTGTTCGTGTTCATGGCGGCGGCAGTAAAAGACGCCGTTCATCCGTCGGCCGCCGTCGTCCTGGTGCACCCGGCAACCGGGCCAATGGCACCGAAGGTGCCCGTACTTGCGTTCCCACTGTCTGTAGTGGGTCCAACACCTGTTCCTGCTGGCGGCATCCTTGTCGCATCCCTTGACTTTGCACTTGCTCTGAGTCTTCGGCCTGCCCGGTCTGGCATTCGAATTCCGTTCAACAAATGTGTTCAAGAAACTACGGCCCCCTGGGACTGGCAATGTAGCCGGTTTCCCCGTGTTGGCGGGGGGATGGCACCTAGCGCCAGCAGCTCTGGGGGCGGCTGCATAATTAGGACAACCGGCGGGGGGAGTTCCTCCTGTGGGACTCGTAGCCCTAGCGGAGAGGCCCCGCTCATCGGCGCACTTCCTGCTGGCGCATCCAGTCCTCAATGTCGGACACGCGGTAAACGATCTTGGACCCAAGGCGTAAGCGCAATGGGCCGTCGTTTAGGTGGGTCGCTAGGAACTTTTCACTGACGCACATGTACAGCGCCGCGTCGCGGCGGCTCAGGTAGACGGACGACGTGATCTCTCGGGCCTGTTCGGGGGAGATGGCGGTGGTAATCGGGGACAACAAAAACTCCGGATGAGAAGGGACCGATGCCATTTAGGCATGCGGCAGCACTGGAAGGCGACCGGGACGGGCGCGCGGGGGTGACTGACGGGAGCTTCGATGCCTGCGAGGATCGCGCCGAATCATGGGGGCTGCGAGTCAAACTTGCGAGGGTGAAGCCGTAGTCGGTGGTGGCTGACAGGGTAGGGGCGCTGGGTCAATTTCCCAAGCGCTCTCGCTGGCTCCGTGTCAAGCTCTACGATGCTACATGTAGTACAAGAGCCCGATGTGGGGCGCAAGATGTTGTGTTACAAGTATGTCATTTAACCCCCCGTTAATCCACAGAGTTCCGGGCGCTGATGAGGTGGTTTTCCCCCGTTTGTAGGGACAAAATCCACAGGTCCACCGACGGTTGCTCACAACAAACCGTGGGTGCGGTGGGAGTTTAGGGCGTCAGGTTTGGGCGTGTAATGCGTGTGCGCGGAGCGCCCCAGAAGTAGGTGTCCATAGTTTCGCGAACTTACGATTATGTGGATAGTCTTGGCCGATGGCGATCAAGAAACTCCCCAATGGGAAATGGCGGCACGACTACCGTGTGGATGGGAAGAGGCTCTACCCGACGTTCCGGACGAAGGCCGAAGCGCAGGCCCATGAGCTGAAGATCAACGCCGCTAGGGCCGGAGGCACGCTGGTAGACACGCGCACCGGCGGCAAGATGAGGTTTCATGACCTCTACCTCGAATGGATCGACCGCATTGAGCGGGTGGGAGCCAAGGGCGCCCGCCCGACGTCGCCCGTCACCGTGGCCGGGTACCGGCGGATATATGAGAAACATCTGAGGCCGCACTTGGAACATCGGACTCTGGCGACGGTCACGCTTACCGTCATCAAGGAATGGCTGACGACCTTTGACAGCGACGATGCGCGCCAGCGTGCATACCGTCAGCTTGGCCGGATGCTTCAGTACGCGGTGGACTCGGGGTTTCTGTCAGCCAATCCCGCCCGCAACGCTACGATCAACCACGTCCCGAAGCCTGACCCGGTGAGGGAGCATGTGGCCCTCACCGCCCCGCAGCTTCAGGCGCTTGCGGAGCAGGCGGCTGTGGGCGGGCGGTACGAAGACGCCTCCCATGGCCTCTATGAGGCTCTGATCATGTTCGCGGGCACCACCGGCCTCCGGTGGTCTGAGATTGCAGGCCTTCGAGCCGGTGCCCTGACCCTTGGCGAGCGGCCGCAGGTTGTCGTCCGGACCACCCTGGTGCCTGTCGATGGCCGCTTGCAGTTCCGTGAAACCACAAAGGGCCGAAGGCCGCGTACTGTTCCGATCCCGCCGTTTGTGGCGACGCTTCTGGAACAGCATGTAGGCAATCTGGAGCCGGGTGCGTTGGTCTTCACGTCGCCGTCAGGTGCTGAGCTGCGGAGCTCGAACTTTGCTCGCCGCGTTTTCCATCCTGCCGTGGAGCGTTGTCAGGCGGTGGCCCCGGACTTCCCGGACGTCGTGTTTCATGACCTGCGGCGGACTGCCGTCACGTTGGCTGTGAGCGCCGGTGCAAACGTGAAACTGGTTCAGCAGATCGCGGGCCATAGCTCCGCCGTGACTACCTTGGACGTGTACGCCCAGCTCTTCGCCGAGGACGCGCATTCATCCGCTCAGGCGGTGGATGCGCTCTTCAGTCGCGTCCTGGCGTAACGCGAACGATCTACCATCCAAGCGGCATGGATACAGAATAAATATGAAATGCTGGAAAATCTGCACAATCTAAGGGCGGTACTTTACGACTCATAATCGTGAGGTCGGGAGATCGAGCCTCCCCACCGCTACAGACAAAACCCCCGGAATCATTGAGATTCCGGGGGTTTTTCTGTCTTCCCACTGTCAGTCATCGCTTCCCTTGTGCTTGTCGTCGCCGGGCTCGTTTTCGCCGTGTCCGCCGTGGTCGTCGCCCGGTTCGCTGGAGCCGGCAGGTGCCGGGGCGGGAACCGCGGTCCGGTCCTCGCCCGGTTCGCTGGAGCCGGCAGGTGCTGGGGCGGGGACCGCGTCCTCGGTGGCGGAGGGACTCGGCGAGGAGGCCGGGCTGCGGTCCTCGGTTCCGGACGTGCTGCCCGTGGATGTGGGGGAGCCGGAAGCGGCGGTGGTGGCGTTTTGCGGCAGGAGGACGGTATTGGCGGGGTTCGTTGTTCCGGCCGGTGAGCCGTTCAAGGTCTGGGCGTTGACTGCAAGGGCCGCGGATCCGGTGAGCAGGACACCGGCTGCCGTGAGGACGAGGACTGTTTTAGTTTTCATGTCTCCACCCTAGGAATCCGTGGGAAAGGACGGGTCTTGGGGAAATCCAAGAGTTGTCCAAGTTTGCGCCCCCGATCAGCCAACTCACGCGGATTGCGGCAGAATTCGCGGCAGGCAGGAACATAATCAGGTATGCAGATCCTGGTAGTGGAGGATGACGAATCAGTTGCCACCGGAGTCCTTGACGGACTGGGCCGGGCCGGCTTCGGGGCCAGCCACGTCGGAACTGGCGGCCAGGCCCTGGAGGTGGTCCGCGCGTCCAGTCCCGATTTTGTCCTTCTGGACCTGGGGCTGCCGGACATGGACGGCACCGATGTGTGCCGCGCCATTCGGGCGCTGACCTCGATTCCGATCATCGTGGTCAGTGCCCGGGATGAAGAGATTGACCGGGTCCTGGCGCTGGAACTGGGCGCCGATGACTATCTGGTCAAGCCGTTCGGGATGCGGGAACTCATCGCGAGAATCCGGGCGGTGGCGCGCCGCTCCGAAGAACGGCTCCCGGATGGCCGGCCCGGGACGGAGCTCAGCAGGAACATCGGCGGCCTGAGTATTGACCAGCGCTCGCGCCGCGTGCTCCTGGACGGAGCCGAGGTTTATCTGACCGCCAAGGAGTTCGAACTCCTGTATTTCCTGGCCGCCGACCCCGGCGCGGTGTTCGAGCGCCGGGAAATCCTGCGAGCGGTCTGGGACGGCGACTGGTACGGCACCACGAAGACCGTGGATGCCCACATTGCCGGAATCCGCAAAAAGCTCGGTGACCCCCGCTGGATCGAGGCCGTCCGCGGCGTCGGGTTCAGGCTCGGGGTGCCTGGATGAGATGGCGGCTGATCGGCGCCTTCATGCTCATCACCTTGCTGGTGGTCCTGGTCCAGGACATTCCGCTGGGAAACTATCTGGTCCGTGTGGAACGGGAGCGCCTCACCACGTCCCTTGAACGCGACGCTTTTCTCCTGGCCGGCCGGGCCGGCGACGCATTGAAAGCCGGCGGTCCACTGCCTCCGGAAGTCACGGCCGACGTGCGCCGGTACGGGGAGGCGGGCGGGGCCCGTGTGGTGATCGTCGACGCCGTCGGGACGGCCGTGGCGACCTCGGACGACGATCAGGCGGCCACCGGATCGCCCTACAGTTCGCGGCCCGAGATCGCCTCCGCGCTGACCGGTCAGATCAACGCGGGCCAACGGTATTCCCAGACACTGGGCCTGGACCTGCTCTACGTCGCCGTTCCCGTCCTCAGCGGTGAGAAAATTTCCGGCGTCGTCCGGCTGACGTATCCGGCGTCGGTCGTGGCCGAACAGGTGAACGGCCAGCTGCGTACCATCTGGACCGTCGCCGGAACCACGGTACTGCTCGCCGGCATCCTGGCCTACGTCATGGCCGGCGCCGTGACCCGGAGACTCCAGCGGCTGCGGGACGCCACGGAACTGCTCGCCGACGGAAACCTGGACACCCGAACCGACGAAGGGGGCGCCCCCGAGATCAAAGCCCTCGCGGGTTCCTTCAACCGCATGGCGGACCGGATGAAACACCTGCTCGAGCAACAACGCGGCTTCGCTTCCGACGCCTCCCACCAGCTCCGCACCCCGCTGACGGGGCTGCGGCTCAGGCTCGAGAACGCCCACGACACGATCCCCGCCGACCCGGAAGCGGGCCGGACCATGGTGGCCGCCTCGCTGGAGGAGACGTACCGGCTGCAGCGCATCATCGACGGGCTGCTGTTGCTCAGCAAGGCCGAAGGCAGCCCGGCCGTGCCGGTCACCACCGACCTCGTCGAGGCAGCGAAGGCCCGCAAGGAACAATGGGAGGCCCTCGCCGAGGAGACCGGTGTGCGCCTGAGCCTGGACGGCCCGCCGGCGGCGGACATCCTGGTCCTGCCCGGGGCCGCCGAGCAAATCATCGACAACCTGATCGACAACGCCCTCGCCGTCGCCCCGCCGGGGTCACTGATCCAGCTCGTGGTCTCCCACGGTGAACAGCCAGGCACCATCGAACTGCACATCCTGGACGAGGGCCCCGGGCTTTCCCCGGAAGACTGCGAACGGGCATTTGGCCGTTTCTGGCGCGGCACCCAGGGCGGCGAGGGCAGCGGCCTCGGTTTGTCCATCGTGCACCAACTGGCCCGGGCCAGCGGGGCAGAAGCAACACTCAGGCCCAGGGCCCCCGGGCCCGCACCGGGCACCACCGGCCTGGACGCCTGCGTGCAATTCAGATCAGCCTAAAAATCAACGCCATCAGCGCAGCGCGGGCACGCCCGGACACCGGCTGAATCGTCTCCTGGTCAGCGGTGTGCCCTCCAACCACGCGAGCCCGTGACAAGCGGGACGTTTCGCCGTAGCTTTGCAGCATCTGACGGTTGGGGATATCAGTGGACCTTCTTGGCACCATCATGGCCCCGTTCAAATGGCTGGTCTCAGCCATGATGGCGGGCTTCCATGACGGACTCAGCGCCATCGGCATGCCGGCGGCCAGCGGCTGGACGTGGACGCTGTCCATCATCGGGCTGGTGCTGGTGATCCGCGCCGCCCTGATCCCGGTGTTCCTCAAACAGGTCAACGTCCAGCAGCGCATGAGGCGGTTGCAGCCGGACCTGAAGAAGCTCCAGGACAAATACAAAGGCAAGACCGATCCGCTCTCCCGCCAGGCCATGGCGCAGGAACAGATGGCCCTCTACAAGGCGCACGGCACCAACCCGTTCTCCGCCTGCCTGCCCCTGCTGATCCAGATGCCCTTCTTCTTCGCGCTGTTCCAGATGCTGTCCGGCATCAGCGCCGCGGCCGGCCAGGGCGAAGCCGTCGGGGCCATGAGCCCCGAACAGGTCGCGCAGTTCGACGAGTCCACGATTTTCGGCGCCCCGCTCTCGGCCTCGCTGCTGCACGGCGTCGGCGGCAGTCAGCTCTCGGTGTGGATCCTCTCCATTGCGATGATCCTGGCCATGACGGCCTCGCAGCTCATCACGCAGCGGCAGATCATGGCCAGGAGCTTGTCCGGCGAGGCCGTGG
Organism: Arthrobacter sp. 10N44_2; assembly: GCF_056394385.1. Classification (NCBI taxonomy): domain Bacteria; kingdom Bacillati; phylum Actinomycetota; class Actinomycetes; order Micrococcales; family Micrococcaceae; genus Arthrobacter; species Arthrobacter sp. 10N44_2. The sequence goes on along the minus strand of NZ_JBFTHT010000002.1, from coordinate 263,633 downwards.
CGACTCCGCTCATGGGCCCGCAAAAGGTGCTGCTGTACAGCCTGCCGGTCGTCTTCGGTGTGGGCGGGATCGTGTTCCCCATCGGCGTCCTGATCTACTGGACCACCACCAACCTGTGGACCATGGGGCAGCAGTTCGCTGTCCGGTGGGACAGAATGGGACCATGACGCGCATCGCAATTATCGGCGGCCACGGCAAGGTGGCTTTGGAACTGTCCAGGATCCTCGCGGCGGATGGGCACGGGGTGACCTCCTTTATCCGCAACCCGGACCATGCGGCCGACGTCGCGGCCACCGGCGCCACACCGGCGCTGCTGGATGTGGAGAACGCGACGACGGCGCAGATCGCCGGAGCCCTCCGCGGACACGACGCCCTGGTGTGGTCGGCCGGAGCCGGCGGCGGCAGCCCCGAACGGACCTACGCCGTGGACCGCGACGCCGCGATCCGTTCCATGGACGCCGCGGCGGAAGCCGGCGTCAGCAGGTACGTCATGGTGTCCTATTTCGGGGCCGGGCCGGACCACGGAGTCCCCGCGGACAACGGCTTCTTCGCCTACGCCGAAGCCAAGGCCGCGGCGGATGAGTACCTGCGCGGTTCAGGCCTTGACTGGACCGTCCTGGGCCCCGGAACGCTGACCGCGGGACCCGGCAACGGGATGATCGACGTCGACCCCGCCGACACGTCCGACGGCACCGAAACCGCCCGGGCCAACGTCGCCCTGGTGGCGGCGGCGGTCCTCGGGCTGCCGGCCACGATCGGGCGCACCATCGAGTTCCGGGACGGCACGCTCCCGCTCGCGGCAGCGCTGGAAACGTTGGGCTAGCCCAGGACTCTTCCCGATAGGGTGGTGGGGGCGGTCCGCACATCCACCCGGGATGCCCCGGCCCGCCTCCGGGGAAAGCGGGCACATGGATCAGTTGGCACTCATCGTTGGACTTCTGCTGGCTACGGTGGGCGCTGTCGGTCTCGGAGAGAAGCTGAGGCTGCCCTACCCGGTGCTGATGCTGATCCTGGCCGTTGCCCTGACGTTCATCCCCGGCTTCCCGGAGATCCAGATCCCGCCCGAGCTGATCCTGCCCATTTTCCTGCCCCCGCTGCTCTTCGCGACCGCGCAGCGCAGTTCATGGGCTGTTTTCCGGGTCCGCTGGCGCACGTTGCTGATGCTTGCCGTCGCGCTCGTGGTGGTCTCGACGGCGGTGGTCGCGGGCGCGGCCTGGCTCATGATCCCGGGCATCGGCATACCGGCCGCGATCGCCCTGGGCGCCATGGTGGCCCCGCCCGATCCCGTGGCCGTGGACTCCATCGCCAGCCGGGTCCACATGCCGCGGCGGCTCATCAACGTGCTCCAGAGCGAGGGCCTGTTCAACGACGCCGCCGCCATCGTCATCTTCCAGGCGGCCGTGGCCGCCGCGGTCGCCGGCACCAAGATCGCCTCGGACGTTGTCCTCCAGTTTGTCCTGGGTGCTGCGATCGCGGTGGTTGTGGGGATCGGCATGGGCTGGCTCACGAGCCTGATCACCCGCCTGGTGACCTCCATGGTGGCCCGGAGCGCCGTCACCCTGGTGGTGCCGTTTGCCGCCTACATCCTGGCTGAGGAGGTGCACGCCTCCGGGGTGATCGCCGTCGTCGTCACCGCGCTGGAAATGCAGCGCCACTCCCGGCCCGGGGACGCCGCGGAGAGGGTCACCCGCACCGCGTTCTGGGACGTCGTGGAACTGCTGGTCACCGGCCTGGCGTTCGGGCTGGTGGGGCTGGAAGTACGGCAAGTCATCCACGACGAAGGCAGCGGCGTTTTCGGCATGGTCGGGACGGCCGCGGTGGTGTGCGTCCTGGTGTTCGCCGCACGCTTCGCCTGGCTGGCCATGATGTCCGGCCTCTCCCGGGCGAGGAAGGATGTTCTGCGCCCTACTTCGGCCAAGGACGTGCTGATACTCACGTGGTGCGGCATGCGCGGCCTGGCCACCCTGGCGCTGGCCCTGGCTCTTCCGCTAACCGTTGCGGACGGCACGCCGTTCCCGGCCCGCAGCGAGCTGCTGGTGATCGCCTGCGCCGTGCTGCTGGCCACCCTGGTGCTGCCCGGGCTGACGCTGCCGTGGCTCATGCGGGTCCTGAAGGCGTCCGAGGACGGTTCCGAAGAACGCGACGCCGCCCGCGTGTTGGCAAGCCGGGCGCAACAGGCAGCCATCGCGGCCCTGAAGGACAACGAGCTCATGAAGGAGCTGCCGGCGGATAAGGTGGCGCTCGTGAAGGAGAAAATGACCCGGCTGCACGCCGAGCTGCTGGACGGGAGCCTGCGGAATGAAAGCGCGGGGGAGCAGCGCAAGCGTGGCCGGGAACTGGCGATCGCGGTGCAGACGATCGCCCTCGATGCGGCCCGCCGGGAAGTCGTAGCGGCCCGGAACGAGCCGGGCATGGACCCGGAAGTCGCGGACCGGGTGCTGCGGCAGCTGGACCTGCGCACCATGATCATGCCGGACTAAGGCAACGGATCCGGGTCAGCCCCGCGCGGGGAGGGCCAGCTCCAAGGCATTCGCCTCGACGTAGTCCAGGGCGTGCCGGACCGCGCCCGCCGTGACGATCGCGTCGCCCAGGGGTGAGACTGTCACCCGCGGGGGAGTCGCGGTGAAGCGGGGAAGCAGGGCTGTGATGCCGGGCAGGAGCGCCCCGGCGGACTCGGCGACGGCGCCGCCGATCACCACCTGCTCGGGGTTGATCAGGCTCGCGATCGAGGCGATGACCCGGGCCATGCGCTCCGAAATCCGGTCCAGGATGGCCAGGGCCGCCGGGTCTCCCGCGGCCGCGTCCGCGAAGACGCGCGGCGCACTGGCAGGGCCGCCCGCGGAGGGTCCGCCGCCGGCAGCCGACCACTGCCGCACCAGGGCGGCGATGCCGTCGCTGGAGCCAACACCCTCCACCATGTCCAGATAGCCCATCTCGCCGGCGGCCCCGCCGCGGCCGTGGAGCAGGCGGCCGGATTCCATCACGCCTGCGCCGAGGCGTTCGCCGGCCAGGAGCACCACCAGATCATCCACGCCCACGCCGGACCCGCGCCAGCGCTCACCGAGCGCAGCCAGGTTGGCGTCGTTCTCCAGGAGCACGGTCCAGCCGTGCAGCTCCTTCAGCGCGGAGCGGAGCCCGACGTCGAACAGGCTCCAAAACCGCTGCGTCACCAGAACGTTGCCGTCGCGGTCCACCGGCGCTGCGATCCCGGCGCCGACGGCCAGGACCCTGCCCGGGTCAGCTCCCGCCGCTTCCAGCGCCTCGCGGCAGGCGAGATCGACGACGCCGATCCGCTCCTGCGCGGGGATGTCCGCCGCGCGGAAGCTCCCGCTGGAACGGCCGATCACCGTGCCGCGGAGGTCGGCCACGGCGGCGGTGGTGGTCGCGGCACCAATGTCCAGGCCCAACACGAAACCCGCTTCCCGGTTGAAGGCAAAGCGCCGGGCCGGCCGGCCCTTCCGCGGACTGGCAGGGTCTGCCGGCTGGTCCTGCTCCACGATCCAGCCCCGGCCGATCAGATCCTCGCAAACGGCAATCACCGAGGCCCGGGTCAGCCCGGTCAGGGCCATCAGCTCGGTTCCGGTGGCCACATCGGCGCCGCGGATGTGGCGCAGCACGGCCTGGGCGTTGACGCGGCGCAGCAGCTGCGGCGTGGCGGCGGCTACGTGCGGCATCACTTCTTGACCTCTTCTGTCCCCGGACCCATAATTGTTCAGGCAATATATTTAGCTTGTATCTAAATTACCAGAAGCCCTCCCAGACCCGAAGGAATCTCCTTTGACCAACACCGCCACGCTGGCAACCCTGTCCGGTTCCGATCTCGCCGCCGACCCCAACTGGTGGCGCCAGGCATCGGTGTACCAGATCTACCCGCGGAGCTTTTCGGACTCCAACGGTGACGGACTGGGCGACATCAAGGGCATCACCGCCAAGGTCCCGTACCTGAAGGAACTCGGGATCGACGCCGTCTGGCTCTCCCCGTTCTACCCCTCGGCGCTCGCCGACGGAGGCTACGACGTCGACGACTACCGCGACGTGGACCCCAAGCTCGGCACCCTGGCGGACTTCGACGAGATGTCCGCCGCGCTGCACGCCGCCGGCATCAAGCTCATCGCCGACATCGTCCCCAACCACTCCTCGAACCGGCACGAGTGGTTCCAGGAGGCTCTGGCCTCCCCGCGCGGCTCCGCGGCCCGCGAGCGCTACATCTTCCGCGACGGCCTCGGCGAAAACGGCGAACTCGCGCCGTCTGACTGGGAATCCGTCTTCGGCGGCCCCGCCTGGGAGCGCATCACCGAGCCCGACGGCACGCCCGGGCAGTGGTACATGCACATCTTCGCCAAGGAACAGCCGGACCTGAACTGGGCCAGCCGGGAAATCCGCGACGACTTCCTCAAGACGCTCCGCTTCTGGTCCGACCGCGGCGTGGACGGCTTCCGCGTCGACGTCGCCCACGCGCTGACCAAGGACCTCACCGAGCCGCTGATCTCCAAGGTGGAGCTCAGCGCCGCCAACACCGGAACGGACGGCTTCCCGGACGGCTCGCACCCGTTCTGGGACCGCGATGAAGTCCACGAGATCTACGCCGAGTGGCGCGAGGTGTTCAACGAGTACAACCCGCCGCGCACCGCCGTCGCCGAGGCCTGGGTGCACGCCACCCGCCGCGCCCGTTACGCCAGCCCGGAGGGCCTGGGCCAGGCGTTCAACTTCGACCTCCTGCAGGCCGACTTCGCCGCAGGCGAGTTCCGCGAAATCATCGCCCGGAACCTCGCCGAGGCCACCGAGTCCGGGGCCTCCTCCACCTGGGTTTTCTCCAACCACGACGTCGTCCGCCACGCCACCCGCTACGGCCTGCCCCAGGGCGGCGGCAAGCACGCCCAGGGCCAGGACGGCAAGGGCTGGCTGCTGGCCGGCGCCCCCGTCGAGGAGCTCGACGTCGAACTCGGCCTGCGCCGGGCCCGCGCCGCGACCTTGCTGATGCTGGCCCTGCCGGGATCGGCCTACCTGTACCAGGGCGAGGAACTGGGCCTGCAGGAAGTCACGGAGATCCCCGACGCCGAGCGCCAGGACCCCACCTTCTTCCGGAACAAGGGCGTGGAGATTGGCCGCGACGGCTGCCGCGTGCCCCTGCCCTGGGCCCCGGAGGGCACCTCGTTCGGCTTTGGCGCCGGCGGGGCACACCTGCCGCAGCCGGCCTGGTTCAGCCGCTACGCGGTGGCAGCCCAGGACGGCGTGGAAGGGTCCACCCTCGAGCTCTACCGCACGGCCCTGAAGCTGCGCCGCGAACTGCAGACCTCGGAGGAACTGCAGTGGCAGGAATCCGGCAGCGCCGACGTCCTGCGCTTCAGCCGTCCCGGCGGCTGGCAGACGGTGACCAACTTCGGCGACGCGCCGGTTGACCTGCCGGCCGGCGAGGTGCTGGTCAGCAGCGGCCCGCTGGATGGCGGGCAGCTGCCGGCCAACACCACCGTCTGGCTGCGGTGAGCCCCGCACCGCAGGCTTCGCCCGGCACGCCCGCCGGCGCCGGGAACCTTCCCCAGGAACTCGTCTACGGCTGCATGGGCCTGGGCGGCGACTGGTCGGCCGAGCCGTACTCGTCCGCGCACGTGGACGAGGCGGCCGCGGCCGTCGAAGCCGCCCTGAACGCGGGCATCACACTGTTCGACCACGCGGACATCTACACCAACGGCAAGGCCGAAGCCGTCTTCGGCGAGGTCTTGGCCCGCACCGCCGGGCTGCGGGAGAAAATCCGGCTGCAGACCAAGTGCGGCATCCGGCTCAACGAGCAGGGCCTGGAGGCCTACTACGACCTCAGCCGGGACGGCATCCTGGAGCGGGTCAACGAAAGCCTGGCCCGGCTCCGGACGGACTACGTCGACGTGCTCATGCTGCACCGCCCGGATCCCCTGATGGATCCGGCGGAGGTGGCCTCCGCCGTCGGGCAGCTCATGGCCGAAGGCAAGGTGCGGGCCGTGGGCGTGTCCAACATGTCGGGCCCGCAGATCGAGATGCTGCAGGACCGGCTCGAGGTTCCCGTGGTGGGCAACCAGCTCGAAATGAGCCTGCTGAAACGGGCGTGGCTGGAAAGCACAGTGCTCGTCAACCATGCCGAGGGCACGGACTACAGCTTCCCGCACGGGACCGTCGAGCACTGCGTCCGGAACGGCATCCGTCTGCAGGCATACGGGTCGCTGGCCCGCGGCCTCTACACCGGGGCGCCGGCGGCCGCTCGGACGCCGGCCGAGGAGGCCGCCACCTCCCTCGTGGCCGCCCTGGCCGCCGAGAAGGGGACCACGGGGGAAGCGATCGTGCTCGGCTGGCTCATGAGGCACCCTGCAGGGATTGCGCCCGTGATCGGCACCGCGAACCCGGACCGGATCCTCGCCTGCGCCGGAGCCGCCGAGGCCGCCGCGGCGATGACCCGCGCCGAGTGGTACGGGCTCTGGGTCGCGGCCCGGGGAAGCAACATCCCCTAGCCTGTCCGTCCCACCCAACTGGCCGGCAGCCGAGGCCGTTGGGAGCCCGAAAACGGCTTCTGCTGCCGGCCAGCTGGGTGTGGACGTGATTTTGGTCGTAATGGTCGCCGCTGAGGGCCGGATCGCTTAGCGGCAAGTGCCCCCGGGCGACTAGCGTAGATGCATGACCTCTACCACCACCGCCGAATCACTTCGGCCCCAACGCAACATCCCGGCCGACATCGCCCGCTCCTGGCTGCTGGTTAACGCGATGAAGACCGATCTCTTCGACCAGTCCGCCGTCTCCCGGGCCGATGCGATCATCCTCGACATCGAAGACGCGGTGGACCCCTCGCAGAAGGACGCCGCCCGCGCCAACGTCGTGAACTGGCTGACCGCCGGCGGCAGCGCGTGGGTCCGGATCAACGACGCCACCAGCCCGTTCTGGGCCGACGACCTCGCCGGCCTGCGCGGCACCCCCGGCCTGCTGGGCATCATGCTGGCCAAAACCGAATCGGCCGACCAGGTCACGGAGAGCTTCCACCGGATGGACGGCAAGACCCCGGTGATCCCCCTGGTCGAGTCCGCCGTCGGCATCGAGGAAGCCAACAACATCGCCAAGGCCCAGGGCGCCTTCCGCCTGGCCTTCGGCTCGGGCGACTTCCGCCGCGACACCGGCATGGCGGCCACCGCGGAAGCCATGGCCTACCCCCGCGCCAAGCTCGTTGTGGCCAGCCGCGTGGGCAACCTCCCCGGCCCCATCGACGGCCCCACCGTCGGCACGAACCACCCGATCCTGCGCGAACAGACCGGCATCACGGTGATGATGGGGATGACCGGGAAGCTCTGCCTCGCAATCGACCAGACGCCGGTCATCAACGAGGTCATCAGCCCCACCCCGTCCGACGTCGCCTGGGCCACCGACTTCATGGCCGACTTCGAAGCCAACGGCCGCGTCATCCGGGACGGCTCCGACCTGCCGCGCCTGGGCCGGGCCGAGAAGATCATGAAGCTCGCGGTAGCCTTTGGCGTGCAGCCGGCCCTGTAGCCGCCACACCACTCGAGGAGACCCCGTGACCGATACCCGCTATCTGGTGCACGGGGTCTTTTGGGATGGTCCGGCGCCCGGGCCCGCCGCAGCGTCCGGCGGCAGGCCGCCGGCGATGCGCCTGCAGGACCCTGGCGGCGCCCTCACCGCAGTGACGCTCGACGCCGGCACCCGCCTCGGTTTCCGGCTCGCCGCCGCGGGGAAACAGTGCCTTGGGCATCACTTGGTGCACGGACCCGCGGACCGGGACCACGTCCTGTGCCCGGACCGGGCTCCCGCCGCCAGGGGCAGCCAGTGCGGGCGGTGCTTCGTCCTGGATGAATTCCGGCTGATCCATGACTTCCACCGCGGCGGCCGGGTCCCGCCGGGCCTGCGCGCGTACCTGATGCAGCCGCACTGGCTCTACGTCGCCACCTTCGCCAACGGGGCCAGCAAGGTCGGCACCGCGTCCCACCGGCGCAAATGGAACCGGCTCGCCGAGCAGGGCGCCGTCGTCGCCCGGTACGTCGCCCGTGCCGAGGACGGCCGCGTGGTCCGCCTCCTTGAAGACATGATCACGCGCGAGGCCGGGCTGCCGCAGCAGGTCCGCGCTGCCGCCAAGGCCGCTGCGCTGCTCGCGCCGGCAGCCGCCGTCGACCTCGACGCCCTGAACAGACGGCTGGCAGGGGAGGCCCGGACCCTGATTGCCGGTGCCGGCGGGGAGGGCTTCGCGGTGGTGGATGAGCGGTGGGCCCGGCCGGAACTCTCCGCGAAGGCCTGCGCCCCGGCCGCCCGGCATGCCTATCCGCACGACCTGGCGGCCGGAGCGCACGGGTTCCGGATCGACGCGCTGAGCGGCAGCATTGCCCTCGCGGCGCTGGATGGCAGCGGACTGGAATTCGTGGTGAACCTGGGCCAGCTCAAGGCCCGGGTGATCGAACTCGGTGACCACGGCTCGGATGTCCCGGCCGTGCAGGAAGCCTTGTTCTGACGCTGGAATTGCCTCGCGACGCGCAAATTACCGGACGCGCCCGTATTCCCGCGCCGGCAGGCAATGTGAGTGTCGCCAGGAATTTTGCGGCTCGCGGTGTCGTCCGGCCGTCCCGGTAGACTGGCACGGTGCTGAATGAATTCTGGGCCACCGCGTCAACCACCTACAAGGTGATCGTCTTCAGCGCCATGGGCCTGATCGCCCTCGGTATCATCCTCAGCGTGGTGGGCAACAGCACCGGCAACCAGCCCCTTGCCCTCGCCTCACTGGCAGTGATCGGACTCGGCCTGGTCCTGCACATTGCCGGGCTTGTGGTCCGCGGCCAGGCGATCCGGAAAAACCTCAAGCGCTAGCGGCCGCGTTCCGCACCACATGGCTCCGGGCATGCTCCACCGCGTCCGGGAGGGATGTGAACAGGTGCTTGTGATGCCGCAGTGAGCGGATTACCCCCACATTGGTCACGAGCTCCAGATGCTGCGGCTGGACCCCCTTCAGCAGGACCGTGACCCCGCGCAGCTCCAGCGCGGAGACCACCTCAACGAGCATGTGGGCGCCCGTGGCGTCCAGCATCCGCAGCTGGGAGAGCCGGATGACGGCGACCTGGATGTCCCTCACCTGGCTGATCTCCTGCAGGACCCGCTCCGCTGCACCGAAGAACATGGCCCCGTCCAGCCGGAAAATGGCGATGTGCTCATCGCCCGGAACCGGCGGCCCCGGGATGTCCTCGCGCCGGACCCCGCTCAGGGAAGCGAATGTCCGCAGCGTGAACACGGCGGCCGCGGCGAGTCCGATCTGGATGGCCACAATGAGGTCGAAGGCGACGGTAATGAGGGCTGTGACCACGAAGACCGCGGCGTCGGCCCGGGTGGAGCGCAAAATCGCCGTCACGGTGTGCCGCGAGACCATGCGGACGGCCGTGACCATGAGGATGCCGGCCAGCGCCGCCAGCGGGATCCTGCCGACGAGCCCCGCCGCCAGGTAGATGATGGCCAGCAGCACCAGGGCGTGCACCACCGCGGAGAGCCGGGTCTTGGCCCCGGAACGGACGTTCACGGCGGTCCGGGCGATCGCGCCCGTGGCGGGCATGCCGCCGAAGAATCCGGCAGCGATCGAGGCCAGCCCCTGGCCGGTGAGCTCCCGGTCCGGGCTGTACGCGCCGGACGGACGGCCGTCGGGGCCGACCATGCCGGCGGCCACCCGGGCAGAGAGCAGGGATTCGATGGCGGCCAGCGTCGCGATGGACACGGCCGGCATCAGCAGGCCTCCCAGCGCGGCCGGGTCGACGGAAGGCATCGAGGGCGCCGGCAGGGAGTGCGGAAGCGCGCCGATCCGCGGTATGTCCAGCGCCAGCATCTCCGACGCCGCGGTGGTGAGCAGCACCGCGATCAGGCTCGCGGGCAGGGCCTTATTCAGCCTCGGCAGCAGGTACATCACGGCCGCGACGCAGGCCACCACCGCGAGCGTCTCCAGCACGGTCGGCATGGTGGCCTGCGACGCGCTCTCGACGGCGGCCAGGAGGGTGTTGTGGCCCGGCGTTCCCTCGGTGCCCGTGGCCAAGGGAACCTGCTGGAGGAAAATGATGGCGGCGATGCCGAGCGTGAAACCCTCCACGACCGGCCACGGGATGAACGCGACGGCCCGGCCCAGCCCGCTGGCGCCCAGGACCACGACCAGCAGCCCGGCCAGTACAGAGACCAGGGCAATGCTGCCGACGCCGTGGACGGCGACCACCGGGGCCAGGACCACCACCATGGCGCCGGTCGGGCCGGAGACCTGGACGTTGGATCCGCCCATGACGGCGGCGACAAGTCCTGCCACCACCGCGGTGATGAGTCCGGCCTCCGCCCCGACCCCGGAACTGACCCCGAAGGCCAGGGCCAGGGGGAGCGCCACAATGCCCACCGTGATGCCGGCGAACAGATCCGTCTTCCAGGCGGACCTCAAGAGCTCGTAGTCGCGGCGGGACGGCACAAACCGGGCGAAGCGTCCCCGGGCCGTGGCAGATGTCGTCGCCGGGTCTGCTGCCTGGGCCGCGCTCACGTTGCCGCGGCGTCGAGGTGGCCGGTACTGTCGGCGTCGCCCGCGCGGTCGAGGTGGCCTGCCGGCAGCTCCTGCGCTATCCGGAGCTGTTCGCTGGAACCGGCCAGGGTGTCCAGCAGGAAGACCCGGGCGATCGCGAGCAGCTCCTTGATCTTGGGATGAGCCAGCCGGTAGGTCACGACATTCGCCGTCCGGACCGATGTCACCACACCGTGCCGGCGCAGCGTGCCCAGATGCTGGGACAGGTGCGAGGGCTCCAGCCCCGTCTCGGCGAGCAGGTAACTGACCGGTGCCGTATTGTCCGGCGCGGCCGCCAGAAGCTCGAGGATCCGGATTCGGGCCGGGTGCGCCAGGGCTTTGAACAGGTTGGCCTTAATTTCGTACAGGGGTGTCTGCGCGGCGGAGATCATGGCGGGGAAACACTTTCTCGCATCCGTTCGCGGCGCGGTCCGGGGGCGCCCTAGGCGATTCGGATTGATGGATTGATGTTTTCATCATATCGCATCGGTCAAGAACCGCCGGAGCGCCCGTCAGTGCCCGTCCGGTCCCCGGCGCGCACCCTGTCACGAAGCCGGGCGGCTCCGGGCGTGGCGATAGGCTGGAACCATGACTATCAATCCGGACCTGCAGGGGCGCAGCTACCCTGCCGCAGAGGTGTATGACGTCGGCCGCGAGAAGATCCGCGAGTTCGCGCGCGCGGTCAAGGCCACCCACCCTGCCCACTTCGATGTTGCCGCCGCCGAGGCGCTGGGTCACAGCGACCTCGTGGCGCCGCCGACCTTCGCCATTATCGTCGCGCAGCGCGCCGACGCGCAGCTGATCGAGGATCCGGAATCCGGGATCGACTTCTCCCGCGTGGTCCACGCCGACCAGCGGTTCACGCACCACCGCCCGATCGTCGCGGGGGACCGGCTGGTCGCCGAACTGCACGTCGACGGCGTCCGCGCCATGGGCGGCGGAGCCATGATCACCACCCGCTCGGAAATCTTCGCCCTGGCTCCCGGCGATGCCACCGGCGCCGCCGGCGATGCCACCGGTGCCGCCGACGTCCGCAAGCCGGTCGCCACCACCACCTCGTCCATCCTGGTCCGCGGAGAGGGACAGTAGCCATGAGCATCGACGTCGCAGCACTCACGGTCGGCCAGCACATTGGCAGCCGCAGCATTACCGTCACCCGCACCGACCTCGTCAAGTACGCCGGCGCATCCGGTGACTTCAACCCGATCCACTGGAACGAGGCCTTCGCCACCGGCGTCGGCCTGCCGGGTGTGATCGCCCACGGCATGTTCACCATGGGCGCGGCCGTCCAGCTCGTGACCGACTGGGCCGGCGATCCCGCCGCCGTCGTCGACTTCCAGACCCGCTTCACCAAGCCGGTTCCCGTCGCCGACACGACGGGGACACCGGAGGCCGGTGCCGTGATCGAGGTCAGCGGGGCCATCGGGGCCCTCGACGCCGACGCCGGCACCGCCCGCGTCGACCTCACGGTCGTCTCGGCCGCCCAGAAGGTCCTCGTCAAGGCCCAGGCCGTCGTCAGGGTGGCCTAGCCCATGGCTTTGCTGTGAATCTGGCTGCTGTGAGCAAGGAAGTCTTCGTCCCGCCCGCCGAGATCACGCACTGGCGAAACGCCGTGGTGGTGGCCTACGCCGCGAGCGGAATCGCCTTTTCCACCTGGGTGTCCCGGCTGCCGGCCATCCGCGACGGTCTGGACCTGACCCCGGGCACGATCGGGCTGCTCCTGCTCTGCATGACGGCGGGATCCTTCGTGTCCGTGTCCGCCTCGGGCCTGATTGTCCTTCGCCTTGGCTCCAAGCGCACCATCCGGATCGGCAGCATCATGGTCGGATTCGGGCTGGCGCTGGCAGGCTTCGGCACCTCGGTGCTCGCCAGCCCGGTGGCGGTTGCCGCGGGTCTGGCAATCATCGGGCTGGGCACCGCCAGCTGGAACACCGCGTCCAACGTCGAAGGGGCGGCGGTGGAACGCGCCGTCCGGCGGCACATCATGCCCCGGCTGCACGGCTCCTTCAGCCTGGGCACTGTTGCGGGCGCCGGGCTGGGCGCCTGGGCTGCCGCCGCCGGGATTCCCGTCTTCCTGCACCTGGCCGTGGTGGGCCTGCTGGTGGCCGGCTCGGTGACCACCGCGGCGGCCTGGTTCCGGGCGGACATCACGCCCCTCGAGGCAGAGCGGCCCTTCAAGGCGTCCGGGACAGACACCTTCGAGGATCCTTCCACCGGGCCCATCCCGATCGTCCGGCAGGCGGACGCGGTCCCGGAGCCGCCGCTGGACAACAAACGCCTCATTGCCCAGGCCTGGCGTGACAGGCGCACCCTGCTGCTGGGCGTGCTGGTCCTCGGGCTGGCCCTGGCCGAAGGAGCGGCGGGGGACTGGGTGGCGCTGGCGCTGGCCGACGGCCACGGCCAAACCGACGCCGCCGGAGCTGCCGGGTACGGGCTGTTCGTCACCTTCATGACCATCGGCCGCTTCGCCGGCACCCTGGTCCTGGACCGCTTCGGCCGGGTCCCGGTGATGCGCTGGTGCGCCGCGCTGGCGGTTCTGGGCCTCGGCCTGTTCGTCTTCGCCCCGGTACCGTGGCTGGCCTACGTGGCCCTGGCCATCTGGGGACTCGGCGCGTCCCTGGGCTTCCCGGTCGGCATGTCCGCCGCGGCCGACGATCCCGTCAAGGCCGCCGCGCGGGTGTCCGTGGTGTCCACGATCGGCTACGGAGCGTTCCTGTGCGGGCCGCCGCTGCTGGGTCTGCTGGCCGAGCACGTCGGCATTCTCCACTCGCTGCTGGGCGTCATGGTGATGCTGATCGTCAGTTTCCTGCTCTCCCCGGTGGCCCGCAAACTCCCCGTGCCCGTGCCCGTGCCGGGACAGTACAGCTAGCCAGGGGCGGCCAGTACCGGCTTAGCCGGGCGGATGATCCCGGCTAGGCTGGTCAGGTGACCCAGATCCAGCTCTCCGCCCTGACCACCTCCGCCGTCGGCGGCCCCGCCGGCAGCTATATCGAGGCCCGCACCGAGGCCGAGATCATCGACGCCGTGCGCACCGCGGACGCCGCCGGCCAGTCCCTGCTGATCATCGGCGGCGGCTCCAACCTGTTGGTGTCCGACGCCGGGTTCCCCGGCACGGTGCTGAAGATCGCCTCGGAGGGGTTCACCGTCGACGCCGAGGACTCCTGCGGCGGCGTGGCGGTGGTGGTCCAGGCCGGCCACAACTGGGACGCCTTCGTTGAACACGCCGTGAAGCATGCCTGGTCCGGCGTCGAAGCACTCTCCGGGATCCCCGGTGCCACGGGCGCCACCCCCGTGCAGAACGTCGGCGCCTACGGGGCCGACGTCTCCCAGACGATCGCCGTCGTGCGCACCTGGGATCGGGAGCGCAACGCGGTGAAGTCCTTCACGAATTCCGAACTCAAGTTCGGCTACCGGGACTCCATCCTTAAGCAGACCACCGTCAACGGCTCACCGCGCTATGTGGTGCTCACCGTGGAGTTCCAGCTCCCGCTCGGCCGGAAGAGCGCCCCGGTCCGCTACGCCGAACTCGCCCGGGTGCTCGGCGTCGAGCAGGGCCAGCGCGCCTACTCCACCGACGTCCGGCGCGAGGTGCTGCGGCTCCGGGCGTCCAAGGGCATGGTCTGGGACGCGGACGACCGTGACACCTACTCCACGGGATCCTTTTTCACGAACCCGATCGTGGCCGAGGACGTCGCGGCACGGCTGCCGCAGGAGGCCCCGCGGTACCCCGCCGGTGCGGACGGGCTGACCAAGCTCTCGGCGGCGTGGCTGATCGACCAGGCCGGGTTCGCCAAGGGCTTCGGCCTGGACCCGGACAGCGTCTCGGGCGGCCGGGCCTCGCTGTCCACCAAGCACACCCTTGCCATCACCAACCGGGGAGGGGCGAGCGCGGCGGACATGCTGGCCGTCGCGCGCGAGGTCCGCCACGGCGTCGTCGAACGTTTCGGCATTGAACTGCACCCGGAGCCGCTGCTGATCGGCGTCGATCTTTAGGTAAAGTCCGGCCCAGGGAAAGGGCCGCTGCCCGGGCACGGCCGGGGGCAGCGCCGGCCCGGGCGCCCCCGCGCCCCGGCTACGGTTCCGTGTGGCGGGGTGCCACCTTGCTGAAAAGCATGAAGGTGAAACCGGAGGCCGCGGCCCCGAGCAGGAAGACCTGGCAGAACGCCACGGACTGGACGCTGGGCCCGCTTTGCAGCACCAGTCCGGCGCACGCAAACGCCACGGCGCCGGCGAGGAACGCCAGGGAGCCGAGCAGGAAGGCCTGTACGGTGGCCGGAAATTCGCCGCCATAGTCGAGCTGGAGCTCCCGGCCCTGCGGGGCGATGCTTCCGTGCTTCACAGCCGCCTGCACCCGTGCCTGAGACCGTGCCCTCGGCTGCAACGCCGCGGCCGTGACGAAGCTGGCCACGGACACCGCCATGGACGAGGCGGCCACCAGCTGCAGGGTGCTCATCATGGGCGAGAGCCGGGTACCGCTGGCGATGGCGACGGCGAGCCCGGCAGCCATGCCGGCGGCGCTGGACGCCCAGCCCAGCAGGGCCAGCTTCCGGCACAGGGGCCGCAGCAGCGGCCACACCTCACTCATAGTCATGATTCAAGGGTAGGGAAGCCTGCTGGATGGCGGCTGGGAACAGCCGGGCAACAACCCGACAGGCAGCACACGCGACTTACCATGGTTCCATGGCAGCAGTGACGGGCGTCCGCCGGCTTGGCCCCGGAATCATCGGCAGGCTGCGGCTCGCCGCCCAGGGACTGCTGGGACCGGGGTTTCAGTCCGTCCCCGACGCCGTCCGCGGCATGACTGCGATGCAGGCCCAGGACCTGCAGGCCGTGCTCTGGGCCGTCGGCCAGCGCGTGCCGGGTTCCCGCGCCGAAGACGTACGCGGGGCGCTGGACCGGGCGGAGATCGTCCGTTCCTGGCCAATGCGCGGCACCTTGCACGTGCTGGCGCCCGAGGACTTGAAATGGATGCTGGCCATCACCTCCGACCGGCTGATCCAGGGCCTGGCCCGGCGCCACCGGGAGCTCGAGATCACGGCCGCGGACGTCGACGCCGCCGCGGCAACTGCCCTGCAGCTGGTCTCCGGAGGAGCTGCCAGCCGGGCGGAGCTGTTCCAGGCCTTCGAACGGGCGGGCCAGTCCACGGCGGGCCAGCGCGGCATCCATCTGCTCGGGATCCTGTGCCAGCGGGGGTTGCTGGTGCAGGGTCCGCTGGCCGGCAACCAGCAGCTGGTCGTGGCCTTCGGCGACTGGATCACCGAGTCGCGGACCCTGGACCGTTCCGACGGCATCGCCGAGTGGCTGCTGCGCTACCTTCGCAGTCACGGCCCCGCCACGGAACGTGATTTTGCCTGGTGGGCCGGCATTCCGCTGACGGAAACCCGGGCCGCCCTGGCCCGGGTGTCGGACCAGCTGGCGGAACTGGAGTTTGAGGGGACCAGCTACTGGCTCTCTGCAGAGACAGCCGCGCTGCTCGACGACGGCGTCCCCGGTCAGCGCACGGTGCTGGCGCTGCCGGGGTTCGACGAATTCCTGCTCGGCTACGCGGACCGGTCCCTCGTGCTGCCGCCGGAGCACGCCGACAAGATCGTCCCCGGCGGCAACGGCGTGTTCAAGAAGACCATTGTGACCGGCGGCGGCGTGATCGGCACCTGGGCCGGGCCGCCGGGCCGCAGGGGAGCCGGCGTCGTGCCTGAACCCTTCGACGCCGTTAACGGGCTGCGGCCTGCAGCCCAAAAGTCTTTTGGGCTGCAGGCCGCGAAATACCGCAGATTCCTTGGCGCCTGAACAGGTGCCGGAACAGGTGCCTGAACGGCCGCCTGAAGGGGTGCCTGAACGTCCGCCTGAAGGGGTGTCCCGGAAGTGCTCCTAGAGGTTTCCGGTGGCGATGCGGAGCATGCGCCGCAGCGGCTCCGCGGCGCCCCACAGCAGCTGGTCGCCCACCGTGAACGCGCTGATGTACTGCGGACCCATCTCAAGCTTGCGGATCCGGCCCACCGGAATGTCCAGGGTGCCGGACGCCGCCACGGGCGTGAGCTCGGCCATCGAGGCTTCCTTGGTGTTTGGCACCACGCGGGCCCACTGGTTGTCCGCGTCCACGAGCTTCTCGATCTCGGCGACCGGGAGGTCCTCGCGCAGCTTCAGGGTCAGGGCCTGGGAGTGGGAGCGCATCGCACCGATCCGGATGCACAGGCCGTCCATGACGACGCGGTTCGCGGCGGAGGTGCCAAGGATCTTGTTCGTCTCCACTCCGGCCTTCCATTCCTCCTTGGACTGGCCGTTGCCGAGGTCCGCGTCGATCCAGGGGATCAGCGAACCGGCCAGCGGAACGCCGAACTGTGTGGCGTCGATGCCGGCGCGCTGGTGTGCCAGGACCTTGCGGTCGATCTCGAGGATCGCCGACGCCGGGTCGTCCAGTTCGGTGCTGACCTCGGCGTTGAGGCTGCCGAACTGGTTCAGCAGTTCACGCATGTGGCGCGCCCCGCCGCCGGAGGCCGCCTGGTACGTCATGGACGTGCCCCATTCGACCAGGTCGTTCTTGAACAGCCCGCCCAGGCCCATCAGCATGCAGGACACGGTGCAGTTGCCGCCGACGTAGTCCTTCACCCCGCCGGAGAGGCCGGCGTCGATGACGTCCCGGTTGATGGGGTCCAGCACGATGATGGAATCCTCATTCATGCGCAGCGTGGAGGCGGCATCGATCCAGAGGCCGTCCCAGCCGCGGCTGCGGAGCTCGCCGTGGACCTGCTTGGTGTAGTCCCCGCCCTGGGCGGTGACAATAATGGGCAGCTTCGCCAGGGTCTCGAGGTCGAACGCGTCCTCAAGCTTGCCGGCGGCGCCCGCAGCGGCGCCGGCCAGGGCAGGGGCGGCACCGCCCGCGTTCGAGGTGGAGAAGAAGACCGGGTTGATGTTGGCGAAGTCGCCCTCATCCTGCATGCGCTGCATGAGGACGGAACCGACCATGCCACGCCAACCAACCAGGCCGACGGACGGGGTAGCTGCTGTAGTCATGGGCCCAGTTTAGACTTCACGGCCAGCCCGGCGCAGTCGGTTACGTCACGCGTTATAGTCGCCGCGGGGCTCTTCCAGCAGTGCCGCCTTGCGCCGGCGCAGCGCGAAAACCGCGCCGAACGTGAAGACCTGGGTCACCACCACCAGCACGATCGCCCCGAGGATCTTGTTGCCGCCCAGGATCATGGTCAATCCCACGACCGCGGAGAGCAGTGCGAGCAGGGGCAGGAGCATGTACCCCAGGACAAAGAGTGTTTCTGGCTTCCTCAGCATTACTTGGCCTCCGTCCGGCGCCACAGCGTGATCCGGTAGCGGGTGCCGTTGGCGGAGGTCAGCCAGCCGTTGGGCGGGAGGCTGGCCGAGACGGTCCAGTCGTAGCCGAGTTCCGGAGCGAAGGTGTCCCCTTCGGCGTTGGTGTCGATGGTGGTGACGACGGCGACGTCGGCAAGGTCCAGGGACTGGGCAAAGATTTCGCCGCCGCCGATGATCCACACGGTCTCATGGCCGGCCACGAACTGGGATTCAAGCAAGGCGTCATCGAGCGACGCGACGGCGACGGCGCCTTCCGCGCCCGGGGTGTCCTGCCAGGTGGCCTGGCGGGTGATGACGATGTTCGTCCGGCCGGGCAGGGGGCGGTACTTGTCCGGGAATGATTCCCAGGTCTTGCGTCCCATGATGACCGGGTGGCCGGTGGTGAGGCGGCTGAAGTGCGACATGTCCTCGGGCAGGTGCCACGGCATGTCACCGGCCTTGCCGATCACCCCGGTGCTGGTCTGGGCCCAGACGAGCCCGAGGCCAGTGGTGGACGCTCGAAGTTGTTCCGTGAAATCGCCGGGCTGCACGCCCGCGGTGTTGTCGTTGCTCATACGGCTATCGGGGCCTTAATCGTCGGGTGGTGCTGGTAGCCGACCACCTCGAAGTCCTCGAGGGTGTAGTCGAAGATGGAGTCCGGCTTTCGGGTGATGTTCAGCTGGGGGTAGTCGTAGGGCTCGCGGGCGAGCTGCTTGAGGACCTGGTCCATGTGGTTGTCGTAGATGTGGACATCCCCGCCGGTCCAGACGAATTCGCCCGGTTCCAGGCCGGTCTGCTGCGCGATCATGCGTGTCAGCAGGGCGTAGGACGCGATGTTGAAGGGCACGCCCAGGAAGGTGTCCGCCGACCGCTGGTACAGCTGGCACGAAAGCTTGCCGTCCGCCACGTAGAACTGGAAGAACGCGTGGCACGGGGGCAGGGCCATGTCCTTGAGTTCGGAGACGTTCCAGGCCGAGACGATGTGCCGGCGCGAATCCGGGTTGGACTTCAGGTTCTCGATGAGCTCGGCGATCTGGTCGATGTGCCCGCCGTCGGGCGTGGGCCAGGAACGCCACTGGACCCCGTAAACGGGACCGAGTTCGCCGTCGGCGTCGGCCCATTCGTCCCAGATGGTGACGCCCTGGTCCTGCATCCATTTGACGTTCGTGTCGCCGCGGAGGAACCAAAGCAGCTCCACCGCCACGGACTTGAAATGCACCCGCTTGGTGGTGATCAGCGGGAAGCTCTTGCTCAAGTCAAAGCGGAGCTGGCGGCCAAAAACGCTCAGGGTGCCGGTACCGGTGCGGTCCGATTTGTGCGTGCCGTGCTCGAGGACGTCGCGCAGGAGGTCTTCATAGGGCGTAGGGATGCTCACCGTTCCAGTCTACTGAGAACTCGCTGGCTCTCCTTATTTGTGTGACCCTCCCTGCCTCGCCCGCAGGATCGCCAGCAGTGCCGCGTCGTCGAGCCCGGCAGTGCGGCCTTCCGCAATGCAGCGGTCGACGGCGGCGATCACCTCCACCGGGACCGTGCCCGGCGGAGGTGCGGGCGGGGTCAGGATCGGCTGGCTGCCGGCGACCACCGTGCCGTTGCGCCGCCGGGTTTCGACCAGTCCGGCCAGTTCGAGTTCCTTGTAGGCCCGCGCGACTGTCCCGGCCGCGAGGCCCAAGTCCGACGCGAGGCTGCGGACGGTCGGCAGCCGGGTTCCCGCTGCCAGCGTCCCGGCGCTGATGAGGGAGGCGATCTGCGTCCGGATCTGCTCGAAGGGGGGAACTGGCGAACGCAGGTTGACGGCGATGCCCGCCGTCACGCGGCGACTTCCTTCCGCGGCAGGGGAGCGGGGGTCTTCCGGGCCAGGCCGCCCACGGGGATGACGGCGATGACCACGGCACTGGCGGCCAGGACAGCGCCTGCCAGGGTCGCCGGCCACCACGATCCGGCGGCCGGATCGACGGCGTCGCCGAACGCGTCCGGCCCGAACACCGCCGCCCAGGCATTGGTCTGGGTCAGCAGGAGGACACCGGCCTGGGCCGTGAGGGTTGCGGCGAGGGTCCGCACGACGCGGTGGACAGTGATGGCTCGCAGCGCGGGGTCCAGACCGCGCGGGGCGTCGCGGACGCCCTGGCGGGACCGGGCCCGGAGGAACGCCGGCAGGGCGGCAACGCAGGTCCCGGCGGTGAGCAGTGCAACCGGAACCCAGCCGCGATCTTCGGCCAGCAGGGCCTGTCCCGCGGCGGTGACGGCGAGGGCTGCCAGGAAGACCAGCAGCGCCAGGACCGCCGTGGTCAGCAGGGCCGGGCTGACCGGCTGCCGGGGCCAGGTGCGCGGCGCCTCCGGCGTTCCGTAGTTGCGCTGCAGGACCAGCTCGCCTCCGGCGATGACCAGCAGGACGCAGGTGCCCATCACGGCCACGAGTCCCGCAAGTCCGTAGCCGGCGGCCGCCATGATCACGGGGGCGAGGAAGGCTCCGGCGACCAGCGGCACGGCGGCCGCGAGGCCCAGGAGCGCTCCAAGTGAGGAGACCAGCCTGGCGGCCGGGTGCTGGCGGCCGGCGGCGATCCCTGATTCCGGCCGGTTCCGGACGCCCAGCCCGGCGGAAGCAAGCCGAGGCGGCCGCCACCACCACATCACGAGCAGGACCACGGTCGCCGCGAGGCCGGCGAAGTTCGTCCACGATCCCGTTTGCTGGGCCGGATCGGGACGGGCCGCGAAGTTCCCCGCGATGACCGCCAAGCCGGCAGCCACTGTGGACACTGTGCGCAGCAGCCGGTTCATCGCGATGGTCCGCAGTACAGCGTTGTCCGCCGCGTCAAGGGCCTCCAGTTGCCGGCGGCGGGCGATCAGCCACAAAACCAGCCACGTGCCGACGGCCAGCACCAGCAGGGCGCCGCCGAGCCATGCGGCCACCTCCGGTCCGGGGATACGGCCGTCGCCGCCGCTGTTGTAGTAGCCGTACGCGCCGTCGCTGACCGTAGTGGGAGCCACGGCCGCGAACCCGGGCAGCGTGGCAGTCCGGGCGATGGCCGCGGCAGCCGAGACGAAGATCGCAGCCGTGGTCAATGCCAGCCTGCGGGGCAGGAAGTCTTTGATGCGCCGCACGGACAGCACGGCCTGCCGCCGCATTCGCCGCGGACCCGGGTAGGTGACCTGTCCCAGGGCATGCACGCCCAGGCAGCCCAGGACCGGCCATGCCAGCGCCGGGATGATCGAGTCGGCGCCCACCACGGCGGACGCTGACGGATTGGCCGGGATGATGCCCAGGGTCATGGCGCCCTGGAGTGAGCTTGCGAGCCAGCCGATCACACCTACCCACAGCCCGTGCTCCGATACTGTCTGCGGCGACGTTCCGGTCCCGGGAGCCCAGATCACCCACCGCAGGACGGCATACACCAGCAGGGCGGCGATCGCCGGGCCGAGCAACAGCATCGGCGGCACGTTCAACAGGACCGGCACGGAATCCCCCAAGATTCAGCAGTAATGTATCAAGCTATTGATACAAACTAGGCTTAGGGCCCCCCGGGGTCAAGGACCTCAGTCGTCGAACGGCTTGAACCGCTCCACCGCGACCACTTTTTTCTTGCTGCCGCGGGCGACGTGGCAGACCACGATCTCGCCCGGCGCCAGGAACGGGTCCGAGGACGGCAGCAGGTCCCGCAGCCGGGAGTTCATGTGCTTCGCGAGTTGCTTCAGGACCGTGGGCAGGGCCGGACGGTGCGTGCACAGCGCGACGGCCCGCTGCTTGTCGAACAATCCCTCGACGACGGCTGCCGTCTTGTGCGGGCTGCGGCTGTGCCGGTGCTCGGTGAGGGCCTCGTTGAGCTTGACCTTGGCGTCGGCCGCCTTGGCGTAGGGTGCGATGGTGGCAACGCACCGCAACCACGGGCTTGAAACGATCCGCGCGGGCTTCCACGCCTGCAGGAGCCGCCCCACCGACTGCGCCTGCCGCATGCCGGTGGCGGCCAGCGGGCGGTCGCCCTCGGCCTTGGACCAGGACGAGCGGGGCTTGGCCTTCGCATGGCGCACGATCAGCAGCGGCCAGGTCGCCAGCTCCCCGCGGTCGTGGGCGTTCACCAGGTGCTGCAGCGGCTCGATGTCGCTCGGGTTGCTCAGGAGGCGGGCGGCCTTCTCGGGCGGGCACCACATGACGCTGTCGACTTCCGTGCCGTCCGGGATCAAGACGGCGCCGTCGACGTCGACCGCCCAGTAGTGAACCACCTTCAGCCCGGCCGCCACGTGGTAGTGGATGGGCGGGAGCGGGATCCCCAGCGGAGCGGTGAGCCCGATCTCCTCCTCCACCTCGCGCACGGCGCACTCCGGGATGGTCTCGCCGGCGTCTATTTTGCCCTTCGGCCAGGACCAGTCGTCATACCTCGGACGGTGGATCAGCAGGACCTCGAGCTGGTCCTTGTTTACCGAATTGAGGCGCCAGGGGATGGCGCCCGCCGCCGTGACGGAAACCTCTTCGCCGGGTTGGTCAGCCTGGTCCGCAACCAGTGCATCGCTGCTCACACTCACGATCCCTACCGCAGGATGGTCGAGCGCTGGCGCGAGCGGGAGGCGAGCAGCCAGGACTGCACGTCCTTGAGGTCCTGGCCGTCTTCCGCCAGGTGGTGGCGGTTCCATTCACCCTGCTTGTCCAAATGCCAACTCGCGGTTTCGGGCACCATGTAGCGGTTGAGCAAGTCCAGGACGTAGCTCGTGTCGTCGCCGCTCGTCAGCTGCACGAGGGCTTCAACGCGGCGGTCGAGGTTGCGGTGCATCATGTCGGCCGAGCCGATGTAAACCACCGGGTCGCCGGCATTGGCGAAAGCGAAGACGCGGGAGTGTTCCAGGAAGCGGCCCAGCACGGAGCGGACCGTGATGTTCTCGCTCAGGCCCGGAACGCCGGGCCGCAGGGAGCAGATGCCGCGGACAATGACATCCACCTGCACCCCGGCCTGGGACGCGCGGTACAGGGAATCGATGATGGCTTCGTCCACCATCGAATTGACCTTGATCTGGACGCGGGCGGGGATGCCGGCCCGGGCGTTCCTGATCTCGGTCTCGATCCTGTCGATCAGCCCGGAACGGACCGAGCGCGGCGCCACGAGCAGCCTCTTGAACGTGGACTTCGGCGCGTAGCCGGAGAGCTGGTTGAACAGCTTCGACAGGTCTTCGCCGACCTGTTCGTTCGCCGTCAGCAGGCCCAGATCCTCGTAATAGCGGGCCGTGCGGGGGTGGTAGTTGCCGGTGCCGATGTGGCAGTAGCGGCGCAGGCCGTCCACTTCCTGGCGGACCACGAGGGAGAGCTTGCAGTGGGTCTTGAGCCCCACGATGCCGTACACCACATGGACGCCGGCCTGTTCCAGTTTCCGGGCCCAGGAGATGTTCGCCTGCTCGTCAAAGCGCGCCTTGATCTCCACGAGCGCCAGGACCTGCTTGCCGGCCTCGGCGGCGTCGATCAGGGCATCGACAATCGGGGAGTCACCGGAAGTGCGGTACAGGGTCTGCTTGATGGCCTGGACTTTGGGGTCCGCGGCTGCCTGTTCCAGGAACGCCTGGACCGACGTGGAGAAGGAGTCGTACGGGTGGTGCAGGAGGATGTCCCGTCGCCGCATGGCGGCAAAGACGTTGGCCGCCTTGGACGTTTCCGATTCGTTGAGGTAGCGCGAGGTGTGCGGGACGTGCTTGGGGTAGTGCAGGTCCGCCCGGTCGATCCCGGCAATCACCGAGAGCCCGCGCAGGTCCAGCGGCGCCGGCACGGAGTAGACCTCGGATTCCTCGACGCCGAGCTCGCGGATCAGCAGGGCACGGATGTTCGGGTTGATGTCATTGGTGACCTCAAGGCGGACGGGCGGGCCGAACCGGCGGCGCAGGAGTTCCTTCTCCAAGGCCTGCAGCAGGTTTTCGGCGTCGTCCTCTTCGACCTCGACGTCCTCGTTGCGGGTCACGCGGAAGATGTGGTGTTCCAGGACCTCCATGCCGGCGAACAGCTGGTCCAGGTGCACGGCGATAACTTCTTCGAGCGCGATGAACCGTGCCACCCGTCCCGGGACGGAGCCGGCGCGGGCGCCGTCGATGGAGATCAGGCGCGGGAGCTGGTCAGGGACCTTGACACGGGCGAAGAGCTCCTTGTCGCTGACCGGGTTGCGGACCACCACGGCGAGGTTCAGGGACAGCCCGGAGATGTAGGGGAACGGGTGCGCCGGGTCCACGGCCAGCGGCGTCAGGATCGGGAATACCTTTTCCGCGAACATGGCGCTGAGCTGGTCCTTGGCCTGCGAGTCGAGCTCCTCCCAGTGCATCAGGTGGATGTGCTCATAGGCCAGCGCCGGACGGATCTGTTCGGCGTAGACCCGGGCGTGGCGCTGCTGCAGCCGGTGGGCCTCCTCGCCGATCTGCTCCAGGACCTGCATGGGGCTCAGCCCGGCAGGGGAGGGGACGGCGAGCCCCGTGGCGATCCGCCGCTTCAGCCCGGCCACCCGGACCATGAAGAACTCGTCCAGGTTGGAGGCGAAGATGGACAGGAAGCTGACCCGCTCCAGCAGGTACAGGTTGGGGTCCTCGGCCAATTCCAGGACCCGCGCGTTGAACGCAAGCCAGCTCAGTTCCCGGTCCAGGAACCGGTCGGGGCGGATGTCGCCTTCCGGTTCCAGGTTCGGTGCGAACTCCGGAATGTCGATCCGGTCCTGCGTGGCGCGCGAGGCCGGCACTTCGGAGGAGCCAAAGCGGGCACGTACCGGACGCGCCCCCTTTTCCGGCGTTGCTGGTTCAGACGTGGATGTCCGGGCGGTATCCCGTGGCATGGTGTCTCCTCAATGCTGGCGCGATGTAGCTTCAACCTTACAAGCAATCATGGCCGGATGACCCCAGGTTTCGGCCCGGGCCGGGACGGTTATCCGCCGACTTGACTAACGCCGTCCGGCGCTGGAGCGGCGGCCGGTGACGGCTGCTGCGGCAGCGGCGCGTACATCACGTCGACATCCCAGCGGGTGAATCCGAGCCGGCGGTAGAGGGCGACGGCGGGGGTGTTGTCGGCATCGACGTAGAGCATGACGGCGCGGAGCCCCAGGTCCTGAAGATGCCTGATGCCGGCGACCGTGAGGGCCTTGCCCAGCCCGGACCCCTGGGCGTCGGGGGTCACGCCCACCACGTAGACCTCGCCCATTGCGGGGTGGTCGCCGTGCCGGGGGTGCACCTTGGTCCAATGGAATCCCAGGAGCCGGTCCGCCGGGTCGACGGCCAGCAGGAAGCCCGCGGGATCAAACCACGGTTCGGCCATCCGGGCGTCCAGATCGGCCCGCGTCATGTTGCCTTGCTCCGGGTGGTGGGCGAAGGCGGCCTTGTTTGCGGCCAGCCAGGCGTCCTCGTCCCGGCCGGGCACGAAGGCGCGGAGCTGTACGCCGTCCGGGAGTTGGACCTCCGGCAGGGCCGCTGCCGCCGTCATCAACCGCATCTTCCACAGCTCACGCACGGCGCCGTAGCCGTAGCGGGCCGCGAGGTCGGCCGCGGCCTCGTGGTTTCCGTGGGACCAGGCTTTCAGGCCGGCGAAGCCGCGGACGGTCTTCAGTTCGCCCAGCAGGCGGTCACCCACGCCCTGGTTGCGGTAGCTGGGATGGACGGCGACCTCGAGGATGCCGGTGCCGTCCGGTTCCTCAATGACGACGGCGACGCCGGCCAGGTCCTGCGCCGTCGCGGGATCCAACTTGTCATCCGGGGCATAGAGGGCCAGGGCAAGCACCGAGTGCTCGCCCGCATCGCCGGCGCGCAGCGTGACAAGGGTCTGTTCGGACAACGGCGGATTGCCGTCGGACTCTTCCGCCGCGGCGACAAGGGCGGCGACGTCCCGCAGCAGCGCGGCGTCCACCGTTCCTTTTTCAGTGTGTACGGGCCAGTTTTCCGGGTGCGCAGGGCTCATGGTGCAAGGCTATCGGGTGCATGGGGGTCAGCGGCCGATTTTGTCGAACTGCGGACGGCCGCGTATAGTCGTTATCTCGTCCGGCATTGAGCCAGATGCGAGGGGGATCCACCACTGGGGTGGCCTCGATACGTTCGACCCGTATGTCCTCCACTGAAAAGTTTGTGCCGATGGTTTGGTGCACCAACAAGGCCCCGGACTCTGGATTCCAGAGTCCGGGGCCTTCTGCGTTCAGTGCCTGCGTTCAGTGCTTGTGTACAGTGCCTGCGTACCGGCGCCGCCGCGCTGTGGCGGCCGTGGCGCGCTCAGGCCTCGGTCAGTTCGTCCTCGGGCTGGCGGACCAGGGTCAGGCGGTAGCCGACGTTGCGGACGGTGCTGATCAGGTTCTCGTGGTCGGCGCCCAGTTTGGCCCGCAGCCGCCGGACGTGGACATCCACGGTGCGCGTGCCGCCGTAGTAGTCGTAGCCCCAGACTTCGGTCAGCAGCTGCTGGCGGGTGAACACCCGGCCGGGGTGCTGGGCCAGGTATTTCAGCAGTTCAAATTCCTTGAAGGTCAGGTTGAGCGCGGCGCCGTTGACCCGTGCGGTGTAGCTGGCCTCGTCAATCACGACGCCGGCGGCCCGGATTTCGGTCGGCACGTCTTCCTTGTCCGGAACGGCGCGCGCAACGCCGAGCCGGATCCTGGCCTCGACTTCTGCCGGGCCCGCGGATTCCAGGAGGATGTCGTCCACGGCCCACGCCGAGGAGACCGCGGCCATGCCGCCCTCGGTGAGGATCAGCATCAACGGGGCGCTGAGGCCGGTGGCCTTGAGCAGCTGGGTGAGGGAACGTGCGCCGACCAGGTCCTTGCGGGCATCGAGCAGGACGATGTCGCAGGGGTCGGTCTCGAGCAGGGCAGTGGGCTCGGCCGGAAGGATATGCACCCGGTGGTTCAGCAGTTCCAGAGCAGGCAGGACGTCCACGGATGTTCCCGTGCTGTTCGTCAATAGCAGGATGTGCGACATTGTTCCTCCAAGGGGTGTCCGCGCATCGTTGGGCGTCTTGTTGCTGATGTTGAGTATACCTAAAGGCCCCATTCCGGCCATGGTCCCGTCACCTCCGGCGCCTCCTTTTGCGACACATACCGTTCACATAGGGCAGGATTGAACCGTCAGGGCCCGCGGCCCGTCGAAATTGAGCCGAGTCGAATTGGGGTCCGCAGTGAGCGAAGGTCTGGCCATGCTGGGTCTGCCGATGGCGAGCAGACAGTGAAGCCGTGGAGCGTCGGGATCATCGGCCTGGCCGGTCTCGCGGCGATTGTCGCCGGAGCCTATACCTCGCCTGAGGTCCTCCTGGCCGTCGCGGCGCTCGCCGCCGCCGGCATCGGTATCGGCTGGCCCTACTTTCTCGGCATCCCCGCCAAGAAGACCCTTGCGGTCTTGATTGGCCTGCCCGGCGTCGGGTCGGCAGTGGCTGCGACCTATCTCCCGGCTCCGGGCTTCCTGGACTGGACGCCGTCATTCCTAGCCGTCGGGGTCATGGCAATCTTCGTCATGCAGCTGATCCGGGGCACCGGTCAGGCCCAGCGCCTCGAATCCACCCTGGGCTCGTGCGCGGGTGTCCTGCTCTCCTGCCTCGGCGCCGGCTGGATTGCGAGTTCGCGCTTCAACGGGGTCCGCGAAATGATCCTCGTGGCGGCCATCAGCTCGGCGATCGCGCTGCTGGCGGGGCTGATCCGCTGGCCGGACCGGATCGTGGCGCCGCTGGGCATCGTGAGCGCCGGCCTTGCCGGGCCGCTCGCCGGCCTGGTGTTCTCCGACATCGCCGTGCTGCCGGCGGCCCTCGTCGGTGTCGTCGTGGGGGCGGTGCTGGTAAGTTTCCGCCGCCTCGTCATCCTCAACGGTGAAGGCCTTAATGTTTTGGCGGCCGTGGGCATGGGGCTCGGGCCGGTTTCTGCTGTCGGTTCCCTGGCCTACTTCATAGACAAACTACTCATCTACTAAGCGTTAGGATGGCATCATGTCCGTACTTGCATATGAGATCTTTTTCCTTGTCCTGCTTGGCGTGGCCAGCCTGTCCATGGCGTGGTTTGCCGGCTTTGTCGTGTACCGCCTCTTCAAAGGCCAGAAGTAACACGTTCCAGACCCCGTAGCTTCCAGAGGTAGATGCTGTGCCGATTGAAATCCCTACTGATCTGACCCCCGAAATCGTTCCGCTGTCCTGGCTCATTGGTGAGTGGGAGGGCAGCGGCCGGCTGGGGGCTGGAGACGAGGACTCCGAGCACTTCCTGCAACACGTCTCGTTTACGCACAACGGCCTGCCGTACCTGCAGTACCGCGCCGAGAGCTGGCTGACCGACGACGAGGGCACGAAGCTGCGTCCCCTCACCGTCGAGACCGGCTTCTGGGCGCTGGAGCGTAAGCAGCGCGAGGAGGACGGCGGCCCCGGCCTGATCCCGGCGGACATCGTCCCGGTGCTCAAGAGCGCCGACGAGGTGGAGGCCCTGCGCAACAGCGATGGCGGCTTCGACATCTCGGTCTCCATCGCCCACCCCGGCGGGATCTCGGAGCTGTACTACGGCCAGATCAAGGGCCCCCAGATCCAGCTCAGCACCGACATGGTGATGCGCGGCAGCCACTCCAAGGAGTACACGGCGGCCACCCGGATCTTCGGGCTGGTGGAAGGAAACCTGCTGTGGCGCTGGGACGTGGCCACCGGCAAGAATTCGACGGCGGGCGGCGGCCTGGAGGCCCACGCATCGGCCATCCTCGCCAAAGCAGGCTAATTACGCGGTCTCACTGATTTTTCCGTTGTCACCATCGACCCAGGAGAAATACCGTGAATGACACAGTCACCAGCTCAGCCGGCAGCACAGCACCCGGCAGCGCCAGCTACGCCGACCTCAAGGCCGTGTTCTTCAACGGCACGCTCAAGAAATCCCCGGACGTGTCCAACACGCAGGGCCTGATCGAGGTCAGCCGCCGGATCATGGAGAAGCAGGGCGTCAGCACCCGCGTGATCCGCACGGTGGACCACGACATCGCCAGCGGGGTCTACCCGGACATGCGCGAACACGGCTGGGCCACCGATGAGTGGCCGGAACTCTACCCGGCCGTCCAGGAAGCGGACATCGTCGTCGTCGCGGGGCCCATCTGGCTGGGGGACAACTCCTCGCAGACCAAGAAGCTCATCGAGCGCCTCTACGCCCACTCCGGGCAGCTGAACGCGAAGGGCCAGTGGGCCTACTACCCGAAGGTGGGCGGCTGCCTCATCACCGGCAATGAGGACGGCATCAAGCATTGCGCCATGAACGTCCTGTACAGCCTCCAGCACGTCGGCTTCACCATCCCGCCGCAGGCCGACGCCGGCTGGATCGGTCCCGTCGGGCCGGGACCGAGCTACCTTGACCAGGGGTCCGGGGGGCCGGAGAGCGATTTCACCAACCGCAAC
This sequence comes from Arthrobacter sp. 10N44_2, assembly GCF_056394385.1. Taxonomy (NCBI): domain Bacteria; kingdom Bacillati; phylum Actinomycetota; class Actinomycetes; order Micrococcales; family Micrococcaceae; genus Arthrobacter; species Arthrobacter sp. 10N44_2. The sequence continues at coordinate 234,474 of NZ_JBFTHT010000002.1, read as the reverse complement.
ACCACCTTCATGACCTGGAACATGCTGCACCTGGCGCGCATGCTCAAGGACGCGGGCGGCATTCCCGCCTACGGAAACCTGCCCGACGCCTGGAAAGCGGGCACCCGCTTCGACTTTGAAAATCCGGAATACCGCTAGGACCGGCCTGCCCCACAGTCCGGCGGAGCCAGATGGTCCCTGCCGGGGCCGGAATACGCACAGAGCTAAGGACGTTCCTTTCAATATGACTATCAAAAGCCCCCTGTTGTCGCGCCCGGCCGCGGTTGAGGCCGGCGGCGCCGATGCCGGCGTCGCCGCCCACTACGGCGAGCCGCTCCGGGAGCAGCGGGCGCTGGCCGCCGGCACCGCCGTCGTCGATCTCTCACACCGCGGCGTGGTGACGGTCAGCGGGCCGGACCGCCTGAGCTGGCTCAACACCCTGTCCTCCCAGCAGCTCACTTCCCTGGCCCCTGGCCAGTCCACCGAACTGCTGTTGCTGAGCGTGCAGGGCCGGATCGAATTTGACGCCAGGGTGGTGGACGACGGCGCCACGACCTGGCTGATCGTCGAGGCAGCCGAGGCGGCCCCGCTCGCCGAATGGCTCAACAAGATGAAATTCATGCTCCGGGTCGAAATCGCGGACGTCTCCGCCGACTGGGCCGTACTCGGCTCCACGCACCGCATCCCGGAATGGGACGCGCTGCAGGCGTGGGAAGACCCGTGGCCGCACGTCGGCGCCGGCGGCTACTCCTACGCTGTGGTGGGCGAGGACGCCCATCCAGGACTGGAACGGCCGTGGTTCGAGTACCTGGTCCCCGCGGACGAACTGGTCGCGACCGTGGGCGACCGTGCCCTCGCCGGCACCATGGCCTCCGAAGCGCTGCGGATTGCGGCGTGGCGGCCCCGGTGGGGCGCGGAAACGGACGACAAGACCATCCCGCATGAGCTCGACCTCCTCCGCACTGCCGTGCACCTGGCCAAGGGCTGCTACAAGGGCCAGGAGACGATCGCGCGCGTCCACAACCTGGGCCACCCGCCGCGCCGTCTCGTGTTCCTCCAGCTCGACGGTTCCCAGCACACCCTGCCCGCGGCCGGCAGCGAGGTGCGTGCGGGCGAGCGCAAGGTGGGCACCGTGACCTCCGTGGCGCAGCACTACGAGATGGGCCCCGTCGCCCTGGCCGTGATCAAACGCTCCGTCGCCCCGGACGAGGTCCTGACCGTCGTGGACGGGGACGAGCCGTACTCCGCGGCCCAGGAAGTCATTGTGGCCCCCGACGCCGGCCAGGTGGTGGGCCGCCAGACCGGCTTCCTGCGGGGCACCCGATGAACGGCGGGTCCAAGGTGAACGAGCCGGGCGCCGCGCCCGACGACGAGACACTCGCGCTGGCGCACGCGCTCTTCGACGCCGCCCGCGAGGGCAACTCCGCGCTGCTGGGCAGCTACCTGGCCGCCGGTGCCCCGGCCACGCTGACCACCTCCTCCGGCGACTCGCTGGTGATGCTGGCGGCCTACCACGGCCACGCCGGCACTGTCCGGCTGATCCTGGACCACGGCGGCGACGCCAACACGCCGAACGACCGCGGCCAGACCCCGCTGGCCGGTGCTGTCTTCAAGGGCTACACGGACGTGGCCCGGGAACTTCTGGACGCCGGGGCCGACCCGGACGCCGGCACCCCCACCGCGCGGGCCGCCGCGCAGATGTTCGCCCGAACGGACATCCTGGCCCTCCTCGGCTGACCAATCGCGCCTGGGGCCGGGGCGCGGCCGGCCCGGGTTGGGGAGGATTGCCCTCAAATACTCCACGTGGAATAATCTTTAGTGGAGTAACTGCCGTTTAGGCCGAAGAGAACACTGCTAAACCGAGAAGGACTGCACCATGGCCCGGGCAACCGCATTGACACCCCTGGGTGTCGCCGCACTTTCCCTGCTCGTGGAAGAACCGATGCATCCCTACGAGATGTACCAGCTCCTGATCGCGCGGCACGAGGACCGGCTGGTCAAGGTGCGGCCAGGAACGCTTTATCACGCCGTCGGGCGGCTCGAGGATCAGGGGCTGGTCACAGCCACGGGAACGGACCGGGGAGGCAACCGTCCGGAGCGCACCACTTACACGATCTCGGCTGCCGGCCGCGAAGCGTTCACGACGTGGCTGCAGGACATGCTCGCCGCCCCGGTCAACGAATACCCGGCCTTCCCGCTGGCCGTCTCCGAGGCCTACAACCTGCCCGCCGGCGTCGTCGTCGAACTCCTCGACCGGCGCCTTCAGGCGTTGGAGGAGCAACTCGGCTTCCTGGTCTCCGGCGAGGAACTGCTCGCGAAGAAGGGTGTGGAGCGCAAGTACTGGATCGATGTCCAGTTCCAGCAGAGCACGCTGCGCGCCGAAATCGCCTGGATCCGCAGCCTTCAGGACCAGCTCCGCTCCGGCGAACTGCCGTGGTGAACTCCGCACAGGACCGCGGCCGGAACCCGGCCGCCCCCACACACAGCCCATCCACCGTTTCACACCAGCCCCTAAGGAACCGCATGGAAAACGTAGCCCGGCCATGGCCGGCACTCTGGTCTCTGGTGATCGGCTTCTTCATGATCCTGATCGACACCACCATCGTCTCGGTGGCCAACCCCAGCATCATGGAGGGCCTCAACACTGACATTAACTCGGTGATCTGGGTCACCAGCGCCTACCTGCTCGCCTATGCCGTGCCGCTGCTGATCACGGGCCGGCTCGGGGACCGTTTCGGTCCGAAAAAGCTCTACCTCTCCGGACTCGTCGTCTTCACCGTGGCATCGCTGTGGTGCGGCCTCTCCGGCAGCGTCGAGATCCTCATCGCGGCCCGTGTGGTCCAGGGCCTTGGCGCGGCGATGATGACGCCGCAGACCATGGCCGTCATTACCCGGATCTTCCCCCCGGACCGCCGCGGAGCGGCTATGGGCATCTGGGGTGCCACGGCCGGCGTCGCCACGCTGGTTGGCCCGATCCTCGGCGGCGTGCTGGTGGACGGCCTCGGCTGGGAATGGATCTTCTTCATCAACGTTCCCGTCGGGATTGTCGGCTTCATCCTCGCCCAGCGTTTCGTGCCCTCGCTGACCACCCACCCGCACAAGTTCGATATTCCCGGCGTGCTGCTCAGCGCCCTCGGCCTGTTCCTCCTGGTCTTCGGCATCCAGGAGGGGGCGACGTACGACTGGGGCACCATCGCCGGCCCCATCACCGTCTGGGGCCTGATCATCAGCGGCATCGCCGTGCTGGTGGTCTTCGTCCTGTGGCAGAAGTTCAACACGGGTGAACCGCTGCTGCCCCTGTCCCTTTTCAAGGACCGGAACTTCTCGCTCGCCAACATTGCGATCACCACCGTGGGCTTCACCGTCACCGCGTTCAGCCTGCCGCTGATCTTCTACTACCAGATCGTCCGCGGACTGACCCCGACCCAGTCGGCGCTCATGATGGTGCCGATGGCGCTGATCTCGGGCGGGCTCGCCCCCGTCGTCGGCCGGATCATCGACAAGGTCAACCCGAAATTCATCACCGCGACCGGCCTGGTCCTGATGTCCGTGGCGCTGTTCTGGAATGCCCTGCTCATGCACCCGGACACCCCCATCTGGCTGTTCCTGCTGCCGAGCGCAGTTCTGGGCTTCGCCAATGCAGGCATCTGGGCGCCGCTGAGTTCCACCGTCACACGCAACCTGCCGCCGCGGCAGGCCGGAGCCGGCTCAGGCGTCTACAACACGACCCGCCAGATCGGCGCCGTACTCGGCAGCGCCGCCATCGCCGTCCTGATCCAGTCGCGGCTGGCGGCCGAGCTCCCCGCCCGGCCCGGAGCAGGCGCAGACGCCAGCCCGATGGGCTTCGGCGGGGCCCTGCCGGCGGAGCTTCATGAGGGGTTCTCGACGGCGATGGGCCAGTCCATCCTGCTGCCGGCGGCGGTCATCCTGCTCGGCGCTGCCGTGGCGCTGTTCTTCGCCAAGCCCAAGCCGGTCCAAGGCTGGGGCGAACCAGATGCTGCCGCAGCCACAGCCGCAGCAGCGGACACGGGTAAGGCAGACACGGACAGGGCAGACACGGACAGGGCAGACACGGACAGGGCCGCCGCGGAGCGCGGCTAGCCTGGCGGCATCCGGATCAGCCCAGCAGCACGCTGGTCTGGATGCCGCCCGCGGAAAATCCCAGGCTCCGGGCCAGCGCCAGCGACCCCTTGTTGCTGACTTCTGAACGCCACTGCAGCGTCAGTCCGGCGGCGAGGGCCTCGTGGGCGGCTACTGAGGCGGCCAGCTTGCCCAGGCCGTGGCGCCGCCATTCGGGCGCGACCAGCACGCCCATATGGGCCAGGAGCCCTTCCCATTCGGCATACGCCCCGCAGGCCACGGGCGTCCGCCGCCCGTCTTCCAGATGCAGGACGGTGAAGCGGTGTTCCAGGTCGGCGAGGCCCACCTCGTTGACGTCGTCGGGCGGGCAGAAGGTCTCCAGTTCGATCGCTTCCGGGTTCCCGTGCGAGACCGTCAGCTCCCCGGCAGGCTGCTGCAGGGGGAGGTCGTCGGCGAAGAAGAGTGCCGCGGCGCCGAGCCCGTGGCCGCCGTGCCCGCGGGTGATGGTCAGCAGCGTCACGTGCTGGGCCAGTTCCTCGTCCGAGAGACCCTCGGCGGCGTCCAGCGCCCACTGCGGGCCCACCAGCGCGGAGTTGCCGAACAGGCGGACGAACTGCAGGGACCGGGCTGTCTCATCCGCCCGGGTGAGCCTCACGCCGGCGGCAGCCGCGAAGGCGCCGTCGTCGAACCCCAGGCGGCGCGCCCATGCGAGCTGGACAATTTCTGCGGAACCGGGCTCAAGAGTCATGAATCAACCCTACCCATCGCGGCCGCGCGTCCGGCTGCCCCCTGCCTGGCTGCGGCGCTGCCGGCCCGCTTCTTCCCTGCGGGCCGCGCCCGAGCCGGACCCCGCCGGTGTCCGCTTAGCCGAAGAGGACTGCGGCCTCGTCGTAGCGGCTCTGCGGTACGGACTTGAGGTTGCCGAGTGCGGCGTCGAAACCGACGTGCACAATATCCGTGCCGTGCAGCGACACCATGGTGCCCCAGCGCTTTTCCACTACCGAATCGATGGCGGCCATGCCCAGGCGGGTGGCCAGGACCCGGTCGAACGCCGTCGGGACGCCACCGCGCTGGATGTGGCCAAGGACCGTCGCGCGGGTCTCGATGCCGGTGCGTGCCTCCAGTTCGGGGGCAAGCATTTCGGCGATGCCGCCGAGGCGGGGCCGGCCAAAGGTGTCGAGGCCGCGCTCCGAATGCGGGGACTCCTGGCCTTCGGGCACAAACCCCTCGGCGACGACGAGCAGCGGGGCGCGGCCACGGTCGTGGGCGGAGACGACCCATTCGGCGATCTGTTCCATGGAGGCCTTCTGCTCCGGGATCAGGATGGCGTGGGCGCCCGAGGCCATGCCGGCGTGCAAGGCGATCCAGCCCACATGCCGTCCCATGACTTCGGCAATCATGCAGCGGTGGTGGGACTCTCCGGTGGTGCGCAGCCGGTCGATTGCCTCGGTGGCGATTTCCACGGCCGTGTCGAAGCCGAAGGTGTAGTCCGTGGCGTCGAGGTCGTTGTCGACCGTCTTGGGCACGCCCACGATTTTGAGGCCGGCGTCGGTGAGCCGCTTTGCGGCGGCCAGGGTGCCCTCGCCGCCGATGGCGATGATGGCGTCGATCCCGAGCCGGTCCATGTTGGCTTTGATGACCTCGGGACCGCCGCCGTTCTCAAACGGGTTGGTGCGGGACGTGCCCAGGATGGTGCCGCCCTGCTTGGCGATGCCGCGGACCATGGTGCGGGGAATTTCCACGATGTCGCCCTCGACAACGCCGCGCCAGCCATCCTTGAATCCTACGAACTGCTGGCCGTGGACCGCGATTCCTTTGAGGACGGCGCCACGGATGACGGCGTTCAGGCCGGGGCAGTCTCCGCCGCTGGTGAGGATTCCAATTTTCATGTCTTGGCTCAAATCCTGGTTTGAAGGGGTACAGGCAGAGCGCCACGCTGAGCTCACCCTAGAGTCTAGTGGCGGGTGTGGGGCAGGACACAAACGGTTACAAAAGGTGCCCCCGCCATGATGGCGGGGGCACCTTTTCGTGGTGCGGCGCAGCTACCGGGGAAGGTTGCCGCCGGGCCGGGCCGCGGGGCCGGGCCGGCCTGTGACGGATGGCCTGTGATGGATGTCAGGGCCGGGAGGAACGCTTCGAGAGGAAGCTTTCGAGGACGATTGCGTTGCGCTGGTCCGGGAGGAGGAGCCAGGCCGCGAGGTAGACCACGAACGCCGGGCCAGGGAGCAGGCTCAGGAGCAGGTAGGCGATCCGGACATAGGCCACATCAACGTTCAGTTTGGCGGCAACCCCGCCGCAAACGCCGCCAACCCAGCGCTGCGGACCACGTTTCAGGCCGAGGCCCCGGATGGTGTCAAAGAATTTATCCATGGGTCAAGACTTCCCTGTAGTTGACTTATTGTCACGCCTGCGTGCCGAGACCAGGCCGCCCACGACCAGGGCACCCCCGGCCCCGATCATCAGGCCGATCAGCACATAGGTGCCGTTGAGGGCCACGAGGCCGAGCCGGGAAATGATGATCAGTGCAGCCAATGCCACCACTGTCAGTCCCCAGACCACTGTGCCCACCCGGGCGGGCGAACCCGCTTCGGGGTCGTGCCCGGCATCGGCCAGCGGCGAGTCGTCATAGCTGCTCATGTCAGTTGCCTTCCTTGATGGTCACGTTGCTGACGGTGCCGGAGATCTCCAGGACCAGCCGGGCGCCCGGTTTCGCGGTGTTGTAGTCGCTTTGCTGCGTCGTCATGCCGCCGCGGTCCTGGTTGCCGTCGTGGAGGTTGCCCATGGTCATGTCCGCCTGGATGTGCACCGGAACGGTGGCGGGGATGACGACGGTGAGGTTGCTGGCCGTCGCGTCGATCGGAACTACGACGTCGGAGCCCAGGGGCGGATTCAGCGCCAGCTTGGTCAGGTCCGCGGTTCCGGCGCCGCCGGTGATCTCGAAGCCGCCTTGGGCCTGCTGAATGCTCGCCGGCGTCCAGTCGGCGTTCTGGAAGCGGAACCGGTCCCCGTGCGGGACCACGCTGAAAATGGCGCCGATCAGCAGGGCCACGACCGCGAAGAAGCCCAGGATCCCGGAGGTCCGGCCCCGCAGCCCTGCGAACAGGATCCCGAGGCCCAGGATGGCCGCGCCGAAGGCCCAGACCAGCGCGTTGCCGGCATCGCCGAGATCGATCACGTTGGCGGCGTCGAGGGCCTTGATGCCCCCGCCCACGAGGAGGGCGGAGCCGACGGTGATGGCAACCGCCGGAGCGCCCGGGCCAAGGTTGCGCGCGGCCGGTGCGGGCGGTGTGGCGCCGGACCCCGGTCCGTAGCCGCCTGGGGGAACAGGGCCGGGCGGGACGGGGCCGGACGCAATGGGTCCCGACGGCGGAGGCGGACCCCAGTCCGGGCCGGTGCCGGTGACTCGAGAGCTGTCAGCCGGGTCGCCATATGTCCGGCCGCCGCCCTGCGGGAAGCTGCCTGCTGATTGCGGCCCGGCGGCGGTGCGGGGGCTAGCCGCAAAAGCCGCGGCGCCGGCCGGGCTGCCTGCGTCGTAACGCGAAGGCATGCCAGTGGCTCCGTCCCGGATCTTGTTGCGTTGGGTCAGGTAGTAGACGAGGTAGATGGCACCGCCCACCCAGAAGACGGTCCAGACGAAGGCGCCGAAGCCGAAGCGGTCCCAGCCCCAGACCCCGGTGCCCAGGCTGGGGAAACCGATGACCGAGGTGATGAGCGCGCCGGTCATGCCGGCTGTCCACCGCCCTGCGGCGGCCTCCTGGACGTGAATGCGGCCGTCGGGTTCGGGCAGCAACGCCCAGGCCAGGCCGTAGGCGAGAACGCCAATTCCGGCGAAGACGGTCAGGACGATCAGGACGCCGCGGATAATCAGCGGATCGACGCCGAGCCGGTGGGCTATGCCGCTGGCCACGCCGCCGATCCAGCGGTCGCGTCCGCGGTAAATGCCCTGGCTGCGGATCCAGTCGAAGAAATTCTGGGTTTGCCGGCCGGGCAACGGCCCATTCGGATCGCCGGGCGGGTAAAGCCGCGGCGGCTCCGGCGGCGCGCCGCCCGGCCCGGAGAAGGCCGGAGCGGGCTGGCCCGTGCCTGGAAGTTCGGGGTCGGGACGTTCCGTGTGCGGAAGGTCCGTGACGGAACGCTCAGTGTGCGGAAGATCCGTGGCGGGAGGTTCCGGTTCTGGAAGTTCCGATTCTGGAAGTTCGGGGTGGGATCGATCCGTGGCCGGCCGGTCTGCGGAGGCCGGGCCTTCATCGGGGTGCGGAGTGTGCGGGTTCATACTTCGATCCTTCCCGTTCCCGGCGCCGGCCTCTACTGGGGAACACCCTGAACGGTCCCTGAGTGGCCCCCGGTTGGGCCCTCAAACGCGTCCGGGAAACCCCGATCCGTGCTTGGATTGAGGCATGACAACCGCGCCCGCCCGCCCGCCGCTGGTCCGCAGCAGCGACCGCGTGATTGCCGGCGTGTGCGCGGGCCTCGCCAACCACCTGGGCTGGCCGGTGCGCATGGTCAGGATCGGCATGGCAGTGGCTGCGCTCGCCGGCGGGGCCGGGGTGGCCTTCTACGCCTGGCTTTGGATCATGGTCCCCACGGCGGATGAAAGCGCCCGGCGCACCGCCCGCCGCCCGGCATCGCCCATCGCTCCGGCAGTGAGCTTCCCGGACACCCCGGGCGTGGCAAACCTGCCCGACGCCCCCGGCATGCCTGGAGCCCCCGGAACCAGTGGAACGCCAACGACGGCGGCGCCGGGGTCCTGGCGGTCCAAAGTTTCCGGCATGCCCTTCGGCAAGGAGATCCTGCTGGGCGCGGGCCTGTTGCTGGCCGCCGGGATCCTGATCGCCCGGCTCCTGGGGGTCGACGTGCCGCTGGGTACCCTGATCCCGGTCGCGGCGATCCTGGGCGGTGCCGCGATCGCCTGGATGCAACTGGACGAGACCCGCCGGGCGGGGCTCGTGGACAAGACCAAAGCGGACCAGGCCGGCGGCTGGGCCCGCCTCGCGGCCGGGCTCGCCCTCGTCGTGGCCGGCGTGCTGGTCATGGTGTCCGGCTCGGGGTCCTGGGAACAGACTTGGCTCGCCCTCCTGGCCTCGGTGGCCGTGCTCGGCGGCGTGGCCCTGGTGCTTCTGCCATGGGGGCTGAAGTTCTGGCGCGACCTGGAAACAGAGCGCGCGGGGCGGGTCCGCGCCACCGAGCGTGCCGAGATCGCCGCCCACCTCCATGACTCCGTGCTGCAGACCCTCGCCCTGATCCAACGCCGGGCCGGCAACGAGCACGATGTCATCAGGCTGGCCCGCGCGCAGGAGCGCGAGCTGCGTGGCTGGCTGTACCGGGACGCCGACAAGGAATCCGGTCAGCTGTCCGACGGCATCAAGGCCGCCGCAGCCGAGGTCGAGGACGCCCTGGGGAACGCCGTCGAGGTGGTCAGCGTGGGGGACTGCGCCATGACCCAACGCCATGAGGCCCTCGTCCAGGCATCCCGAGAGGCCATGCTGAACGCAGCCCGGCACGGCGGCGGCGCCGTGTCCGTCTACCTGGAAGTCACCGACGCCGCCGCGGAAGTTTTCGTCAAGGACCGGGGCCCGGGCTTCGATCCGGATTCCGTTCCCCCGGACCGGCTCGGCGTCAGGGAATCGATCATCGGCCGGATGAACCGCCACGGCGGCACCGCCGCGATCACCAGCAGCCCGGACGGCACCGAAGTGCGGCTCCGGCTGCCCGTCGCCGCCGCCTCTGCCGGAACCGCCTCGGCCGCCGCCAACAACGCCAACGGAGAGGTCAAACCGTGACCAGCCCAACATCAGGAAACCCTGTGCAAGGAAACCCCGCACCGATTCGCGTGGTGATCGTGGACGACCACGCCATCTTCCGCTCCGGGTTGAAGGCGGACCTGGACCCGGACATCGTCGTCGCGGGGGAGGCCGGAACGGTGGAGGAGGCAATCGCCGTCATCGCAGTCCAGCGCCCCGACGTCGTGCTCCTAGACGTCCATCTTCCCGGCGGCCGGGGTGGCGGCGGACGCGAGGTCCTGGCCGGCTCGGCGCCCCTGCTGGGCACCACGCGGTTCCTGGCGCTGAGCGTCTCCGACGCGGCAGAAGATGTGGTGTCCGTGATCCGGGCCGGCGCGCGCGGCTATGTCACCAAGACCATTTCCGGCGCGGAGATCAGCGGCGCTGTCCGCCGCGTGGCAGGCGGCGACGCCGTCTTCTCACCCCGGCTGGCGGGCTTCGTCCTGGACGCGTTCGGCACGGCCCCCGCGGACATCGCCGACGACGAGCTCGACAAGCTCTCGGCGCGGGAGCTCGAAGTGATGCGCCTTATCGCCCGCGGCTACAGCTATAAGGAGGTGGCCAAAGAACTGTTCATCTCGATCAAGACCGTTGAAACCCACGTCTCGGCCGTGCTGCGCAAGCTTCAGCTCTCCAGCCGCCACGAGCTGACCCGCTGGGCCGCCGAGCGCCGCCTGCTTTAACCCAAGGATGCGCTATCACTTAGGGTCCTTATCGCACTGGAATAAGGACCCGAAGTGATAGCGCATCGGGGTTTGTGACGTGTTAGTTGGCCTTGCCGAGGAAGTCCTGCAGGCGGGCGACGCCCGTGGCCAGGTCGTCGTCGCCGAGTGCATAGGACAGGCGCAGGTAGCCGGACGGGCCGAACGCCTCGCCGGGAACCACGGCCACCTCGACCTCGTCAAGGATCAGCGCCGCGAGTTCGGCAGAGGTGGCCGGCCGCACCGGGCCGTTCGCAGACGGGAACTCCTTGCCCAGCAGCGCGCGGACGTCCGCGTACACGTAGAACGCGCCCTTCGGCGTCGGGCAGTCAACGCCGTCAATCGCGTTCAGGCCCGCGACGATCGCCTTGCGGCGGCGGTCAAATGCGACCTTCATCTCTTCGACGGCGGTCAGCGGCCCGGACACGGCCGCGAGGGCGGCGACCTGGGGGATGTTGGAGACGTTCGACGTCGCGTGCGACTGCAGGTTGGTGGCGGCCTTGATGACGTCCGCGGGCCCGATCATCCAGCCCACGCGCCAGCCGGTCATGGCATAGGTCTTCGCGACGCCGTTGAGGATGACCACCTTGTCGCCGAGCTCGGGCACCGCGGTGGCGATCGAGGTGAACGGCACGCCGTCGTAGGTCAGGTGTTCGTAGATCTCGTCGGTGACAACCCACAGGCCCTTGGACGCTGCCCACTGGCCGATCTCCTTGACCTGCTCCGGCGAGTACACGGCGCCGGTGGGGTTGGAAGGGGAGACGAAGAGCAGGATCTTGGTGCGCTCGGTGAGGGCCGCTTCCAGCTGGTCCACGGTGACCAGGTAGCCCTGCTCCGGGCCCGCGAACACCTCTACCGGCACGCCGCCGCCCAGCCGGATGGCCTCCGGGTATGTGGTCCAAAACGGGGTAGGAACAATGACCTCGTCGCCCGGATCCAGCAGGGTGGCGAAGGTGTTGTAGACGGCCTGCTTGCCGCCGTTGGTCACCAGCACCTGGGACGCCGCCGCCTGGTAGCCGGAATCCCGGAAGGTCTTGTCCGCGATGGCCTGCTTCAGTTCGGGGAGCCCGCCGGCGGGGGAGTAGCGGTGGTATTTCGGCTGGCCGGCGGCCTCGATGGCGGCCTGCACAATGTAGCCGGGGGTCGGGAAGTCGGGTTCCCCGGCTCCGAAGCCAATAACCGGACGGCCGGCTGCCTTCAGCGCCTTCGCCTTGGCATCGACGGCCAGAGTGGCGGATTCGGCTATGGCGGAAATGCGCTGGGAAATGCGGGCAGCAGACATGGGCGGGTCCGTTCTTCGCTTGCAGCTGGAAGGCTGGATGTGGGATTCGACGAAATCTACTCTATGCTGTTCAGCGGATCCCCCGGGGTGCCTGAACCCGAATGTGACTGACGGCTGTCAGTTGGTTTTCGCAGGCACGCAGGGGTCCGAAGAGGGCCGGTTCGACGTAGACGCAGTTGTTGCGTAGACTGGTTCTCCGGTGTTGAAAACACGATGATGGCCTGCGCCTCAGGGAAGCCTGTGGGACGCATCGGCCGGAGCGGTTTTTCTCCCCGAAGGGTAGTGGCGCAATTGGTAGCGCAGCGGTCTCCAAAACCGCAGGTTGCAGGTTCGAGTCCTGTCTGCCCTGCGCATGCTGTTCCGGATTATCCGGAACCAGCGCAGCAACCATGGTTCAGTTCAGAGCCGGGTATCCGATCATTGCGAGGATGAGTGAGGACCAGGTGACCGAAACAGCTGCCAGCAGCTCCAAAGGCCGCCCCGCCAAGAATGCCGCCAAGCCCGGCTTCTTCGCTCGTATCGCGATCTTCATCCGCCAGGTCATTGGCGAACTGAAGAAGGTCGTCGCACCGACCCGTAAAGAACTGATCAACTACACACTCGTGGTACTGGTGTTCGTGACCATCATGATGGTGATCGTCACCTTGCTGGACCTGGCCTTTGGGACCGCGGTCAGCTGGGTCTTCGGCGGCAGCGGCCCCACGGACAGCTAAGGCGACCGGTCCGCAGACTGCGTGGATGCCCCGGGAAACCGGAGATTCCGCGGGGTGTGCGGAATTGAGTCATTTAAATAGGCATGTTAGGCAATGAGGAAGCAGGAGACCAAGTGTCTGAGCAGGAGCTCGAGGTAACTGAGACTGAGCTGGATAAGAGCCAGGACGCCGCGGTGGAAGCCGCGGAAGAGTCCGAGGCTGTGTCTGCTGCGCCCGAATCCGACGTCACTGACGAGGCCGTAGCCACGGAAGCAAAAGCGGCAGACGACGCAGAGGCAGCAGTTGCAGCCGACGCCGACGACACCGACGCTGATGAGGCTGACGCCGACGCTGATGAGGCTGACGCCGACGTGCTGGCAGCGGCGGCCGCCAAGGCCGACGTCGACCCCGCGGACGAGTTCAAAGCCAAGCTGCGCCGCCAGGAGGGTGACTGGTACGTCATTCACTCCTACGCAGGCTACGAGAACCGCGTCAAGGCCAACCTTGAGACCCGCATCCAGACCCTGGACATGGAAGATTACATCTTCGAAATCCAGGTTCCGATGGAGGAAGTCGTTGAGATCAAGAACGCCCAGCGCAAGGTCATCAACCGTGTCCGCATCCCCGGTTATGTCCTGGTCCGCATGGACCTGACCGACGCTTCCTGGGGTGCCGTCCGCCACACCCCCGGTGTCACCGGCTTCGTGGGCAACGCCCACAACCCGGTCCCGCTGCGCCTCGATGAGGTCTTCTCCATGCTCGCGCCGGTCTTCGAAGAAGAGCAGGCCGAGAAGGGCAAGCCGGTCAAGCACGCCGCCGCCCAGGTCGACGTCGACTTCGAGGTTGGCGAGTCGGTCATCGTCAAGGAAGGCCCGTTCGAGACCCTCCCCGCCACGATCTCCGAGATCAAGATCGATTCCCAGACCCTCGTGGTGCTGGTGTCCATCTTCGAGCGCGAGACTCCGGTCACCCTGGCGTTCAACCAGGTCAGCAAGATCTAGCTTTTCCCTAAGAATTCGCCCCGGGCTGCCCGCTTAGCAGCCACGGAGCGGCCGGCCGCCTTGCCATGGCGGCCACCAACCTGAGGCACGCTCCTGTGTCCCAGGACGTATTTGAGAGAAGGACCTACATTGGCTCCCAAGAAGAAGGTCACCGGCCTCATCAAGCTGCAGATCCAGGCAGGTGCCGCTAACCCGGCCCCGCCGATCGGTCCTGCGCTCGGCCAGCACGGTGTCAACATCATGGAATTCTGCAAGGCGTACAACGCTGCGACGGAAGCCCAGCGCGGCAACGTTATCCCCGTGGAAATCACGGTCTACGAGGACCGTTCCTTCACGTTCATCACCAAGACCCCGCCGGCTGCAGAGCTCATCAAAAAGGCTGCAGGCGTCGCCAAGGGTTCGGCTACCCCGCACACCGTCAAGGTTGCCAAGCTGACCCAGGCCCAGGTCAACGAGATCGCCACCACCAAGATGGAAGACCTCAACGCCACCAGCCTCGAAGGCGCAGCGAAGATCATCGCCGGCACCGCCCGCTCCATGGGTATCACCGTCGAGGGTTAATTCCCCACCGCTGATGCGCCGGGATCGGGAAACCGGTCACGACGCCGTCAGCACCGCCGGCCAGCCGGCACCACCTAAACAATGAAGAGCGGAATTCCGGAACGGATACACCAGCCGGAATGCCGCCTGTGGCAGGGCCCAGCGCGGTCCGCAGACCACAACTGCACAAGGAGAAATAAGCAGCATGGCAAAGCGCAGCAAAGCATATGAGGCAGCCGCGGCCAAGATCGACGCGGAGAAGTTCTACGCGCCGTTCGAGGCAGTGACGCTCGCCAAGGACACCAACCCGTCTAAGTTCGACGCCACCGTTGAGGTCGCTTTCCGCCTCGGCGTTGACCCGCGTAAGGCCGACCAGATGGTCCGCGGCACCGTCAACCTGCCGCACGGCACCGGTAAGGTCGCCCGCGTCCTCGTCTTCGCAACGGGCGACAAGGCTGAGGCCGCAATCGCGGCCGGCGCCGACTTCGTTGGTTCCGATGACCTGATCGAAAAGATCGCCGGCGGCTGGACCGACTTCGACGCCGCCGTCGCCACCCCTGACCTCATGGGCAAGGTTGGCCGCCTCGGTAAGGTCCTGGGTCCGCGTAACCTGATGCCGAACCCGAAGACCGGCACCGTGACCGCTGACGTCGCCAAGGCCGTCAACGACATCAAGGGCGGCAAGATCGACTTCCGCGTCGACAAGCACTCGAACCTGCACTTCATCATCGGCAAGGTTTCGTTCGACGCCATCAAGCTGGCCGAGAACTACGCAGCCGCACTGGAAGAGGTCCTCCGCCTCAAGCCGTCCGCTTCCAAGGGCCGCTACATCCAGAAGGCCACCGTGGCCACCACGTTCGGCCCGGGCATCTCGGTTGACCCCAACGTCACCAAGGTCCTGACCGAGGTCTAGTCCTCACCGGATCCACGGAACTGCGGCTTCGCTGACGTCGCCGGTTCCAGCCAAAGGCCGTCCCGCAACTGCGGGGCGGCCTTTTGCCGTTCTGCGCCGGGACCCAGTGGCGTGCGAAACGTTTGGCATCCGGGACCCTTGGTGCCGCCGGACTTGCCGGTTAGGCTGTCCCGGTGACTACGCCGTCGTACCTCATCGAGGAACTCTCCCTGCCCGCCAGCCTTGATGCTGCCGACACCGATGCCGCTGATACGGCGGAGTTCCTCGAATTCATGGAACTCTGCGATGAGCTCATCCTGCAGACCTGGGGCAACCTGGACCGGGCATCGTCCGCGGCGGCCCGCCTGCAGTACTGGCGGGACACGGCGTACACCCGGCTGCGGCTCTTCTTCGTCCGCGTCGACGGGCGCATGGCGGCCAACTCCTGGGTCCGCTGTGAACTGCAGGAGAATCTGGGCAGTGCGCTGCTGCACGTGAGCGTCCTGGATGCCTTCGCCGGGCGGGGGATCGGCCGGGCACTGCTGGGGCACGCGGAGGCGCTGGCCGCCGCCGACGGGAGGACCATCCTGCAGACCTTCACCGAGCACCCGGCCGATTTCGACGTCGATGGCACCAACCTCATCAAGCCCGCCACGGGGACCGGAGCGCTGCCCGCCGGCGCGCCGGGCGTCCGTTTCGCCGGAAAAGCCGGCTACCGCCTGGAGCAGGTCGAACGGTTCAGTTCGCTCGACGTCCCGCCCGCCGCGGACCTCGACGCCCTGGAACGGGACGCCCTGGCCCCCGCGGGGGACTATGAGCTGCTGCACTGGACCGACTCCTGCCCGGAGGAACATGCCGCCCAGCTCGCGGTGCTCATGTCCCGCATGAGCACCGATGCCCCCTCCGGTGCGCTGAGTTACGAGCCGGAAATCTGGGACGTCGCCCGGGTCCGCCACGTCGAGGACACCTGGCGGCGCGCCGGCCAGTCCTCCCTCGTGGTGGCGGCACGGCACCGGGCCAGCGGCGAACTGGCCGCCTATACCGTCCTGCAGACAACAGCCGACAAGCCCTGGCTGGCCAACCAGGACGACACCCTCGTCGCTGTGGGCCACCGCGGCCACCGGCTTGGCATGCTCATCAAGATCCGCAACCTGCGCCTGCTGCGGGAGTCCTTCCCAGCGGTCCGGCGCGTCCTGACGTATAACGCCGCCGAAAACGACCATATGCTCGGCATCAACATCGCGCTGGGCTTCAAGCCGGCGGGCTACGACGGCGAATGGCAGCGGACCGCTGCCGCCGCGGGCGCAGCCACCGGCAATGAGATCCGGAACTGACCAGGCGCCGGCTGGGGCGGAAGCCGCCGGGCGCAGACTGGAGCGGAAACTGCCCGGCGTCACCAATGGAACAGCGGCCCAAACCAGCATATGCTGGCGGTTGAAAGCCCGGTTTGAGCCGGGCCGTACCGATGGTGGGTGGCACAACGGCTGGGAAGATGCCCTCTATGGCAAACGATGTACGGATTGAGCAGCTGTGGATCCCCGATTCCCTTGACGCGCCCGATGCCGCCGACTTTCTCGCCGCCATCGAGGTGGGGCGCAGGGTCCGGATGCAGACCTGGGGCACCGACGACCTCGCCTACGCGCCGCAGGAAAAGCTGCTTGAGATGGCGGACCCCTACGAACGCCAGGTGATCCTCGTCGCCAAGATCGACGGTGTGATTGTCGGGACTGCGGACATCGCCCTGCCGCTGGTGGACAACCTCGATCTCGCCGAATTCACGCTCGACATCCTGCCGGAATTCCGGCGCCAGGGCGTGGGGAGGCAGCTGCTGGCGGCCGCCGAACATTTCGCCCGGGACGAGGGCCGCCACACGATCCTGATCGACACCAACCACCCGGGATCAACCCTGACGGACCCGGAGGCCGAACAGCTCGTGCCCGGCAGCGGCGTCGGGTTCGTCCCGCTGGGCAGCCGTGACGTGGAATTTGCCCGCCACACCGGCTACACCCTGCAGCACATCGAGCAGTTCAGCTCCTGCGCGTTGCCGCTGGACACCAAGCTCGTCGCCGACCTCGAGGCCGAGGCCGAGGAAGCCAATGCCGGCCGCTACCGTCTGCACCACTGGACGGACCGGTGTCCTGACCAGTGGCTCGAGGCCGTCGCCGCGCTGGAAAACCAGGCAGGCGAGGACGAAGTGCCCGGGCCGGATGCCCAGGAAATGGTGTTCGACGGCGGCATCCTCCGGGAAGCGGAGGAAGTCACCATAGCCCAGGGCCGCCGGACGGTGGTCACCGCCGTCGAGCACATCGCCAGCGGAACGCTCGTGGGCCTGACCACCATCAGTGTCCTGGCCCTGCGCCCGGACGTCGTCTTCCAGGACGACACGGTGGTGCTGCAGGAACACCGCGGCAACAAGCTCGGGCTGCTGATCAAGGTCGCCAACATGGAACGGCTCAGCGAACAGTTCCCGGACGCCCGGGTCCTGTACACGTGGAACGCCCCGGAGAACCGCTACCTCCTGAAGGTCAACCAGCAGCTCGGCTTCACGACAGCGGGCGTGACGGGTCTCTGGCAAAAAGAACTCCCCAACTTCGGACCGGCTGTCAGCTGAGGGCTGTTCACCCAGCACTGCCCGCCGGGCCCGATTTGGAACACGCGCGCCGTGTCCCGTAAGCTTGGAGGACCAAAGACCGTCGGTTGTTGGAAATCCACTCTCCCAAGCAAGACTCACTTCTGCAGTCGCGCCGGGAGAGCGCAGTGGATTTCCGGACGAAGGACCCTGAACATAGGGCGGCCGGCGCAGGTGAACGAAGCAAAGCTCCGCGGTCATGGACCGCGTCGAGACAAGCCCCGTGCATCTGCGCGGGGCGTTTTTTAGTTTTTAGCTCTTTTGAGCGGGGACCCGGACATACCGGCACTATCCCCGGAAGGAGGGTTATGGCAACGCCTAGCAAGGTTTCAGCAGTAGCTGAGATCACTAACGATTTCAAGGAATCGAACGCCGCTGTCCTGACCGAATACCGCGGGCTCACCGTTGCACAGCTCAAGCAGCTGCGTGTCTCTCTCGGCCAGGAAACCAAGTTCTCGGTCGTCAAGAACACCCTGACCGCCATTGCAGCCAAGGAAGCTGGTGTCGAAGCATTCGACGGTCAGCTCGCCGGCCCCACTGCAATCGCGTTCATCAAGGGTGACGCAGTTGCAGCTGCCAAGAGCCTGACGGATTTTGCCAAGGCCAACAAGCAGCTGGTCATCAAGACCGGTTACTTCGAGGGCAAGGCACTGAACGCCAGCGAAGTTGCTGCCCTGGCAGCACTCGAGTCCCGTGAGCTGCAGCTCGCCAAGGTTGCAGGGATCCTCAAGGCTCCTGCTGCCGCCGCTGTACGCATCATCGACGCACTGCGCCTCAAGCTTGAAGAAGAGAACGGTGCACCGGCAGCAGCCGAAGCACCCGCCGCTGAAGAAGCTCCCGCAGCAGATGCAGCAGCCGAGGCCGAAGCACCGGCCGAAGCCGCAGCCCCCGAAGAGAACTAGTCCTCTTCTCCATAAGACTCCGGTGCGACAGCGAGCCTCAGGGCCGCAGCGCACCACTATAGGAAGGACGCCACACCATGGCGAAGCTCACCAACGAAGAGCTCATTGAAGCTTTCAAGGAACTGACCATCATCGAGCTCTCCGAGTTCGTCAAGCTCTTCGAAGAGACCTTCGAAGTTACTGCTGCTGCCGTTGCCGTTGCCGGCCCCGCCGCTGCTGCAGAAGAAGCTGAAGAGAAGACTGACTTCGACGTCATCCTCGAAGCTGCTGGCGACAAGAAGATCGCAGTGATCAAGGAAGTTCGCGCCATCACCTCCCTGGGCCTCAAGGAAGCCAAGGACCTGGTTGACAGCGCACCCAAGGCTGTTCTCGAAGGCGCCACCAAGGAAGCTGCCGAGAAGGCAAAGGCTCAGCTCGAAGAAGCTGGCGCCCGCGTTACCCTCAAGTAACACCCGCCGTTCGGATCCATCGCGGTCCGCACTGCTCAAAGGAAACCCCGTCCACTCAGTGGGCGGGGTTTCCTGCGTTCCCGGACCGGAATCCACGCTAGCTGGAGCGCTCCCGTCGCCCGGGATGAACGACGTCCAAGGATTTGGCAAAGTTTTTTAGATACCCCTGTCGCAGTTTTAAAGCCGCCCCTAGACTGTGGATTTGTGCCCACCGGCCCCTACGTTCAGGAGTTCACCCACCATGCCGAACCCACACGATGCACCCTCCCGCCGCGCGATGCTCACAGCCGCCCTCGTCGGCGGCAGCGCTGCCGCAGCCGCCCTGGCGGGAGCCCCCGCAGCCCAAGCCGCTGGCGAACGGGCGGCCACGGGCGGGCCGGACGGCAAGGAGCACTTCACGCTGACAGTGCTCGGCACCACAGATCTGCACAACAACGTCTTCAACTGGGACTACTTCAAGAACGTGCCCTATGCCGACGCCGTCGGGAACAAGATCGGGATTGCCCAGGCTGCCACCCTGATCAACGCAATGCGGGCCGAGCGCGGAGCGGCGAACACCTTGACCATCGACGCCGGGGACACCATCCAGGGCACGCCCCTGGCCTACTACTTCGCCA
Organism: Arthrobacter sp. 10N44_2; assembly: GCF_056394385.1. Lineage (NCBI taxonomy): Bacteria > Bacillati > Actinomycetota > Actinomycetes > Micrococcales > Micrococcaceae > Arthrobacter > Arthrobacter sp. 10N44_2. Next base: position 214,930 of record NZ_JBFTHT010000002.1, on the reverse strand, counting down.
AAATCCAGCCCATCTCCGCCACCGTGAAACACCCCATGGCGCTGGCCATGAACGCGATCGGCTATGACGCCGCGGGGCTGGGAAACCACGAGTTCAACTACGGCATTCCACTGCTGCGCACCTGGGAGAAGCAGCTGGACTTTCCGCTCCTGGGCGCCAACGTGCACGACGCCGTCTCGGGCCAGCGCGCCTTCACGCCGTACGTCCTGAAGCGGGTCAAGACGGACAACGGCTGGGTGACGGTGGGCCTGGTCGGGTTCGTGACGCCCGGCTGCGCCCTCTGGGACCGCGACAACGTCCAAGGCAGGCTCGATTTCAACGGCATCGTCGAAGAGGCCAAAGCTGTCATTCCGCAGGTGAAGGCCGCCGGCGCGGACATCGTCATTGTCACGAGCCATTCCGGGGCGACTCCGGGGTCTTCCTACGGCGACGCCCTGCCGTTCCCGGAGAACGCCTCCACCCAGCTGGCGGAGGAAGTGCCCGGCATTGACGCCATCCTGGTCGGGCACGCCCACCTGGAGATCCCCGAGCGTTTCGTCACCAACAAGGCCACCGGCAAGCAGGTGCTCCTGACCGAGCCGCTCAAGTGGGGCATGCGGGTATCTGTCATGGACCTCGAGCTCGCCAAGGTGCAGGGGCGGTGGGCCGTCACGTCGGCGCATTCGCACTTGCTGGACGCCAAGACTGTGAACCCGGATCCCGCCGTCGTCCGGGCCGTGCAGGCCGGGCATGAGGCCACGGTGAACTACGTCAATGAGGTCATCGGAACCTCCACGGCACCGCTCAGCACGGCCACCGCCTGCTGGGAGGACTCCGCAGCGATCGACGCCATCAACTACGTCCAGGCAAGCACCGTCAAGGCTGAGCTGGCCAACGGTCCCGCGGCCGGGCTGCCCGTGCTGTCCATTGCCGCGGCCTTCTCCCGCGCCGTTGATGTCAAGGCCGGGGCGCTCACCATCCGCGACGTCGCAGGGCTGTACATCTTCGACAACACGCTGCTCTCCGTCAAGGTCACTGGCGCGCAGGTCAAGGCATACCTGGAGTGGTCCGCCCAGTACTTCAAACCGGTGACCGCTACCACAGCCTGGGCCCAGGACGTCACCAATGCCGTGACCGCCACGGCACCGAACGGCACGCCGGACTACAACTACGACGTTGTCTACGGCCTGGACGCGCCGCTGAACTACGAGATCGACCTCGCCCGGCCGGCAGGGGACCGGATCGTCAAGCTGACCTACGGTGGCGAGCCGCTGCGGCTCGAGCAGGAATTCGCGCTGGCCATCAACAACTACCGGCAGAGCGGGGGCGGCAACTTCCCGGCCGTGAAGAGCGCGCCCGTGCTGTCCAACAGCCAGCAGGAGATCCGGCAGCGCATCATCGACTACGTCGTGGACCGCGGGACCTTGGACGTCGCCGTGTTCAGCCAGGCCAACTGGCGCCTCACCGTCAACGGGGCACCCCTCACGGTTACGGCCTGACGCCCGGTCAAACAGCAACGCGGGGTCACTTCCGGCCCATCCCGGCGGTCGGGATGGGCTCCAAGTGACCCCGCGTTGTTGTTAACCCGGGCGCGCTAGTTGGGTTCAGTGATGTCGGCGACGACGGCGCCCAGCGCCGCCGTCAGGGCATCCGCGTCCACGAACGCGCTGTAGCCATGTTCCCCGGCGCCCATGGAGATCCGCCGGCCCGTGATGGTCTGGTCGGCGTAGACGGGCCAGGGGCGGATGCTGCCGAGCGGCGTGATGGTCCCGCGCTCGTACCCGGTGGCCTCGAAAGCCGTATCCGCCGCCGGCAGCGAGAGCTTGTTGACGCCCAGCAGCGCCCGCAGCTTGGGCCAGGAAATCTGCCGGTCTCCGGGGACCAGCGCGAACAGGAAACTGCCGTCCTTGTGCTTGACCACGAGCGACTTCACGATATCCGCGGGCCGGATCCCGAGGATACCGGCCGCCTCCTCAAGGCTGCGGGCGGCGAGGCGTTCGACGATCTCCACGTCCAGCCCCCGCGCCGCGGCGTCGGCGAGGAACCGTTCGCGGCCGCTGGTTGTTTTCTGCTCTGGCATCGCGTCAAACCTTCCTGACTCCTGGCGGCTGTTTCCGGTCCGCCCGGCCGCCCTGTGGTCCGGGCCCGCCCGGCCCGCCGGTTACCGGTCTTAGTCGCGGTACAGCAGCAGCGCTTCGCCCTGGCCGCCGCCGCCGCACAGGGACACGGCCGCCTTGCCGGTACCCCGGCGCTTGAGTTCGTGGGCCGCGTGCAGGGCCAGCCGGGCCCCGGAGGCCCCGATCGGGTGGCCCAGGGCGATGGCACCGCCATGGATGTTGCACTGCTCCAGCGGATAGTTGAGGTCCTTCAGGGACTGCACCGCGACGGAACCGAAAGCCTCGTTGATTTCGATGAAGTCGAGGTCCGCGGCGGACCAGCCGGCTTTGTCCAGGGCGTTCTTGATGGCGTTCGACGGCTGGGAATGCAGCGAGTTGTCCGGACCGGCGACCTGGCCCGGCTTGCCGACCACCGCGAGATACTCGAGGCCGTTGTCCTCGGCGAACTTCCGGCTGCTCAGCACCAGGGCGGCAGCGCCGTCGGACAGGGGAGAGGAGTTGCCGGCGGTGATGGTTCCGTCAGTGACGAACGCCGCGCGCAGGCCGGACAGCGACTCGACGGTCGTGTCGGGCCGGATGCCCTCGTCGGAGGTGACGGCGATCGGATCGCCCTTGCGCTGCTTGACGCTCATCGGGGCGATCTCGCCGTCGAAGACGCCGTCCTTCGCGGCCCGGGCGGCACGCTGGTGCGACTGGGCCGCCACCTCGTCCTGGGAGGCCCGGTCAATGCCGAGGGTCAGGTTCTTGCTCTCGGTCGACAGTCCCATGGACTGCCCGTCGAAGGCGTCGGTCAGGCCGTCGTGCGCGGCCACGTCCAGGGCCTGGACCGTGCCGTACGCCCAGCCCTGCCGGGAACCGGGCAGCACGTGAGGTGCGCGGGTCATGGACTCCTGGCCGCCGGCGACCACCACCGTGGCGTCCCCGCTGCGGATCATCCGGGCGGCGTCGATCACGGCGGTGAGGCCCGAGAGGCAGACCTTGTTGATGGTCACCGTCGGCACGTTCCAGCCGATGCCGGCGCCGATGGCGCTCTGGCGGGCAGGGTTCTGGCCCGCGCCGGCCTGCAGGACCTGGCCGATGATCACGCTGTCCACCTGGTCGGCCTTGACGCCGCTGGCGGCCAGGGCCGCGCGGATGGCGTGGGTGCCGAGCTCGACGGCGGTGAAGCTGGCCAGCTGCCCGTTCAGGCGCCCCTGGGGGGTGCGGGCTGCGGCGAGAATGACAACATCGTTGTTGTCTGCAGGATTGCTCATGGTGTTTTCTTCCGATCTTCTTTCGACTTATGTCTACGTTATCGTGAGCCCCGTCACCTATCCATTCGGCAGGGCGGACACGGTCGCCGCCAGGAGTCAGTGGAAATTCCGCCAAACTTCGTGCTTGCAATCCCGCCGGAAGTGGGGTAGACAAGTAGGTTGCTTTGCCGTATCGTAGATATTTGCGTCTTCCCTGTTTACCTTCAGCCTTCATATAGCGGTGGGCTTAGCCTGACAGCTGTTCCATCAATGTGCCGTCTACCACGTGCACCAGCTATGGACAGCGCGGGTCCCGGGTCATATAGCGGAACCGGACTGGTAGCGCTGCGGAGTCATTCTGCAGAGTGCATAACGGGGGAGATCTGACAACGCCTGAAGGTCTGTGGAAGGATCCCTCTTGGTCGCCTCGAGCACCTCTAATGTAAACAACGCTACCGCTATCAATGCCGACAGCACCGACGGTGCAACCCGCCGGCTCTCATTCGCAAAGATTCACGAACCCCTTGATGTTCCGAATCTGCTCGCCCTGCAAACCGACAGCTTTGACTGGCTGGTCGGGAACGAACGCTGGCAGGCGCGCGTTGCGAAGGCCGTCGAAGAAGGCGACCTCAGCGTCGCCACCTCCTCGGGTCTGTCCGACATCTTCGAAGAGATCTCCCCGATCGAAGACTTCCAGGGCACCATGTCCCTGAGCTTCTCCGAGCCGGAGTTCGCTGACCCCAAATACACCATGGCTGAGTGCAAGGACCGGGACGCAACGTACTCGGCTCCGTTGTACGTCAAGGCCGAGTTCATGAACAACAACACGGGCGAAATCAAGCAGCAGACCGTGTTCATGGGTGACTTCCCGCTGATGACCGAGAAGGGCACCTTCGTCGTCAACGGCACCGAGCGTGTCGTCGTCTCCCAGCTGGTCCGCTCGCCGGGCGCCTACTTTGAGCGCACCGCCGACAAGACCAGCGACAAGGACATCTTCACCGCGAAGATCATCCCCTCCCGCGGCGCCTGGTTCGAGCTCGAAATCGACAAGCGCGACCAGGTCGGCGTCCGTCTTGACCGCAAGCGCAAGCAGTCCGTCACCGTGCTGCTGAAGGCCCTCGGCTGGACCGAAGGCCAGATCCTCGAGGAATTCGGCCAGTACGACTCCATGCGCGCCACGCTGGAGAAGGACGCCACCGAGACCCGCGAAGACGCGTTGCTGGACATCTACCGGAAGCTGCGACCGGGCGAGCCGCCCACGGTTGAGGCTGCCCAGTCCCTGCTGGACAACCTGTACTTCAACTCCAAGCGCTACGATCTGGCCAAGGTCGGCCGTTACAAGATCAACCGCAAGCTTGGCATCGACCGCTCCCTTGGCGACAAGGAAGCTTCGGTCCTGCACGTTGAAGACATCGTGGCCATGATCAAGTTCCTGGTTGCGCTGCACGCCGGCGAGAAGACCCTCATGGGCAAGCGCGACGGCCAGGACCACGAGCTCCGCGTCGAGATCGATGACATCGACCACTTCGGCAACCGCCGCATCCGCGCCGTCGGCGAGCTCATCGAGAACCAGGTCCGCACCGGCCTGTCCCGCATGGAGCGCGTTGTCCGCGAACGCATGACGACCCAGGACGTCGAGGCCATCACGCCGCAGACCCTGATCAACATCCGTCCCGTCGTGGCAGCCATCAAGGAGTTCTTCGGAACTTCCCAGCTGTCCCAGTTCATGGACCAGAACAACCCGCTCTCGGGTCTGACCCACAAGCGCCGCCTGTCCGCGCTTGGCCCGGGTGGTCTGTCCCGTGACCGTGCCGGCATGGAAGTTCGTGACGTGCACCCGTCCCACTACGGACGTATGTGCCCCATCGAAACTCCTGAAGGCCCGAACATTGGTCTGATCGGTTCGCTGGCTTCCTACGGACGCATCAACCCGTTCGGTTTCATCGAAACCCCGTACCGCCTTGTCGCCGAGGGTGTCGTCTCCGATGAGGTCAAGTACCTCACGGCCGACGACGAAGCCGAGGTCCTGATCGCACAGGCCAACGCACCGCTCGACGAGAACAAGCGTTTCGCGGAAGAGACCGTCCTGGTCCGTGCCCGCGGTGGTGGAGGCGAGCCTGTGCTGGTTCCCGCCGCCGACGTCGAGTTCATGGACGTTTCCCCGCGCCAGATGGTGTCCGTGGCTACCGCCCTGATCCCGTTCCTCGAGCATGACGATGCCAACCGTGCACTCATGGGTGCCAACATGCAGCGCCAGGCCGTGCCGCTGGTCCGTTCCGAGGCACCGTTCGTCGGTACCGGCATGGAGCGCGCCGCAGCCGTCGACGCCGGTGACGTTGTCATCGCCAAGAAGGCCGGTGTGGTTACCGAGGTCTCCGCTGAGCTGGTCATCATGCTCAACGACGACGGTACGGAAACCAACTACCGCATCAACAAGTTCGCCCGTTCCAACCAGGGCAACTGCTACAACCACCGTGTCCTGGTAAGCGAAGGCCAGCGCCTGGAGGTCGGCGGCATCATCGCTGACGGCCCGGCAACGGACCAGGGCGAGCTCGCCCTCGGTAAGAACCTGCTCGTGGCATTCATGTCCTGGGAAGGCCACAACTTCGAGGATGCCATCATCCTCTCCCAACGCATCGTGGCCGAGGACGTCCTGTCCTCGATCCACATCGAGGAGCACGAGATCGATGCCCGCGACACCAAGCTTGGTGCCGAGGAAATCACCCGTGACATCCCGAACGTGTCTGAGGAAGTCCTGGCAGGCCTGGACGAGCGCGGCATCATCCACATCGGTGCCGAGGTTGAGGCCGGCGACATCCTGGTCGGTAAGGTCACCCCCAAGGGCGAGACCGAGCTGACCCCGGAAGAGCGCCTGCTGCGCGCCATCTTCGGTGAGAAGTCCCGCGAAGTGCGCGACACCTCCCTGAAGGTGCCGCACGGCGAGTCCGGCACCGTGATCGGTGTCCGCGTCTTCGACCGCGACAACGACGACGAGCTGCCCCCGGGCGTCAACCAGCTGGTGCGCGTCTACGTCGCTGCCAAGCGCAAGATCACCGACGGCGACAAGCTCGCCGGCCGCCACGGCAACAAGGGTGTTATCTCCAAGATCCTTCCGATCGAGGACATGCCCTTCCTTGCCGACGGCACCCCCGTTGATATCGTCCTGAACCCGCTGGGTGTTCCGGGCCGCATGAACGTCGGCCAGGTGCTGGAAACGCACCTCGGCTGGGTTGCCAAGACCGGCTGGAAGATCGAGGGCGAGCCCGAGTGGGTCAAGCAGCTGCCGAACCTGCCGCGCGAGAGTGGCCAGACCACTGTGGCGACGCCGGTCTTCGACGGTGCGCGTGAAGAGGAAATCACGGGCCTGCTCGATTCCACCAACGTCACCCGCGACGGCGACCGCCTGATCAACTCTTCCGGCAAGACCCGTCTGTTCGACGGCCGCTCCGGCGAGCCGTTCCCGGATCCGATCTCGGTCGGCTACATGTACATCTTGAAGCTCCACCACCTGGTGGACGACAAGATCCACGCCCGCTCCACCGGCCCGTACTCCATGATCACGCAGCAGCCGCTGGGTGGTAAGGCACAGTTCGGTGGCCAGCGCTTCGGTGAAATGGAAGTGTGGGCGCTCGAAGCTTACGGCGCCGCGTACACGCTCCAGGAACTGCTGACGATCAAGTCGGATGATATCCACGGTCGTGTGAAGGTCTACGAAGCCATCGTCAAGGGCGAGAACATCCCCGAGCCGGGCGTTCCTGAGTCCTTCAAGGTCTTGATCAAGGAAATGCAGTCGCTGTGCCTGAACGTGGAAGTGCTTTCCACGGACGGAACCACAATTGAAATGCGTGACTCTGATGACGCAGTCTTCACGGCTGCGGAAGAACTGGGCATCGATCTGTCTCGTGCAGAGCCCAGTTCCGTAGAAGAGGTTTAGCAGGGGGTTTACGACGGCGGGTTCGCACTCGCCGTCGTAAGCCACCTCCCTCTTCCCGTAACCCAAGACTTCAGAATTTAGAGAACAAGAGAGAACAGGGACCATATGTCCAGCGAATCCTCCTTCGGCCTCATGCAGATCGGCCTCGCCACCGCGGAAGACATCCGTGGCTGGTCGTACGGCGAGGTTAAGAAGCCGGAAACCATCAACTACCGCACGCTCAAGCCCGAGAAGGACGGCCTCTTCTGCGAGAAGATCTTCGGCCCGTCCCGCGACTGGGAATGCTACTGCGGTAAGTACAAGCGCGTGCGCTTCAAGGGCATCATCTGCGAGCGGTGTGGCGTTGAGGTCACCCGTGCGAAGGTCCGCCGTGAGCGCATGGGCCACATCGAACTCGCCGCCCCGGTCACGCACATCTGGTACTTCAAGGGTGTTCCCTCCCGCCTGGGCTACCTCCTTGACCTGGCACCGAAGGACCTCGAAAAGGTCATCTACTTCGCCGCCTACATGATCACGAGCGTCGACGCCGACAGCCGCCACGAAGAACTGCCCAACCTCCAGGTTGAGCACGACATCGAGAAGAAGCAGCTGATCGACAACCGCGACTCGGACATCGCCACGATCGCCCGCGACCTTGAGAACGAGCTTGCCCGTCTCGAAGGCGAAGGCGCGAAGGCTGCCGACAAGAAGAAGGCCCGCGACTCCGCTGACCGCCAGATGGCGAACGTACGCAAGCGTGCCGACGCCGAAATCGAGCGCCTCGAGCAGGTCTGGGACCGCTTCAAGAACCTCAAGGTCGCCGACCTCGAAGGTGACGAAGGCCTGTACCGCGAACTGCGCGACCGCTACGGCATGTACTTCGAAGGCTCCATGGGTGCCGAGGCCATCAAGAAGCGTCTTGAGAACTTCGACATGCAGGCCGAGTCGGACATGCTGCGCGACATCATCGCCAACGGCAAGGGCCAGCGCAAGACCCGTGCCCTGAAGCGGCTCAAGGTGGTCAACGCGTTCCTGACGACCAACAACAGCCCGCTCGGCATGGTGCTGGACGCCGTCCCGGTGATCCCGCCGGAACTGCGCCCGATGGTCCAGCTGGACGGTGGCCGCTTCGCGACCTCCGACCTCAACGACCTCTACCGCCGCGTGATCAACCGCAACAACCGCCTCAAGCGCCTGCTTGACCTCGGTGCTCCGGAGATCATCGTCAACAACGAGAAGCGCATGCTTCAGGAAGCTGTTGACAGCCTCTTCGACAACGGCCGCCGCGGCCGTCCGGTCACCGGACCGGGCAACCGTCCGCTGAAGTCCCTGAGCGACATGCTCAAGGGCAAGCAGGGCCGTTTCCGCCAGAACCTCCTCGGCAAGCGCGTCGACTACTCCGGCCGTTCGGTCATCGTCGTCGGCCCGCAGCTGAAGCTGCACCAGTGTGGTCTGCCCAAGCAGATGGCCCTGGAGCTCTTCAAGCCGTTCGTGATGAAGCGCCTGGTGGACCTCAACCACGCCCAGAACATCAAGTCGGCCAAGCGCATGGTGGAGCGTTACCGTCCGCAGGTCTGGGACGTCCTCGAAGAGATCATCACCGAGCACCCCGTGCTGCTGAACCGTGCACCTACCCTGCACCGTCTCGGCATCCAGGCGTTCGAGCCGCAGCTTGTTGAAGGCAAGGCAATCCAGCTGCACCCGCTGGTTTGTGGCGCTTTCAACGCCGACTTCGACGGCGACCAGATGGCAGTCCACCTGCCGCTGAGCCCCGAGGCCCAGGCCGAGGCCCGCATCCTGATGCTCTCCTCGAACAACATCCTGAAGCCGTCTGACGGCCGCCCGGTGACCCTGCCGTCGCAGGATATGATCATCGGTCTCTACCACCTGACCACCAAGCGTGTCGGTTCAGCTGGCGAAGGCCGGATCTTCTCCTCGGTCGCGGAAGCCATCATGGCCTACGACCTTCACGAGCTGCACCTGAACTCCAAGGTCAAGATCCGGCTCGAGGGCTTCGTGCCTTACGCCGGCTGGGAAGTCCCGGAGGGCTGGGAGCCCGGTCAGATGGCACTGGTCGAGACCTCCCTCGGCCAGGTCATCTTCAACCAGACGCTGCCCGCGGATTACCCGTGGGTTGAGGATGTTGCCGACAAGGGCGAGCTGTCCCGGATCGTCAACGACCTCGCCGAGCGCTACCCGAAGGTGATCACGGCGGCAACGCTGGACAACCTGAAGGATGCCGGTTTCTACTGGGCCACCCGCTCCGGCGTGACCGTTGCCATCTCCGACATCGAGGTGCCCACGGACAAGCCGCGGATCCTCGCCGGTTACGAGACCATGGCCGCCAAGATCCAGGGCCAGTACGACAAGGGACTGATCGACGACGACGAGCGTCGCCAGGAACTGATCGAGATCTGGAACAAGGCAACGAACGAGATCGCCCAGGCGATGCGTGACAGCCTGTCTCCGATGAACACGATCAACCGCATGGTGTCCTCGGGCGCACGTGGTAACTGGATGCAGGTCCGTCAGATCGCGGGTATCCGTGGCCTGGTGGCCAACCCTAAGGGTGAAATCATCCCGCGTCCGATCAAGTCCTCCTACCGCGAGGGCCTCTCGGTGCTGGAATACTTCATCGCCACGCACGGTGCCCGTAAGGGTCTGGCTGACACCGCCCTGCGTACCGCCAACTCGGGTTACCTGACCCGTCGTCTGGTGGACGTGTCGCAGGACGTCATTGTCCGCGAAGAGGACTGCGGTACCGAGCGCGGCCTGATGACCGCCATCGCGGTGGCCGACGCCAACGGCGTCCTCGTCCTGGACGAGAACGTCGAGAACAGCGCCTACGCCCGCACCCTGGCCGTCGACGTCGTCGACTCCAAGGGCAAGGTCCTGGCAGCTGCCGGCACCGACTGCGGCGACGTCGTCATTGCCGAACTGTTCGCAGCCGGCATCACCGAGGTCAAGGTCCGCTCCGTACTCACCTGTGAGTCCAGCGTCGGCACCTGCGCCCTGTGCTACGGCCGTTCGCTGGCCACTGGCAAGACCGTCGACATCGGTGAGGCCGTGGGCATCATTGCCGCGCAGTCCATCGGTGAGCCGGGTACCCAGCTGACCATGCGTACGTTCCACACCGGTGGTGCTGTTTCCGCCAGCGGTGGCGACGACATCACCCAGGGTCTGCCCCGTATCCAGGAGCTCTTCGAAGCCCGTACTCCGAAGGGTGTCGCACCGATTGCTGAAGCAGCCGGCCGCATCACCATCGAAGAGTCCGAGCGCCAGATGCGCCTGGTCATCACCCCGGATGACGGATCTGAAGAGATCGCCTACCCGGTGCTGCGCCGTTCACGTCTTCTCATCGAAGACGGCGATCACGTCAGCGTTGGCCAGAAGCTCATCAACGGCCCGGTCGACCCCAAGCAGGTGCTGCGCATCATGGGTCCCCGTGCCGCGCAGAAGTTCCTGGTGGACGAAGTCCAGGGCGTGTACCGCAGCCAGGGCATCGGTATCCACGACAAGCACGTCGAGGTTATCGTCCGCCAGATGCTGCGCCGCGTCACGGTCATCGAGTCCGGCGAATCGGATCTGCTGCCCGGCGAGCTCGCCGAACGCAGCCGTTTCGAAGAGGCCAACCGCCGCGTTGTGTCCGAGGGCAAGACGCCGGCATCCGGGCGTCCCGAGCTCATGGGCATCACCAAGGCGTCCCTGGCGACCGAGTCCTGGCTGTCCGCAGCTTCCTTCCAGGAGACCACCCGCGTCCTGACGCAGGCGGCCATGGAAGGCAAGAGCGATCCGCTGCTCGGCCTCAAGGAAAACGTCATCATCGGTAAGCTCATCCCGGCCGGCACGGGTCTCCCGCGCTACACCGAGGTCACCGTGGAACCCACTGAAGAAGCAAAGGCCAACCTGTTCACCGGCCCCAGCGCATTCAGTGACTTCTCCTACGACTCGCTGGGCGGCGACGGAGCTCCCGAGTTCCACGCCATCCCGCTGGATGACTACGATCTCGGCAGCGACTTCCGCTGAGCTGAGTGACTGACAGGCCCCGTTCCCACCTCGGTGGGGGCGGGGCCTTTCCAGTGGTAAAACCCCGCCGATTAAGGGCTGGGACCCGTCCGTGTTAGACTTGAGACTAATTGTTATTGTGGCAGTGGATGAGTGCGCCGGTTTGAGCCAGACAGCTTGCAGCTGAAAGGTTCAACCAGGACGACGTTTCCGGTTTGCAGGGTTCTTGTGCAACGTATGCCACATTTTCGCATGCCTAGGGGCAGTTCGGGTCGAAAGTCCTTGGACCCCGGCGTGCGGTCCGACTATTAAGGCTTCGCCTCAGCTGCTCTGGAGAGAACTTCAAAGCTCGGGCGGCGAGGCGCAGCGACAAGAGAGCGGCCGCCAACGGCCGCTCCGGATAAAACGGAGAACACGAGAGTGCCTACGATTAACCAGCTGGTCCGCAAGGGCCGCACGCCTAAGGTCAAAAAGACCAAGGCTCCCGCGCTTAACGGCAGCCCGATGCGCCGCGGTGTTTGCACCCGCGTTTACACGACGACCCCGAAGAAGCCGAACTCGGCTCTGCGTAAGGTTGCTCGCGTACGCCTCAACGGCGGCATTGAAGTCACCGCATACATCCCCGGTGTGGGCCACAACCTGCAGGAGCACTCCATTGTGCTCGTCCGCGGCGGCCGCGTGAAGGACCTTCCGGGTGTCCGCTACAAGATCGTCCGTGGCGCCCTCGATACCCAGGGTGTCAAGAACCGTAAGCAGGCTCGCAGCCGCTACGGCGCAAAGATGGAGAAGAAGTAATATGCCTCGCAAGGGTCCGGCCCCCAAGCGGCCGCTAGTTCTAGATCCCGTTTACGGCTCCCCGCTGGTCACCCAGCTCATCAACAAGGTGCTGGTTGACGGCAAGAAGTCCACCGCAGAGCGCATCGTTTACGGTGCACTCGAGGGTGCTCGCGCCAAGTCCGGCGGCGACCCCGTTGCTGCCCTCAAGAAGGCCATGGAGAACGTCAAGCCTTCGCTTGAGGTCCGCTCCCGCCGTGTTGGTGGCGCCACCTACCAGGTTCCCGTTGAGGTCAAGCCGGGCCGTTCCACGGCCCTCGCCCTCCGCTGGCTGGTTGGCTACTCCAAGGCCCGCCGCGAAAAGACCATGACCGAGCGCCTCCAGAACGAAATCCTGGATGCCTCGAACGGTCTCGGTGCCGCTGTGAAGCGTCGCGAAGACACCCACAAGATGGCCGAGTCCAACAAGGCCTTCGCACACTACCGCTGGTAATACTTCCCGGACGCCGCCGGCTCGACTGAGCCGGCGGCGAACGTGCAGTCCATCCGAAAGGGAGACACCGTGGCACAGGACGTGCTTACCGACCTTAGCAAGGTCCGCAATATCGGCATCATGGCCCACATCGATGCCGGCAAGACCACTACTACCGAGCGCATCCTCTTCTACACGGGTGTGAACCACAAGATCGGCGAAACGCACGACGGCGCTTCGACGACTGACTGGATGGAACAGGAAAAGGAACGCGGCATCACCATCACGTCTGCCGCCGTGACCTGCTTCTGGGAAAACAACCAGATCAACATCATCGACACCCCCGGCCACGTGGACTTCACGGTCGAGGTTGAGCGCTCCCTGCGCGTCCTCGACGGCGCAGTCGCCGTGTTCGACGGCAAGGAAGGCGTGGAGCCGCAGTCCGAGACTGTTTGGCGCCAGGCTGACAAGTACAACGTTCCGCGCATCTGCTTCGTCAACAAGATGGACAAGCTCGGCGCTGACTTCTACTTCACCGTCGACACCATCATCAGCCGCCTCGGTGCCAAGCCGCTCGTCATGCAGCTGCCGATCGGCGCCGAGAACGACTTCATCGGCGTCGTCGACCTCCTTTACATGCGTTCGCTGGTCTGGCCCGGCGACGCCAAGGGTGACGTCACCATGGGTGCCAAGTACGAGATCCGCGAGATCCCGGCTGACCTCCAGGCGAAGGCCGAAGAGTACCGCGCAACGCTCATTGAGACCGTTGCCGAGTCCTCCGAGGAACTCATGGAGAAGTACCTTGAGGGCGAAGAGATCAGCATCGATGAGCTCAAGGCCGGCATCCGCAAGATGACGATCAACTCTGAGATCTACCCGGTCTTCTGTGGTTCTGCATTCAAGAACCGCGGCGTTCAGCCCATGCTCGACGCTGTGGTGGACTACCTGCCGAACCCGCTCGACGTCCCGCCGATGATCGGTCACGATCCCCGCGACGAAGAGAAGGAGCTTACCCGTAAGCCCTCCTCTGAAGAGCCCTTCTCCGCACTGGCGTTCAAGATCGCCGCGCACCCCTTCTTCGGCCAGCTGACCTTCGTCCGCGTGTACTCCGGTCACGTGGAAGCAGGCTCGCAGGTGGTCAACTCCACCAAGGGCAAGAAGGAGCGCATCGGCAAGCTGTTCCAGATGCACGCCAACAAGGAAATGCCCGTCGAGGGCGCTACCGCCGGCCACATCTACGCAGCGATCGGCCTCAAGGACACCACCACGGGCGACACCCTGTGCGATCCGGCCAACCAGATTGTCCTCGAGTCCATGAGCTTCCCGGAGCCCGTGATCTCGGTTGCGATCGAGCCGAACACGAAGGGTGACCAGGAGAAGCTCTCCACGGCCATCCAGAAGCTCTCCGCTGAGGACCCGACCTTCCAGGTCTCCCTCAACGAGGACACCGGCCAGACCATCATCGCCGGCATGGGCGAGCTCCACCTGGACATCCTGGTGGACCGCATGCGCCGCGAATTCAAGGTCGAGGCAAACGTTGGCAAGCCGCAGGTTGCTTACCGCGAAACCATCAAGCGTGCTGTAGAGCGTCACGACTACACGCACAAGAAGCAGACCGGTGGTTCCGGCCAGTTCGCAAAGATCCAGATCGCGATCGAGCCGCTGGACACCTCAGGTGGCGAGCTGTACGAGTTCGAGAACAAGGTCACCGGTGGCCGCGTTCCGCGCGAGTACATCCCGTCGGTCGACGCCGGCATCCAGGATGCGCTTAACGACGGCGTCCTGGCCGGTTACCCGGTTGTCGGCATCAAGGCGACGCTGATTGACGGCGCGTACCACGATGTTGACTCCTCGGAAATGGCGTTCAAGATCGCCGGCCGTATGGCTTTCAAGGAAGCCGCACGCAAGGCGAACCCTGTCCTGCTCGAACCGCTGATGGATGTCGAGGTCCGCACCCCTGAGGAATACATGGGTGAAGTTATCGGTGACCTCAACTCCCGCCGTGGCCAGATGCAGTCCATGGAAGATGCCCAGGGCGTCAAGGTTATTCGCGCACACGTCCCGCTGTCCGGCATGTTCGGCTACATCGGTGACCTGCGCTCGAAGACCCAGGGCCGCGCTGTGTACTCCATGACGTTCAACAGCTACGCCGAGGTCCCGAAGGCAGTCGCCGACGAGATCATCCAGAAGAACCGCGGCGAGTAGTCTTCTAGACGCCTCGCAGCAACAAGAAACTCGGGTGCGTCTCCGCCAGCGGAGACACATCTGGTGCAAGTGGCCGGACTCCGGTCAGCTGTAGTCCGGCCAGGCCGGAGTTCGGCCGCCTGCACGAACAGGCTCTAGGCACTAGCATTAGTACCTGAATCTGCAATTTCATCAATCCAAAGCCCCCCAAGTAGACTTACTGGAGTTTCTGCCGCGACAAGCGCGGCCGAAGGGTAAGTCAATTTGAAAACGTTCTAGGAGGAACCTGTGGCAAAGGCAAAGTTCGAGCGGACTAAGCCGCACGTTAACATCGGTACCATTGGTCACGTTGACCACGGTAAGACGACGCTGACGGCCGCCATTTCCAAGGTGCTGTACGACAAGTACCCGACTCTCAACGAGAAGCGTGACTTCGCGTCGATTGACTCTGCTCCCGAAGAGCGTCAGCGCGGCATTACCATCAACATCTCCCACGTTGAGTACCAGACCGAGAAGCGCCACTACGCACACGTAGACGCTCCGGGTCACGCTGACTACATCAAGAACATGATCACCGGCGCTGCTCAGATGGACGGTGCAATCCTCGTGGTTGCCGCCACTGACGGCCCGATGGCTCAGACCCGCGAGCACGTTCTGCTCGCCCGCCAGGTTGGCGTTCCCTACCTGCTGGTCGCGCTGAACAAGGCTGACATGGTTGACGACGAAGAGCTCCTCGACCTCGTTGAAATGGAAGTTCGCGAGCTGCTCAGCTCGCAGGGCTTCGATGGCGACGAGGCTCCGGTTGTTCGTGTTTCCGGCCTGAAGGCCCTCGAAGGCGACCCCGTCTGGGTCAAGTCCGTTGAGGACCTCATGGCTGCTGTCGACGAGTCCGTTCCGGACCCCGTACGTGACCGTGACAAGCCCTTCCTGATGCCGATCGAAGATGTCTTCACGATCACCGGCCGTGGCACCGTTGTTACGGGCCGCGCCGAGCGTGGAACCCTCGCCATCAACTCCGAGGTCGAGATCGTCGGCATCCGCCCGGTCCAGAAGACCACGGTTACCGGTATCGAGATGTTCCACAAGCAGCTCGACGAAGCATGGGCCGGCGAGAACTGTGGCCTCCTGCTCCGCGGTCTGAAGCGCGACGATGTCGAGCGTGGCCAGGTTGTCGTCAAGCCGGGTTCCATCACCCCGCACACCGACTTCGAGGCTAACGTCTACATCCTCTCCAAGGACGAAGGCGGACGTCACAACCCGTTCTACTCCAACTACCGCCCGCAGTTCTACTTCCGCACCACGGACGTAACCGGCGTTATCACCCTGCCGGAAGGCACGGAAATGGTTATGCCCGGCGACAACACTGAGATGACCGTTGCGCTCATCCAGCCGATCGCAATGGAAGAGGGCCTCGGCTTCGCTATCCGCGAAGGCGGCCGCACCGTTGGTTCAGGACGCGTCACCAAGATCATCAAGTAATTACTTGCCGATCTGATGCTTTGCCCCTGATCAGCCAGCCGTCTGGCAGCTGAGA
The DNA here is from genome assembly GCF_056394385.1 of Arthrobacter sp. 10N44_2. Classification (NCBI taxonomy): domain Bacteria; kingdom Bacillati; phylum Actinomycetota; class Actinomycetes; order Micrococcales; family Micrococcaceae; genus Arthrobacter; species Arthrobacter sp. 10N44_2. The sequence goes on along the minus strand of NZ_JBFTHT010000002.1, from coordinate 198,720 downwards.
AGAGGATCGGGAACAGCCCCGCTGCACTTGCAGCGGGGCTGTTCCTTTTAAGTTCCTGATACCTTTGCAGGAAGGGAAGGGAGCTCACCATGGGCTGGTTCATTTTTCTGTTGATCGCCGCCGCGGTCGTCGTCGCGTTCTTTTGGGCGAAGAGGCACTTCCGCCAGGAGATCGAGCGCGCCAAGCGCATCAATAGGTCCAACCGCAACCAGTAGCAGCGGCCGGGCGGGGCTCAGGCCCGGCGTGCCCGCGCGAGGGCCTGGTACCAGTAGTACGAGTCTTTCGGCGTGCGCTTGAGGCTCGTGAAATCGACGTGCACCAGGCCGAAGCGCTGCGAGTAGCCGGCCGCCCATTCGAAGTTGTCCATCAGCGTCCAGACGTAATAGCCGAGCAGTTCGACGTCGTGGGCCACGCCCCCGGGGGAGGTCGCCTCCACCGCCTGGCTGAGGTGTGCGGCGAGGTAGCTGATCCGGCCGGCATCGGGAATGGGGCCGGTGACGTGGTCCGGTTCGGGGAAGCTCGCCCCGCTCTCGGTGATGTAGAGCGGCGGCAGCGAGGACCCGTACCGGTCCTTCAGCTCCCGGAGCAGGATCCCCAGATGGTCCGGAGCGACCGGCCAGCCGAATCCTGTGCGTTCATACTCCGGGAACGCGGCCATGTGGAACGGGACTTTCAGCATCGCCTCCGCGGTTGCCGAGGGGCTGTCGACGCCGCGTCCCGTGGCCACCTTCACGGGGTAGTAATAGTTCAGGCCGTAGAAATCCAGCGGCTGGTGGATCGTGGCCAGGTCCGCGTCGCTGATGCTCCGCATTGAACGGAACCACGGCCGGGCGATCAGCGGCAGCCGGGGAAAGCGGCCCAGGAGGATCGGGTCAGCGTAGAGCCGGTTCAGCACGAAGTCGAACACCCTGGCCAGCATCCTGTCTGTTGGCGAACCGGAAGCAGGCCGGACGGGGGAATGCAGGTTCGTGACCCCGATGGCGCCGGCGACGCCCTCCGCGCGCAGCGCCTGAACCGCCAGCCCGTGCCCCAGGAGCTGATGCCGCACCGACGGCAGGGCATCGAAGAGCAGGCCTCGGCCGGGCGCGTGGACGCCCAGGGCGTAGCCGTTCAGGGTAACCGAGGCGGGCTCGTTCAGCGTCACCCACTGCGCCACGCGGTCGCCGAACCGCTTGCCGGCGGCCGCGCTGTACTCGGCGAACCGTTCCGCCGTCGAACGGTTCATCCAGCCGCCCCGGTGCTCGAGGGGCAGCGGCGTATCCCAGTGGTAGAGAGTGGCCATGGGGGAGATGCCGGCGGTGAGGAGCCGGTCGATCAGGCGGTCGTAGAAGTCCAGCCCGGCCGCATTGAAGCGGCCGCTGCCCTCGGGCTGGACCCGCGGCCACGAGATCGAAAAGCGGTAGGAATCGATCCCGAGATCGCGCATCAGTTCGATGTCTTCCTCGGCGCGGTTGTAGTGGTCGCAGGCCACGGCGGGGGAGTGCCCGTGCAGGATGTTGCCGGGCTTTTCGGCAAAGGCGTCCCAGCCGGAGGGTCCGCGGCCGCCGGCGGCAAGGCTGCCCTCGATCTGGAAGGCCGCGGAGGAAACACCAAGGGTGAATCCCGGGCTCAGGCGTGCGGCGAGGGCCTGAACTGCTACAGAGTCCTGCACAGTCATGCCCCTATCATCCATTCGACGGCGATTCAGGACAATGGCCCTCCGGCAGTGATTGCACCGCCGTGCAGAGGGCTGATTCGCTTCTGCCCGCAAATTCCGGCATACTAGATGAGTTGTTCAAGCGCTCTTTCGCGTCCCGATCCGGATAATGCCGGATGCCAGGGTCCAAGTGAGAGACCAAACATAACCCACTCCCCATGGAATTGCGGACGCGTACGTGTGAAAACATGCGACACGCCCGACCGCGGGGGTCGGTTGCGTCGGCAGGTTGAGGAACCCGGATCTTTCCGGATTCAGCTTGTGCGGCGGGTGGTAGTCACGACTTCAAATGCTTCGGCAGCCATACAACTAGTAAGTGAACAGGGCAGCCCTAATCAGGGGAAGCACAGACTGAAAGAGAGTCAGGCGACATGGCGGGACAAAAAATCCGCATCCGGCTGAAGTCATATGACCACGAGGTCATTGACGTTTCAGCACGGAAGATCGTTGAGACGGTCACGCGCGCAGGCGCAACTGTAGTTGGCCCCGTGCCGCTGCCGACGGAGAAGAACGTTTACTGCGTTATTCGCTCTCCGCACAAGTACAAGGACAGCCGCGAGCACTTCGAAATGCGCACGCACAAGCGTCTTATCGACATCATCGACCCCACGCCCAAGGCTGTTGATTCGCTCATGCGTCTCGACCTGCCGGCCGACGTGAACATCGAAATCAAGCTGTAGGGAGGTGCTGAGAGACTATGACCGCAACCCGTAACGTAAAGGGCCTGCTGGGCACGAAGCTCGGCATGACCCAGGTCTGGGACGAGAACAACAAGCTCATCCCCGTCACTGTGGTCCAGGCTGACTCGAACGTCATCACGCAGCTGCGCAACGCAGAAACTGATGGCTATGTCGCCGTTCAGATCGGCTACGGCCAGATCGATCCCCGCAAGGTCACCAAGCCGCTGGCTGGTCACTTTGAAAAGGCAGGCGTCACGCCTCGCCGCCACGTCGTAGAACTGCGCACTGCAGATGCTGACTCTTACGAGCTGGGCCAGGAGCTCTCCGTAGAGCTCTTCGAAGCCGGCCAGAAGATCGACGTCGTTGGCACCACTAAGGGTAAGGGCTTCGCCGGTGTTATGAAGCGTCACGGCTTCCACGGCGTTGGAGCTTCCCACGGTGCCCACAAGAACCACCGTAAGCCCGGTTCAATCGGTGGCGCATCCACCCCGAGCCGCGTCTTCAAGGGCATGAAAATGGCCGGCCGCATGGGCGCCGTTCGTCACACCACGCTGAACCTCACGGTCCACGCGGTTGACGTCGAGAAGTCGCTGCTCCTGATCAAGGGCGCCGTTCCCGGCGCCCGCGGCCAGGTCGTACTCGTACGCACCGCCGTGAAGGGAGCCTAGTTCAATGACTAGCACTGTCAAGGTTGACCTGCCTGCAGAGATCTTCGACGTACAGACCAACGTGCCGCTGCTGCACCAGGTCGTCGTTGCCCAGCTCGCTGCTGCTCGCCAGGGTACCCACAAGACCAAGACCCGCGCCGAGGTTTCCGGTGCAGGTCGCAAGCCGTTCAAGCAGAAGGGCACCGGCCGCGCCCGTCAGGGTTCCATCCGTGCTCCTCACATGACCGGTGGTGGCGTTGTCCACGGCCCCACGCCGCGTGACTACAGCCAGCGCACCCCCAAGAAGATGATTGCTGCTGCACTGCGCGGCGCACTCTCGGACCGCGCCCGCAACGGCCGCGTCCACGTCGTTGCTGACCTGGTTGCCGGCTCCACGCCGTCCTCCAAGGAAGCACTGGCAACCCTGCGCGGAGTTTCCGAGCGCAAGAACCTGCTCGTTGTCATTGAGCGCGCCAACGATGTTGCTGCACTGTCCGTGCGCAACCTCGAGGAAGTTCACGTTCTGTACGCAGACCAGCTGAACACCTACGACGTTCTCGTTTCCGACGACGTAGTCTTCACCAAGGCTGCCTACGAAGCATTCGTTGCTGACAAGGTTGCAAAGAACGAGGAGGATGCCAAGTGAGTGCAGCCACCATCAAAGACCCGCGCGACGTCGTGCTTGCACCCGTTGTCTCGGAAAAGAGCTACGGCCTGATCGACGAGGGCAAGTACACCTTCCTGGTGGACCCCCGCTCGAACAAGACCGAGATCAAGCTGGCCGTGGAGAAGATTTTCTCCGTCAAGGTCGAATCGATCAACACCATCAACCGTGCCGGTAAGCGCAAGCGCACCAAATTCGGCTGGGGTACCCGCAAGAACACCAAGCGTGCAATTGTGAGCCTCAAAGAAGGCACTATCGACATCTTCGGCGGTCCGCTTTCGTAGCGGAGACCACTTTAACGAGGAAATAAATTATGGGAATCCGTAAATACAAGCCGACTACCCCGGGCCGTCGCGGCTCGAGCGTAGCGGACTTCACTGAAATCACGCGGTCGACGCCGGAAAAGTCGTTGGTACGTCCCCTCCCGAAAAAGGGTGGCCGTAACAACTCCGGTAAGATCACGACCCGTCACAAGGGTGGTGGACACAAGCGCCAGTACCGTCTGATCGACTTCCGTCGCCACGACAAGGACGGCGTCAACGCCCGCGTTGCCGAAATCGAGTACGACCCGAACCGCACGGCTCGGATCGCCCTCCTGCACTACGTTGATGGCACCAAGCGTTACATCATCGCCCCGAACAAGCTGTCCCAGGGCGACTTCGTAGAGGCCGGCGCCGACGCTGACATCAAGCCCGGCAACAACCTTCCGCTGCGCAACATCCCGGTCGGTACCGTAATCCACGCAGTCGAACTGCGTCCGGGTGGCGGCGCCAAGATGGGCCGCTCCGCCGGCGCATCGATCCAGCTCGTTGCAAAGGAAGGCCGTTTCGCCCAGCTGCGTCTGCCTTCCGGCGAAATCCGCAACGTTGACGTGCGCTGCCGCGCAACCGTCGGCGAGGTCGGCAACGCCGAGCAGTCGAACATCAACTGGGGCAAGGCCGGCCGTATGCGGTGGAAGGGCGTTCGCCCGACCGTCCGTGGTGTCGCCATGAACCCGGTTGACCACCCCCACGGTGGTGGCGAGGGTAAGACGTCCGGTGGACGTCACCCCGTCAACCCGAACGGTAAGCGCGAAGGCCGCACCCGCCGTCCCAACAAAGAGAGCGACAAGCTTATTGTTCGTCGCCGTCGTACTGGCAAGAACAAGCGATAGGAGCCTGGACACATGCCACGCAGCCTGAAAAAAGGTCCTTTCGTTGACCAGCACCTCTTTGTAAAGGTAGCCAGGGAAAACGAAAAGGGCACCAAGAACGTCATCAAGACCTGGTCCCGCCGTTCGATGATCGTCCCCGACATGCTCGGCCACACGATCGCCGTACACGACGGACGCAAGCACATCCCCGTGTTTGTCACTGAGTCGATGGTCGGGCACAAGCTCGGCGAATTCGCTCCCACGCGGACATTCCGCGGCCATGTCAAGGACGACCGTAAGGGCAAGCGCCGCTAGGCGCCTGCACTTACGTCAAAGACGAGAGAAGGAAAGCAATGGAAGCCAAGGCAATTGCGCGTCACATCCGCGTAACGCCTATGAAGGCCCGGCGCGTCGTCAACCTTGTTCGTGGTAAGCAAGCGAATGAGGCTCTGGCAATTCTGAAGTTTGCCCCCCAGGCAGCTTCGGAGCCGGTATTCAAGGTAGTTCAGTCGGCAATCTCCAACGCCCGGGTCCTCGCGGACCGCGACGGCGTGGCGTTTGACGAAGGTGACCTCATCATCAGCGAAGCGTTTGTTGATGAAGGCCCGACCATGAAGCGGTTCCAGCCGCGAGCCCAGGGTCGTGCATTTCAGATCAAGAAGCGCACGAGCCACATCACCGTGGTAGTCGCTACCCCGGAGAAAGAGGAGGCTCGCTAAGTGGGACAGAAAGTTAACCCGCACGGGTTCCGACTCGGCATCACCACCGATCACGTATCGCACTGGTTCGCCGACAGCACCAAGGCCGGCCAGCGGTACAAGGACTTCGTTCGCGAAGACATCCGTATCCGCCAGCTCATGTCCACGGGCATGGAGCGCGCCGGTATCGCCAAGGTCGAAATCGAGCGCACCCGCGACCGTGTCCGCGTGGATATCCACACGGCACGTCCGGGCATCGTCATCGGCCGCCGCGGCGCTGAAGCAGACCGCATCCGCGGCGAGCTTGAGAAGCTCACGGGCAAGCAGGTTCAGCTGAACATCCTCGAGGTCAAGAACCCCGAGATGGAAGCCCAGCTTGTTGCCCAGGGCGTTGCAGAGCAGCTGACTTCCCGCGTGGCTTTCCGCCGTGCGATGAAGAAGGCCATGCAGTCCGCACAGCGCGCCGGTGCCAAGGGCATCCGGATCGCTTGCTCGGGTCGACTGGGCGGCGCAGAAATGTCCCGCTCGGAGTTCTACCGCGAAGGCCGTGTGCCCCTGCACACCCTGCGTGCGAACATCGACTACGGCTTCTACGAGGCCAAGACCACCTTCGGCCGCATCGGCGTGAAGGTCTGGATCTACAAGGGCGACGTCACTGCCAAGGAACTGGCTCAGCAGGCAGCTGCTGCTCCGTCCCGTGGCCGTGCCGGCGACCGCCCGGGCCGCCCGGGTGGCGCCGACCGTGGTGACCGCCGCCGTCGTCCCGACCGCCCCGCAGCCGAGGCAGCACCTGCCGCCGAAGCTCCGGCTGTCGAAGCCGGTGCCGCAGGCACGGCACAGTCAGTAGAAGGAGGACAGGCTTAAATGCTTATCCCACGTCGAGTCAAGCACCGTAAGCAGCACCACCCGGGTCGTTCCGGCGCTGCTACGGGCGGCACCCAGGTCTCCTTCGGTGAGTGGGGCATCCAGGCGCTGAGCCCGGCCTACGTCACGAACCGTCAGATCGAGTCTGCCCGTATCGCGATGACCCGCCACATCAAGCGTGGCGGAAAGGTCTGGATCAACATTTACCCGGACCGTCCGCTGACGAAGAAGCCGGCCGAAACCCGCATGGGTTCCGGTAAGGGTTCTCCGGAATGGTGGGTCTCAAACGTCAAGCCGGGCCGGGTTCTCTTCGAACTCTCCGGTGTCAGTGAAGAGGTAGCTCGCGAGGCCCTGCGCCTGGCAATCCACAAGCTGCCGTTGAAGGCACGCATTGTGCGTCGCGAAGGTGGTGAGTAGAAATGGCAGTAGGATCCAAGGAACTTGCATCCGCACAGCTGGACGGTTTCGACAACGAGCGTCTCGTTGAAGAACTCCGCAAGGCCAAGGAAGAGCTGTTCAACCTGCGTTTCCAGTCCGCCACCGGTCAGCTGGAGAACCACGGTCGTCTGCGCGCGGTAAAGAAGGACATCGCCCGCATCTACACCGTTCTCCGTGAGCGCGAGCTCGGCATTCGTGCCGAGGTTGCCGCACCGGTTGTGGAAGCCAAGGAAGAGAAGAAGTCCAAGAAGGCTGCAACCAAGAAGGCTGAGAAGGCTGAAACGGTTGAATCCGAGGAGGATGCCAAGTGAGTGAAAAGGACGAGAACGTGACGGAAACTGTTTCCGACGCAGCCAAGGCTGACGAGCGCGGTTACCGTAAGACGAAGCGCGGCTACGTCGTCTCGGACAAGATGGAAAAGACCATCACTGTCCAGGTCGAAGACCGCGTGAAGCACGCCCTCTACGGCAAGGTCATCCGCCGCAACGCCAAGATCAAGGCTCACGACGAAGAGAACAGCGCCGGCATCGGCGACCTCGTGCTCCTCGCCGAGACCCGCCCGCTGTCCGCTACCAAGCGGTGGCGTCTGGTCGAGATCCTCGAGAAGGCCAAGTAACACCTGCACCTGTTTGTCTGGTGATACAGCAGAAGCCCTCGTTCCCCTTTGGGGGAGCGGGGGCTTCTGCGTTGCCGGCAGCCGCCGCAGCCGGCAGCCTGCGACTGGCGGCAGCAGTTTACCGTGTTCGTCACGCGAAGCAGCCTTCGGGGGGCTTACGACGGGGGGCTTACGACGCCGGCGGGCCGGGTTCCCGGGGTGCGCGGCGGCGGGCGGACCCAAAGCCTGTCCGGCGAGGCGGCGTGGCGGCTGCGCGGGAGGGGTGTGCGGGCTCCATGGCTGTGATATGGGGATACGCCCAAAACGTGCTAAGATTTTGAGTTTGTATGGCGCCTTTTGCGCGCCGTCATCAACCTCGTAAACAATCGTGCCACGGCATAGTGCCCCCTTGCGCCCCGACTCGTCGGGAACCGCCTGGGAAGCAAATGTTTTTGGCACGGGCGTTTAGGCCTGGTCTGGCAAAATCCAGGCAGGTCAAGAGACACCCCGATCAACCGTTCCGCAAGGCTCATTCCGTAGGAAGATTTTCGGTCTGAGAACCAGCGCGACGCAAGGAGTAAATAGTGATTCAGCAGGAGTCGCGACTCAAGGTCGCCGACAACACGGGTGCTAAGGAAATCCTTACCATTCGCGTTCTCGGTGGATCTGGCCGTCGCTACGCAGGCATTGGCGACGTAATCGTCGCTACCGTCAAGGACGCAATTCCGGGCGGCAACGTAAAGAAGGGCGACGTCGTCAAGGCTGTCATCGTCCGTACCAAGAAGGAACGCCGCCGTGCGGATGGTTCCTACATCAAGTTTGACGAGAACGCAGCCGTCATCCTGAAGAACGACGGTGACCCCCGCGGTACCCGTATCTTCGGACCGGTTGGTCGTGAACTTCGCGACAAGAAGTTCATGAAGATCGTTTCTCTGGCTCCGGAGGTGCTCTAGTCCATGGCTAAGATCAAAAAGGGTGACCTCGTTCAGGTCATCACTGGCGCCAAGGCTGAGCGCGGCGGCGACAAGGGTAAGCAGGGCAAGGTTCTGCGCGTGTACCCGGAGACCAACCGCGTGTTGGTTGAAGGCATTAACCGCGTAACCAAGCACACCAAGGTCGGTCAGTCGCAGCGCGGCACCAAGACCGGTGGCATCGAGGTCGTCGAGGCTTCGATCCACATCTCCAACGTGGCTCTGGTTGACCCGTCCACCAAGAAGCCCACCCGCGTCGGTTTCCGCACCGAGACCGTTGAGCGCGATGGCGTGAAGCGTGACGTGCGCGTCCGCGTGGCCAAGAGCTCAGGGAAGGACATCTAATGACTGAGACTCTCGAGACTCCGGCAAGCAAGATCGTTCCTCGTCTGAAGACCAAGTACGCCGATTCCATCAAGAACACGCTGACTGAGGAATTCAAGTACCAGAACGTCAACCAGGTTCCCCGCCTGGTGAAGGTCGTTGTGAACATGGGTGTTGGAGATGCCGCCAAGGACTCCAAGCTGATCGACGGCGCTGTCCGCGATCTGACCCTGATCACCGGCCAGAAGCCGCAGGTAACCAAGGCCCGCAAGTCGATCGCACAGTTCAAGCTGCGCGAAGGCATGCCGATCGGTGCACACGCAACTCTGCGTGGGGACCGCATGTGGGAATTCCTGGACCGTCTGGTCACGCTGGCCCTGCCGCGTATCCGCGACTTCCGTGGCCTCAGCGGCAAGCAGTTCGATGGCAACGGCAACTACACCTTCGGTCTGACCGAGCAGGTTATGTTCCACGAGATCGACCAGGATTCCATTGACCGCGTTCGCGGTATGGACATCACCGTCGTGACCACTGCCAAGACCGACGACGAAGGCCGCGCGCTGCTGAAGGCGCTTGGCTTCCCGTTCAAGACCGAAGACTAATCTAGCTACGTAAAAGGTCCGCCCGCGCTCCTTTCCGAATTCTGTTCGGGACAACCAGCACGGCGGAAACCGTTATGAGGAAGGGCAAGAGCCCACATGACAATGACAGATCCCGTCGCAGACATGCTTACGCGTCTGCGCAACGCTAACTCGGCATACCACGATTCCGTGACCATGCCGTACAGCAAGCTCAAGGCACGCGTTGCCGACATCCTGAAGGCTGAAGGTTACATCGCCTCCTGGAAAGAAGAAGACGCTGAGGTTGGCAAGAAGCTGACCCTCGAGCTCAAGTTCGGTCCGAACCGCGAGCGTTCAATCGCTGGCGTTCGTCGTATTTCCAAGCCGGGACTGCGCGTTTACGCAAAGTCCACCAACCTGCCGCACGTGCTCGGTGGCCTGGGTGTCGCAATCCTGTCCACCTCTTCCGGCCTCTTGACTGACAAGCAGGCCGGCAAGAAGGGCGTGGGCGGCGAAGTCCTCGCTTACGTCTGGTAACGGGAAAGGAAGAGAATAATGTCACGTATTGGACGTCTCCCCATCACCGTTCCTGCCGGCGTTGAGGTCAAGGTTGACGGCTCTGTCGTCAGCGTCAAGGGTTCCAAAGGCGAGCTGAGCCACACTGTGGCCAGCCCGATCGAGGTTTCCCTGGAAGATGGCACCCTGACTGTCGCCCGCCCGAACGACGAGCGCGCCTCACGTTCGCTGCACGGCCTGACCCGCACCCTGATCGCCAACATGATCCAGGGTGTCACCGCAGGCTACGAGAAGAAGCTTGAGATTGTCGGTACCGGTTACCGCGTCCAGGCCAAGGGTTCTGACCTGGAGTTCGCTCTGGGCTACAGCCACCCGGTCAACGTCTCGGCACCGAACGGCATCACCTTTGCAGTTGAGACCCCGACCAAGCTCTCTGTTTCAGGTATCTCCAAGCAGCAGGTCGGCGAGGTTGCTGCCAACATTCGCAAGCTGCGGAAGCCGGACCCCTACAAGGGCAAGGGCATCCGTTACGCAGGCGAAGTCATCCGCCGCAAGGTCGGAAAGGCTGGTAAGTAACCATGGCGATCGCAATTAACAAGAAGCGTACGAACAAGAGCAAGTCTGCCCAGCGCAGCCGCCGCCAGCTTCGTATCCGCAAGCGCATCTCCGGAACGGCTGTACGCCCGCGTCTGGTCGTCAACCGCTCCGCACGTCACGTATTCGTCCAGGTTGTCGATGACACCAAGGGCCTGACCGTGGCAAGCGCCTCCACACTGGAAGCCGACCTTCGTGCATTCGACGGTGACAAGACCGCCAAGGCCAAGCGCGTTGGCGAACTGGTCGCCGAGCGTGCCAAGGCTGCCGGTATCGAAGCAGTTGTCTTCGACCGCGGTGGTAACAAGTACCACGGCCGGATCGCCGCCGTCGCTGACGGCGCACGTGAAGGTGGGCTGGCACTGTGACCGAAAATAACGAAAAGGACATTCAGGTGACTGAAGCTGTAGCTGCTCCGGCAACTGAGACCGCTGCGCCTGCTACCACTGACGACCGCCGTGGTGGCGCTCGTCGTGGCGAGCGTGGCGACCGCGGCCAGGGCCGTGGCGACCGTGGCGGCCGTGGTGGCCGTGACGGCGGCCGCGAGGCCGAGAAGAGCCAGTTCGTAGAGCGCGTCGTAACCATCAACCGCGTTTCCAAGGTCGTCAAGGGTGGTCGTCGCTTCAGCTTCACCGCCCTCGTCGTCGTCGGTGACGGCAACGGCATGGTCGGCGTCGGCTACGGCAAGGCAAAGGAAGTTCCTGCCGCTATCGCGAAGGGCGTTGAAGAGGCCAAGAAGTCCTTCTTCCGCGTTCCCCGCATCGGCAGCACCATCCCGCACCGCGTTCAGGGTGAGGCCGCCGCAGGCGTCGTCATGCTGCGCCCGGCTTCCGCCGGTACCGGTGTTATCGCCGGTGGCCCGGTCCGTGCAGTACTGGAGTGCGTGGGCATCCACGACATCCTCTCCAAGTCGCTCGGTTCTTCCAACGCCATCAACATCGTTCACGCGACCGTTGACGCGCTGAAGCGCCTCGAAGAGCCGGCAGCAGTGGCAGCACGCCGCGGCCTTCCGCTCGACGAGATCGCCCCGCCGGCAATGGTCAAGGCGCTCCTGAACCAGAAGGCAGGTGTCTGAGTCATGGCTAAGAACGTGCTTGTCTCCGACGCAAAGTTGGAGATCACTCAGATCAAGTCCGCCATTGGCGGCAAGCAGAACCAGCGCGACACCCTGCGGTCCCTCGGCCTGAAGCGGATCGGACACACCGTTGTCCGCACCGCCGACGCCGTGACCGTCGGGATGCTCAACACGGTTCCGCACCTGGTAAAGGTAGAGGAGGCGAAGTAAATGGCAGAGAAGAACACCGCCGAAAAGGCACAGGGCGCCGCTGAGAAGCAGAACGCACTGAAGGTTCACCACCTGCGTCCCGCCCCGGGTGCCAAGACCGCCAAGACCCGTGTTGGTCGTGGTGAAGGTTCCAAGGGTAAGACCGCTGGTCGCGGTACCAAGGGTACGAAGGCCCGCTACCAGATCAAGGCTGGCTTTGCCGGCGGCCAGCTGCCGCTGCACATGCGCCTGCCGAAGCTGCGCGGCTTCAAGAACCCGTTCCGGGTTGAGTACCAGGTTGTAAACCTGGACAAGCTCAACGAGCTGTTCCCGGAAGGTGGCGCTGTCACCGTGGAGAACCTGGTCGAAAAGGGTGCCGTTCGTAAGAACCAGCCCGTCAAGGTGCTGGGCACCGGCGACATCACCGTCAAGGTTGACGTCACCGTCCACGCATTCTCGGCCAGCGCTGCTGACAAGATTGCTGCAGCAGGCGGAAGCACCACCGCCCTCTAACGAGGCGGCGGGGCAGTTGCCCGTTGTTGAAACTCCCGGTACCAGGGGCTCAGGCCCCCGGTGCCGGGAGTTTTTTTCATTTTCCGGGCCCCGCCGATTGTTCGCGGGGCGCATCCACCCGTTAGACTCGGTTGTTGGGTTTATTTGACCTGTCTCACACGACTTTACTTATTACTCAGGAGGACGCTTGCTTAGCGCATTTGGCCGGGCCTTTCGCACGCCTGATCTGCGACGCAAGTTGTTGTTCACGCTGGGAATCATCACAATCTTCCGCTTGGGTGCCTTCATCCCCTCGCCTGGTGTGAGCTACCAGAATGTCCAGCAATGCTTGCAGAACGGTCAGACCTCGGGCGGGATCTACCAGCTCGTCAACCTGTTCAGCGGCGGTGCATTGCTGCAGGTGTCCATCTTTGCCCTCGGCATCATGCCGTACATCACCGCCAGCATCATCGTCCAGCTGCTCCGGGTGGTCATTCCCCGCTTCCAGCAGCTGTACGAGGAGGGCGCGTCAGGGCAGTCGAAACTGACCCAGTACACCCGCTACCTCACGATCGCACTTGGCCTGCTCAATGCCACGACACTGGTGTCGCTGGCACGCTCCGGCCAGCTGCTGCCTAACTGCCAGCTGCCCATCATCCCGGACAGCTCGATCGTCACCACGGTCCTGATCATCATCACGCTCACGGCCGGCACCGGCCTGATCATGTGGATGGGCGAGCTCGTGACGGAAAAGGGCGTCGGCAACGGCATGTCCCTGCTGATCTTCACGTCCATCGCCGCAGGCTTCCCCGGCTCGCTCGGTGCGATCTGGAAGGCCCAGGGCCCCGGCACGTTCTTCCTGGTCCTGATCATCGGCCTGCTCACCGTGGCGCTCGTGGTCTTCGTGGAGCAGTCCCAGCGCCGGATCCCGGTGCAGTACGCCAAGCGGATGATCGGCCGCCGCACGGTCGGCGGAACCAGCACCTACATCCCCATCAAGGTGAACATGGCCGGCGTCGTGCCCGTCATCTTTGCCTCGTCCATGCTCTACCTGCCGGGGCTGATCTCACAGTTCAACCAGCCCAAGGCCGGCGAGCCGGTACAGCCCTGGGTTGAGTGGATCAACAACAACCTCACCAAGGGCGACCACCCGATCTATATGGCACTGTATTTCGCCATGATTGTGTTTTTCACCTACTTCTATGTTGCGATTACTTTCAACCCCGAAGAGGTCTCGGACAACATGAAGAAGTACGGCGGCTTCATTCCGGGCATCCGCGCCGGCAAGCCGACCGCGGACTATCTTCAGTACGTCCTATCCCGGATCACCCTGCCCGGCGCCTTCTACCTCGGCTTCGTGGCATTGATCCCGCTGGTTGCACTGGTCCTGATTAACGCGAACCAGAACTTCCCGTTCGGCGGCACCTCGATCCTGATCATGGTGGGCGTCGGTCTGGAGACCGTGAAGCAGATTGATGCGCAACTACAGCAACGTCACTACGAAGGGCTTTTGCGATGACGAGAATGTTGATTATCGGACCTCCCGGGTCCGGCAAGGGAACGCAGGCGGAACGCATTTCAGAACGCCTCGGCGTCGTTGCGATCTCCACCGGAGACATCTTCCGCGCCAACGTCAAGGGTGAGACTCCGCTCGGCGTCGAAGCCAAGAAGTACATGGACGCCGGCGACTTCGTCCCGGACAGCGTCACCAACAAGATGGTGCGCGACCGCCTCAATGAGGACGACGTCGAGGCAGGCTTCCTGCTCGACGGGTACCCGCGCACCACCGCGCAGGTGGACTACCTCGAAGACATCCTCGCTGGCGCTGACCAGAAGCTCGACGTCGTGCTCCAGCTCACCGCTGACGACGAGGAACTGGTTACCCGCCTCCTGGGCCGTGCCAAGGAAACCGGCCGCAGCGACGATAACGAAGGCGTTATCCGTCACCGGCTGGACCTGTACCACGAGCAGACCGAACCTGTGGTGGCCAAGTATGCCGAACGCGGCATCCTGACCCAGGTGGACGGCATCGGTGCCATCGACGAAGTCACCGAGCGCGTCATGGAAGCGATCAAGTCGGCCCAGGCCGCCTGATCCTCACCCCCTGATCCACGCATGCTCATTGCGGCTGACGCAGAACAGAGACGCAGTGCAGAAGGGCGCGTTCCGTACCATCGGGTACGGAACGCGCCCTTCGGCGTTGGGCGGCCCCGCAGCGAGCCCGTTCCGAACCGTTGAACCGGTACGGGAGAATAGAGCTTGAAGACTTGGGTTGATGACCCATGGTGGAGGTCCGGGATCCAGCCCGCCCGGACCGCGAGAGAAAATTTTGAGGTAGCGATGGCATTCGGCCAGGCACGCATTGAATACAAGACCAACGCCCAGATGTGCACGATGCACGAGGCCGGACTGGTCCTGAGCCGGGCACTGGATGCGGCGGTGGCCGCCGCGGCCCCCGGCGTCACCACTGCCCGGCTGGATGAGGTCTTCGCCGCCGTGCTTCAGGACGCCGGCGCCAAGTCCAACTTCCTCGGCTACCACGGGTTCCCGGCCACGATCTGCACCTCGGTGAACGAAGAGGTGGTGCACGGCATCCCCGGCGGCCGGGTCCTGGCGGACGGCGACATCATCTCGATCGACGGCGGCGCGATCGTGGACGGCTGGCACTCCGATTCGGCGCGGACCGTGATTGTCGGCACCGCCGATCCCGAAGACGTTCGCCTCTCCGAGGTTACCGAGGAAGCCATGTGGCGTGGCATCGCAGCCCTGGCCACCGGGAAATTCGTGGGTGATATCGGCAACGCCGTGGACGACTACGTCTCCTCCGTGCCGGGCAAACCGCTGGGCATCCTGGAGGACTATGTAGGGCACGGAATCGGCTCCGAGATGCACATGGCGCCGGACGTGCTGAACTACCGCACCGGCCACCGCGGGCCGAAGATCCGCCCGGGGCTGTGCCTCGCAATCGAGCCCATGCTGGTTCGGGGCAGCATCGAGACCGCAATCCTGGACGACGACTGGACCGTCGTCACCACGGATGGCAAGCGCTCCTGCCAGTGGGAGCACTCGGTGGCCGTGCACGAGAAGGGGATCTGGGTCCTCTCGGCACCTGACGGAGGAGCGGCGAAACTGGCGCCGCTCGGCGTCGTGCCCGTCCCGATTCCCTAGGCCCGACTTACACGGCGACTCGCGAGTTTTTCTGGCGACGCGCAAAATCCCTGGCGACACCGGAATACGGTAGCGCCAGGGATTTTGCGTGTCGCAGGTCAGCCGGGGCGCACAATGGAGCCATGGGAGCAACAGGAGCCATCACAGACGTGGCCGGCATCCGGATAGGCCAGGTCCAGAAGTCCGGCGACGGCTGGCTGAGCGGAGTGACTGTGGTTCTCCCGCCGCCGGGCACCGTCGGCTCGGTCGACGTCCGGGGCGGCGGGCCTGCGACGCATGAGACGGACTCACTGGATCCCACCACGCTGTCCCAGACCGTGGACGCCGTGGTCCTGACCGGGGGCAGCGCCTTTGGCCTCGCAGCCGCGGGCGGCGCCATGCGCTGGTGCGAGGAGAACGGCCGAGGCTTCACGGTCCCCGGCGGGCTTGTTCCGATCGTGCCGGCGGCCGCGATTTTCGACCTGGGCCGCGGCGGCGATTTCTCCGCCCGCCCCGGAGAGGCGATGGGCTACGCGGCGACGGCCGCCGCCGCCGGGCAGCCGGAAGGGCACGACGTCGAACGCGGCAACGTCGGCGCCGGCACAGGAGCGGCAATCGGCAGGGGCACGTACAAAGGGGGAGTGGGCACAGCCTCCCTCACCTTAGAAAACGGGGTGACCGTCGGCGCCATTGCGGTCGTCAACGCGCTCGGACTGCCGTGGGGCACATCGCCGCAGCAGGCGGAACCCGGCAGCGTGCGTCTAAGCGACGAAGGAGCGAGCACGCAGAGGGTTTCGGCTGTTGGGGCGGGAGGTGAGGCCGAAGCCGCAGACTACGGCGTTGGCGGTACGCCCCCGCCGCTCAACACCACGCTCGTCGTCGTCGCCACGGACGCCGTCCTGGACAAGGCGGACTGCAAACGCACCGCCTCGGCGGCCCATGCCGGACTGGCCCGGGCTTTGAATCCAAGCCACACCCTCGCCGACGGCGATACCGTGTTCGCGCTGGCGACGGGCGCCGTCGCGCTTGACCGCAGCACGCCGGCGGCCCGGCAGATCAGCCTCATTACCCTGCAGAGCGCGGCCGCCGACGTCGTCCGGCTGGCCATCCTCGACGGGATCTCGCAGGCGGAGGCAGTGACGACGGCGGCCGGGACGCTAGGTGCGTACGGACGCTGAGTGCGCTACGATGGGCGGATTTAACTTCGGATTTAACAATCGGGCCGCGATGGCGTAGTGTTGTCTGTTGGTTGTCTGCCCCGTTGTGCCCTTTTGGGGTCGGGTGGCACCAGCCAATCAATCAAAAACGTCCGCGGTCATGACCGGTGCAAACCGGGAGGCTGCGGCAACAACAGTTAGCGGAGGGTATGGCCAAGAAGGACGGGGTCATTGAGATCGAGGGCGTTGTGACCGAGGCGCTGCCCAATGCGATGTTTCGCGTTGAGCTCACCAACAAGCACATCGTTCTGGCACACATCTCTGGAAAGATGCGCCAGCACTACATCAGGATCCTCCCCGAGGACCGCGTAGTGGTGGAGCTGAGCCCTTACGACCTGACACGTGGTCGTATCGTCTACCGCTACAAGTAAACACTGGGCGGCCAGGGCAACAGCCGAGGGCCGGTCCAGCTGACCAACTGCAACACGCAAAGGAACGCCATGAAGGTCAAGCCGAGCGTCAAGCAGATCTGCGAAAAGTGCAAAGTGATCCGCCGTAATGGCCGGGTCATGGTGATCTGCGAGAACCCGCGCCACAAGCAGCGCCAGGGCTAATTTCCTTCACGGGAAATCCTGGGTTGCTAACCCACGCAAGTAAATAAAGGCAGCACAAGCTGAACTGGGACGTATGAGCCCGGACAGCTAACCCCCGGTCGGAGGCTGGGGCCGCACTGAACATGCGGGTGTACTGCCTACGACCTCCGGTTTATACAAGGAGTACTGCCAATATGGCTCGTCTCGCTGGCGTAGACATTCCCCGCGAAAAGCGGCTGGAAATTGCGCTTACTTACATCTACGGCGTGGGCAAGACCCGTGCACACGAAACCCTGGCTGCTACCGGCATCAGCGCTGACGTTCGGGTCAAGGACCTGACCGACGCGCAGCTGGTTGAGCTGCGTGACTACATTGAAGGCAACTACAAGGTTGAGGGTGACCTTCGCCGCGAAGTAGCCGCTGATATCCGCCGCAAGGTTGAAATCGGCAGCTACGAAGGTATTCGCCACCGCAAGGGCCTGCCAGTGCGCGGTCAGCGTACGAAGACGAACGCGCGTACCCGCAAGGGTCCGAAGCGCACCGTCGCAGGCAAGAAGAAGGCCCGTTAATCCCTGAGGGATTAACTCGGTTTTCCCCCGATAACTTTCTGTAGGAGAAAAAATGCCCCCGAAGACTCGTGGCGCGGTTCGCAAGCCGCGTAAGAAGGACAAGAAGAATATCGCGCTGGGCCAGGCGCACATCAAGAGCACCTTTAACAACACCATCGTGTCCATCACGGACCCGAACGGTGCTGTCATCTCCTGGGCTTCGTCCGGTGAGGTTGGCTTCAAGGGCTCGCGTAAGTCCACCCCGTTCGCTGCCCAGATGGCCGCCGAAGCCGCCGCAAAGCGTGCACAGGAGCACGGCATGCGCAAGGTTGACGTGTTCGTCAAGGGACCGGGTTCCGGACGCGAAACCGCCATCCGCTCGCTGCAGGCCGCTGGCCTCGAGGTTGGCTCCATCCAGGACGTCACCCCCAGCGCCCACAACGGCTGCCGTCCGCCGAAGCGCCGCCGCGTCTAAGGCTTTCCAGCGCCCAGGAGCTTGCCCGGACCCTCACCGGTCCGGGCAGGCCCGGCCGCGTTAAGTCTTCAGACCGATCTTTCCACCACCTGTGTTGCGTCATATAGCGGATGCTCGCCGAAAGGAAACCTAAGTGCTCATTGCACAGCGCCCCACCCTCTCCGAAGAGGTCGTCTCCGAAAACCGCTCACGGTTCATCATCGAACCGCTGGAGCCGGGCTTTGGTTACACCCTCGGAAACTCCCTCCGCCGTACCCTGCTCTCCTCCATCCCCGGTGCCTCTGTAACGAGCATCCGGATCGATGGCGTGCTGCACGAGTTCACCACGGTTCCGGGTGTCAAGGAAGATGTCACTGAGATCATCCTGAACATCAAGAACCTGTCGGTTTCCTCCGAGCACGACGAGCCGGTTGTTGCTTACCTGCGCAAGCAGGGACCGGGAGTCGTCACCGCCGCGGACATCGCTCCGCCGGCCGGCGTCGAATTCCACAACCCGGATCTGCACATTGCCACGCTGAACTCGAAGGGCAAGTTCGAACTCGAACTGACCATCGAGCGCGGTCGCGGCTACGTTTCGGCAGCTCAGAACAAGTCCGGCGACTCCGAGATCGGCCGCATCCCGGTCGACTCGATCTACTCGCCGGTTCTGAAGGTTACTTTCCGCGTGGAAGCTACCCGTGTTGAGCAGCGCACTGACTTCGACAAGCTCATTGTCGACGTCGAGACCAAGCAGGCAATCGCCCCGCGCGACGCCGTTGCTTCGGCAGGTACCACCCTGGTGGAACTGTTCGGTCTGGCCCGCGAGCTGAACACCGCAGCTGAAGGTATCGAGATCGGTCCGTCGCCGACGGACGCTGCCCTGGCAGCCGACATGGCACTGCCGATCGAGGATCTGGACCTGACGGTCCGTTCCTACAACTGCCTCAAGCGTGAGGGCATCCACACCGTGGGTGAACTCGTTGCCCGCTCCGAGGCTGACCTCATGGACATCCGCAACTTCGGCGCGAAGTCCATTGATGAGGTCAAGGCCAAGCTGGTCGAACTGGGCCTGTCCCTCAAGGACTCCCCTCCCGGTTTCGATCTCGCAGCACGTGCCGCAGCCATCGAAGAGGACGACGCCGCGTTCAGCGACGACGAGCTCTAACCAACAGATCTTGGCCGGCTGGCTGGATGCACCCTGGTGTGCGCAGCCCAACGGCTTCCAATGAGGAGAAACTATAATGCCTACCCCCGCTAAGGGTCCGCGCCTCGGAGGCGGAGCGGCTCACGAGCGTCTTATGCTCGCGAACCTGTCCGCCGCACTTTTCGAGCACAAGCGGATCACCACCACGGTGACCAAGGCCAAGCGCCTGAAGCCGTACGCCGAGCGCCTGGTGACTTTCGCCAAGCGTGGCGACCTCGCGTCCCGCCGTCGTGTACTCGGCCTGATCAGCAACAAGGGCGTCGTCCACGAGCTGTTCACCGACATTGCACAGGCAGTGGAAAACCGCGATGGCGGCTACACCCGCATCACCAAGATCGGCAACCGCAAGGGCGACAACGCTCCCATGGCTGTCATCGAACTGGTTCTCGAGCCGGTTTCCGCAAAGCAGGCCGTGGTAGCCGAGGCTACCTCTGCTGCCAAGCGCGACGCTGACAAGAAGGACGCCGAAAAGGCCGAAGCAGCTCCGGTTGCCGAGACCGAAGAGGCTGCTGAGACCGAAGAGGCTCCAGTCGCTGAGACCGAAGCCGCTACCGAAGAGGCTCCGGCCGCTGAGGAAGCAGCCGCTGAGTCCGAGAAGGACGCGAAGTAATTCGCTAAATCTTTCTTATAGACTTAAGTCTATGAACGAGCTCAAACCCGCTGCCCCCGTCTTGGGGGGCGGCGGGTTTTTGCGTATCCGGCTGGATGTGGCGTACGACGGCGGCCCGTTCAGCGGGTGGGCCGTGCAGCCGGGACTGCGCACCGTCCAGGGCGTCCTGGAGGAGGCCCTCGCGCTGCTGATCCGCCGCCCCGTCCGGGTCACGGTTGCCGGGCGCACCGACGCCGGGGTGCACGCCCGCGGCCAGGTGGTCCACTTGGACCTCAGCGAGGCGGAGTGGCTGGGCCTGAACCGGGGCGCCGAACTGGATCCCGCCGTCGCCCTGCTCCGCCGTATCCGCGGTGCCTTGAGCCGTGGCCTGGGCGACCTCAGCGGCGCCATCGAGGTGCACCGGGTGGGCGTGGCACCCGTTGGCTTCGATGCCCGGTTCTCCGCCCTCTGGCGCCGCTATTCGTACCGGATCGCAGACGGCCCCGCGCTGTGGGACCCGCTGGGACGCGCCTCGACCCTGTGGCACAAGGTTCCGCTGGACGTCGGGCTCCTCAACGAGGGCGCCGCGCCGCTGCTGGGCCTGCAGGACTTCCGCTCGTACTGCAAGCCCCGCGAGGGGGCCACGACCATCCGTGAACTGCAGCGCTTCGAATTCGAGCGCGGCACGGATGGGGTCATTGTCGTCACCGTTCAGGCTGACGCGTTCTGCCACAACATGGTCCGCTCCCTGGTGGGCTCGGCGTTGTACGTGGGGGAGGGCGAAGAGGCCCCGGAATGGCTCTACGAGCGGCTCCTCGCCCGGCAGCGCGACGCCCGCTCCGTGCTCGCAGCCCCGCACCCGCTGGTGCTCGAGGAAGTGGCCTACCCGACAGAGAGCGGCATGCTGGCCCGGGCCGAACTGACGCGGGCACTGCGGGCCTAAGCTGCGCCACCGATTTTCCCCACCTTTGCCGGAGCGAGGCCGCTCTACGCCGGCGGGTCGGCGCAACACGCCGGCGTCGGCCACCAAAGGTCGGGATACTTTGACGCCACCACAGCCATGTGGGCACGAAAAGGCGGTGGGCCTGCGGGCCTAAATTAGGCGGGAAGCTCGAGGGTGAAGGTGCTGCCGTGGCCCGGACTGGTGCGGCACGAGATGGATCCGCCGTGCCCTTCCACGATGGCCTTGGTGATGGACAGCCCTAAGCCGGCGCCCGGAATGGATCCGTCCCGGACGGCCGGGCTGCGGAAGAAACGGGTGAAGACCCGCCCGGCGTCGGCGGCGGTCATGCCCATCCCGGTGTCCTCGACGTGAAGGCGCACCAGGCCGTCGCCGGAGCTGGCGGAGACCCGCACCGATCCGCCGTCGGGCGAGTACTTGATCGCGTTGGAAACGAGGTTGTCCAGGGCCTGGCTGATCCGGAGCGGGTCCACGTGGGCCCAGAGCGGACCCTGGACGTCCGTGGCGAGGCAGACGCGGGACGCCTGGGCGTGGGCCTGGGCCGAGCCGAGGCTCGCCTCCACGATGCCGGCGAGGTCGGTGCGGCGCGGATGGACATGGACGGCGGCGCTGGCGGACATGAGAAGGTCCGAGACCAGGGCCAGCAGCCGCTCCGCGTTGCGCTGCGCCACTTCGACGCGGCGGACCACCGGACTGTCCAGGCCCTCGGTGTCGGCGAGCACCAGGTCCAGGTTGCCGATGATGGACGTCAACGGCGTGCGGAATTCGTGGGAGACAGTGGAGACGACCTCGTCCTTCGCTGCCAGGGCGTCCACCAGGCCGGTGACCTCGTTGAAGACCACCACGGCGCCGCGGAAGTCGCCGGCGTCGTTCTTCAGGGGCCGGGCCCCGGTAGAGACCACGCGGCTGGCCGCCGCCTCACCGAAGCAGACAAGGTAGTCGGCAAACGACTCGCCGGCCAGCGCCCGCCGGATGGGACGGCGCTCCAGCGGCAGGGGGGTGCTTCGGTCCTGCCCGGTCAGCACGAGCCGGCCCTCTTCCTCCGGCAGTACTTCCCCCGCCGGTTCGGCCGTAGGACGGGGCGCCGCGGCCGCGGATTCCTCGAGTTCGGCCTGCCACGTGTTCGTGAGCAGCCGGCGGCCGCTGGCATCCACTGCCACGATCCCGACGTCGACGGTGTCAAGAATGGTGTTCAGGAGCCGTTCGCGCTCCCGGCTGTCCGCGAGCAGGACCTCCAGCTCGGCTTCCTTGGACTTGATCCGCCGCTGCTCGCGCCGCAGGCGCGCCCGCGCGAAACGCATGGCCAGGGAGACCGCGAGCATCATCAGGGGCACCAGCAGGGCTTCGGCCGTGCGGGCCGCAAGCGGTGCCGGCCGGTCCGCCAGGAGCCAGGGCAGGGCGGCCAGGAGGGGCACCGAGAAACTCAGTGAAAGGCTCGCGGGGGCGGAGAGCCTGGACGCCGAAATCCACACCACGGGCAAGACGGAGAGCACACCGGGATCCGGCAGCCCGGCGGTGGTGCCGTCCCGGAGCAGCCCAATCGCAACCAGGTCCAGGACAGGGATGACGAGCGGGGCCAACGGCCCAAAACGCTGCCAGGGGACCAGTACGCAGGCCACCAGGAGGGCGGCCTGCAGGGCAAAGGCGTAGCGGCACAGGATGCTGTCCGGAAGGCCGGGCCAGGCGGCCGGGGCAGCCATGACGATTCCGGCCAGCATCACGGCCAGCGGCAACTGGCATACGAGGACCCGCCCGCGCGGCCCCAAAGCCTTCCCGTGTCGATCCACACTGCGGATCAGCCGCTGTCTAAGCAAAGACGCCGTGCCCCCTTCCCGTTGCTCCAGTTTTACACCCTGTGTCACGCAAATTTGACATAAATCGAAGTTTTGCCATTTCTGTTACCGGGCAGCCGCGAATTTGCCCCTTAGGGTGGGTATTCTGACATTGCTGGTGGGGGCCGGCGAGATAATTGCTGCCGCCGCATCCGCGAACGGCAGCGTAGCGTGACACATGAGGGGGGCCATGACCGACATGGGAGTCGCCGTCGTTGTAGAAGACGACGAAGATGTTCGGAACCTTGTCGAAGCCGTATTGAGCCAGGCAGGGTTCGAAGTCCACTCGGCGGCCGGCGGACGTGAAGGGGTCGACGTCGTCAGGGCGCGGGAGGCAAGCGTGGTCACCCTCGATGTCGGGCTTCCCGACATCGACGGTTTCGAGGTGCTGCGCCGGATCCGGCAGTTCAGTGACGCGTACGTGGTCATGCTGACAGCGCGAACCGACGAACTGGACACCCTGACGGCGTTTCATACCGGGGCTGATGATTTCCTGGCGAAGCCATTCCGGCCCCGGGAGCTGCGCGCGCGCGTGGGTGCCATGATGCGCCGGCCCCGGCAGGACCTCGGCGCCGCGGACGGATCCGCGCTGGATTCTGGGGCGGCCGCCGCCCCTGCAGCGTCCCAGAGTCCAGTGCTGCACCACAACGGCCTGGACCTGAACCCCGAGACCCGGTCCGTGAGCGTCGACGGCGTGGCGGTCAGCCTGACCCGCAGCGAGTTCGACCTCCTGCAGGCGCTCCTGAAGGGCGCCGGCGCCGTGCGGTCCAAGACCGAGCTGGTGCGCGTGGTCCGGGGCGATTACTACCGGGCGGACGCCTACATCAGCGAATCCGACGAACGCGCCGTCGAGGTGCATATCGGCAACCTGCGGAGGAAACTCGGCGAGGACCCCGTACAGCCGCGCTGGCTGCAGACCGTCCGCGGCGTGGGCTACCGGCTGTCGCCGGCGCGGTAGCCCCCGGAGGGGCTTCCGGTGCCCGGCACCCGGGAAACCTGTAGGCGGCAGCGGTCCCGCCGGTCCTAGCTGTCCCACAGGACGTAGCTGAACTGGAGCTCGTCGACGGTTTCCCCGCCGCGCGCGGCAACGTCGCGCAGGAGCGACAGTGCGCGGCCAATGTCTCCGGCCCTGAGGGCGTTCTCCAGTTCACCGGCGAGCTGGGCCAGGCGCAGGCCTCCGACCATGGCCGAGGACGTCTTCAGGCTCAGCACAGCGTCCATCGAGCCCGCGAGATCCCCGCGTTCGAGGGCCGAGGCCAGCGAGCGGTAGCGCTGGTCCCACATCCGGGTGTAGTCCCTGGCAAATCCCTTCGCCACGGCCGGATTTTCCAGCTGTGCACCCAGGTCCTGAAGCGCGGCAGGGTCCACGAGCGGGGCCGCCGGCAGGTCCTCGGGGAGGACCTCCGGGAAGACCTCTGGGAAGGCCGCTGCCGCGCTGGATGCCGTGAGGGCAGGCGCCGGCAGTCCCGGAGAGGTGGTGGGAGCGAGGGCAATGCCCGCATCTCCGTCGTCGGGGCAAGCGCTTGGAAGGGACATGTGACCACGCTACTTGCTGATGCGGCCGATGCCTTGCAGCCCGGTCTATCCTGCGGAAACCCTGAGGCTTTCCCGAGGGGAACCACGCACGGCCGCAGCTGCTGCGTCCCCGGCCGTGTCGGCGGCCGTTTACTGGCCGCTGAACGTGTCGATGGCGTTGATGACGGCCGGGCCCAGGATGGCGATGAAAAGGACAGGGAAGATGAAGAACAGCAGGGGAAACAGGATGGTGACGGGCAGCTTCATGGCCTTCTCCTCGGCCCGTTGCCGGCGCTTGACCCGCATGACCTTCGCCTGCACCCGCAACACCCGGCTGATGGCAATGCCGTAGGTGTCGGCCTGGACCACGGCCTGGACGAAGCTGCGCAGCTCGGGCACGTTGGTCCGTTCCGCCAGTGCCACGTAGGACTCGCGCCGGCTGCGCCCTACCTGCATGTCCTGCAGGGTCCGGATAAGTTCCTCCGCCAGGGGGCCCTTGCCGTTCTCGCCGGCCCGGGCCATGGCGCCTTCGAAGCCCAGGCCCGCTTCCACGGAGATCAGCATCTGGTCCAGCGTGTTGGCCAGTTCCAGCTGCATGGTCTTCTGGCGTTCCTGCCCTCTGCTGTAGAGCAGGAGGTCGGGGATGAAGTAGCCGAGCAGGAACACAAAGATTCCGACGAGCTTGAGGACCGGCGTCGGGCTGTTGGCGCTGATCCAGAAGCCCAGCAGGGCGCCCAGCAGCCCAAGGAGCGGCTTGGCCGCGAGCACGCGGCCCAGCGGCAGCGACGCGGGGCGCCCGGCGAGGGACAACAGCCGGTCCAGTTTGCGGACGTACGCCGCGGGAGTCAGCCGGTAGCCGGCCCGTTCCAGCAGGCTGCTGCGCTCCCGATGGGTGAGCTCGGCCGGGTCGGTACCCAGCGCGAGCATCTCCCGCATGGCGCGCTGTGACCTCCGGTCGACGGAGAGCAGCGACCACGCCAGATAGCCGAGCGGCAACGCCACCAGCAGCGTGGCAAGAAGTACAGCAGGTGCCATAGCCGCCTCAGAACTTCAGGTCGATGATTTTGCGCATCCACAGCCCGCCAATGGTCATGAGGACGACGGAGGCGGCCATCATGCCCCAGCCCAGCGGGTGCGTGAACATCGGGTTCATGTAGCCGGGATTGACCAGCATCAGCATCACCACGATCCCGATCGGCATGGCCATGAGGATGTACGCGGAAAACTTTCCCTCGGCGGCGAGGGATTTGATGTGTCCTTTGATCTCGCTGCGCTCGCGGATGGTCTCGTTGACCTGGTCCAGGACTTCGGCCAGGTTCCCGCCCACTTCACGGTTGATCTGGATGGCTTGGGCGATCCAGACGAAGTCCTCGTTCCGCATCCGGTCCGCGGTGTCGCTCAGGGAGTCCAGGAGGTCCCGGCCCAGGCTGGTCTCTGTAACCACGCGGCGCATCTCTTCCGACGTCGGGCTTTGGGATTCGGACGCGGCGGCGTCAATGGCGCGCATGATGCTGTGCCCGGCCCGGAGGCCGCCGGAAAGCAGCTGCAGGGTATCGCCGAGCTGCTGGTCGAACTTGGTGCGGCGCTTGCCGGCCAGGATGCGGAGCACGAGGTGGCCCACGACCGGCGCCAGGAGCACCAGGAGGACCGCCAGCAACGGCCCCGCGACGACGAACCCGGCGAGGCCCCCCGCAACCGCTCCGGCCAGGAGCAGGACGTAGAAGTCGGCCTGGCTCAGGCGCAGGCCGGCCTGTTCCAGCGACTCGCGGTTGAAGAGCCGGACTTTGCGGCCGGAAAAGAATCCGTCGACCAGGTGGACGGCCGAGCCGGCGAACCGCGTCAGCTGCGAGTCGGCCTGACCCTGGACGGGCCTGCGCCGGTCCAGGGGGACACTGGCCCCGCCGGGGGAGAGCAGCGCGAATCCCAGGACCACCACTGCGCTGAAAAGCAGGCCGACGCCGATGGGCAGGAGAGTCATGGACAGATCACGCCCTTCCGGCCGGGGTCAGCGGAGCAGCAAACACAGCGGGGGAGACGTGGATGCCCAGGTCCTCGAAACGGTCGATGAAACGCGGACGGATGCCGGTGGGGACCGGCCTGCCGAGGAACCGGCCGTGGGCGTCGACGCCGGCGGCGTAGTCGAACACGAAGGCATCCTGGAGCGTGACGATGTCGCCCTCCATGCCCTGGACCTCAGTGACGTGGGTGATCCGCCGGGTGCCGTCCCGCAGCCGGGAGATCTGGATAATCAGGTTGACGGCCGAGGCGATCTGTTCCCGGATGGCGCGCAGCGGCAGGTCCATGCCGGCCATGAGCACCAGCGTCTCCAGACGGGCCACGGCATCCCGGGGCGAGTTGGAGTGCACGGTCGAGAGCGACCCGTCGTGGCCTGTGTTCATGGCCTGGAGCATGTCCAGCGATTCGCCGCCGCGGACCTCGCCCACCACGATCCGGTCCGGTCGCATGCGCAGGGAGTTCCGCAGCAGTTCGCGGATGGTCACCTCGCCCTTGCCCTCAGTGTTCGACGGCCGGCTTTCCAGCCGCACCACGTGTTCCTGCTGGATCTGGAGTTCGACGGCGTCCTCGATCGTCACGATCCGCTCGTCGTGGGGCAGGAACGAGGAAAGGACATTCAGCAGTGTCGTTTTGCCGGTGCCGGTGCCGCCCGAGACGATGATGTTGAGCTTGGCCTTCACGCAGGCGTTCAGCAGTTCCGCCATTTCCGGCGTCAACGTGCCGAACTCGATGAGGTTCCGGACAGTCAGCGGCACCTTGCTGAATTTTCGGATGGTCAGCGAGGAACCGCCGACGGCGAGCGGCGGGATAACGGCGTTGACGCGGGACCCGTCCTCGAGCCGCGCATCCACGAGGGGCGACGACTCGTCGATGCGCCGGCCCACTTTGGAAACGATGCGCTCTATCACCTTGCGGAGGTGGTCCTCGGAGCTGAACCGCGACTCCGTCAAGGTCAGTTTGCCGTTGCGTTCCACGTAGATCTGGTCCATCCGGTTGACCATGATTTCCGTGACGGCGGGATCGTCCAGGAGGCGCTGCAACGGGCCGTAGCCCAGGACGTCGTCGGCCACGTCGCGGACCAGCCGGGAGCGCTCTTCGGCGGACAGGGGGACCTGTTCGGCGTCGATGATGCGCGTCAGCTCCTCCCGCGCGGAGGTGCGGAGGTCCTCTTCCGTGGTTGCCGAATCGTTGAAGCGGGTTCCCATACGCTCGAACAACGCAGTGGCGGCCCGCTGTTTGAGGGCGGCGAAAGCGTCGACGGGCTGCTGGCCCCGGGCGCGGGAGTCCTGGTGCTCCGGGAAAGCCGGCAGCGGTGGGCGGTCAGTCTTCTGGAGCACGACGGCGGCCGGCGCTGCCGCCGTCGTCGCGCTTCCTCCGGTGGGGGACATGGCCAACGGAGATGCAGCCTGCGGGGATTCGGCCCGTGGGGCGGACGCAATCGTTCCCTCGGCGGAGCGGAGCCGTTCGGACAGTTTCATCAGACCACCACCCGGCGGTGCAGTTTCTTCTGGGCGGTGGCGCGCCAGGCGGGATCGAACCGGTTGACGAGCTGTTTCAGTCCCTTGATGGCAGGATCTTTGCGTCCGTCCTGGAGGACCGGGATGCCGCGGTTGGTGGAGAACGCCACTGCCTTGGACCGCGGGATGCTGACGTCCACGGGCGCGCCGATGGTCGCCTCGACGTCCTGGACGCTCAACCCGGACTTCGAGTCCGCCATGTTCAGCACCACGTGGCGGGTCTCGGGCAGCAGGTCCAGGCGCCGGAGGATATCCAGGCCGGAGCGCAGCCCGCGGATACTCGGCACGTCCATGGCAGTCACCCAGACGGCGTCGGTGCACTGCTCGAGGGCGGCCAACCCGACCTCCGGGAGCCCGGGTGCGGTGTCGACCACGACGTATTGGAACTGTTCGGCCAGTTGTTCGAGCAGGCGCGTGACCTGCTGGGGTGTGATGTCGTCGGCCTCCTCGGGCGTCCGGGGGGCGCAGAGGGCGTAGATGCTCCCGGGATGGACGGTGAGGAAGGCTTTGAGGACGAGGGAATCCTGGCTGGCCGCGGACGAGACGGCGTCGGTCACGGTGTGCTCCGGGTGCAGGTACAGGCCTGAGGCCACGTCCCCGAACTGCAGGTCCAGGTCCACAATGACCACGCCCATGGGCGCCACTTTGCCGAGTCCGATGGCGATGTTGGTGGCGATCGTGGTTTTGCCGACCCCGCCTTTGGGGGAGAAGACGCCGATCACCAACCCCCTGGCGCTGTCAGGCTGGCTGGCCGCCGTGGTTCGGTTGCGGGTGGCGAAAGACTGGCAGGCCCGCTCCAGCAGCACCCGGATCTGGGCCGGGTCCGCCGCCGGGCTGAGGATGTCGCGGATGCCGGCCCGCATGGCCAGCAGGACGAAGTTCGGATCGGCCTCGCCGACCAGGATGACGCTGAGCTCGGGAAGCTGGACGTCGAATACCGTCGCCAGGCGCAGGGCGTCCTCCACCGGCAGGTCCGGTCCCAGGATCAAGACCTCGGGCCGTTCCTGGTTGAGGCTGGCGAAGAGCTCCGCCGGGTTCGCGGGATTGACGAACGCGAAGGTCTGCAGGCCGCCCGGAAGGCCGCCGGCCAGGGCCTGGCGGACGCGGGCATCGAAATCAGTGTTCGGCGAAATCAGGACAAAGCGGCTCATTTGTACACCTCTGGTCGCGTTACGATGCCGGGGCGGCCGCTGTCCGTGGCGTTGAGCGGTTCCTTGCTCAGCCAGATGCTGGCCGATTCCGTGAAGTTTGCGGCATAGACAATCTTTGTGGCGTCCATATCATTCA
Source organism: Arthrobacter sp. 10N44_2 (assembly GCF_056394385.1). Classification (NCBI taxonomy): domain Bacteria; kingdom Bacillati; phylum Actinomycetota; class Actinomycetes; order Micrococcales; family Micrococcaceae; genus Arthrobacter; species Arthrobacter sp. 10N44_2. The sequence goes on along the minus strand of NZ_JBFTHT010000002.1, from coordinate 169,765 downwards.
CGGCGACCGTAACGATCATGGAGCCGGTGGGGAGCGACGTGTCCTCGGCTTCCGCGGGGGAGCCGGCGGCAGAGGGCTGCGGGGACGGAGCCACCACCGGGGCGCGCTGGACAGCCGTCACCAGAGCCTTGTGTACCGTCAGCTGGGTAGTCTCTTTGTCTGCCTTCGCCTCGAGGCCGCCGTCCTTGAGGTTGATGAAGACACCCACATGGTCGCCCGCCGCGAGACGGCCGCCGACGAGCCGCTGGGGCTCGAGCTGGAAGGAAACCTCTTGCAGGCCCTTAGGCACTTCAATCGCTCCGCTCGCCTTTAGTGCCTCCGGCTCAATCAGCCGCTCGGCGACGAGCTGTTCGCCAGGGAGGAGGTCGACGGCGGTGACTTTGCCGGCCAGCCCGTCCAGGTTCGTGAGAGCCGACTTCGAGACGGCTTTTCCGGGAAGATCCTGGCTGGTCACGAATGCTTTCAAGGCCGCGACCGACGTGCCGGCCGGCACAGCTTTCGACACCACGAGAACGGTGACGGGCTGCAGGCCCTGCACCGCCCTGCTGTCGGCGCCCTGCGCGTAGCTGACTACCAGGATGGCTCCGACGACGGCCAGCACCAGGGCCGCGATTCCTGCCAATAAGCGTGACTTCACTGTTAGGGCACTCCAATGGTAAGGCGGACTATTGAGGTCCCGTAGTCCGGTGCTGCGCCGAGTTCGAAGGCGTCGGACAGGGAGACATATCGCACGAAATAGCCCCTGATGGTCTTGTTCTTGAGCGTCGCGCCTAATGACCAGCTGTTAGAGGCAAAGTGGTAACCAGTGACATGGAAGGCGGCAAATCCCTTCACGTAGTACTTGCCGCTGGAGCCGTTGCCGGTGGCCACGTCGTACAGCGGGAAAAGGACTGTTTGGTCGTTCATCTTGCTCAAGTCCGCAGCGGTGCATTCGCTTGGTGCGCTCGCGCCCGTGTTGCTGGAGAACCAAACGCCAGAGTTGTTTGCTTGTCCGGCTGACAGGGTGACTCCGCATTTTGCATCGCTGTCCGAAATCCAGCCGAAGCCACCCGGGATCTCGCCACAGCCGCCAGAATCCATGTCCAGGACCTGTTCGGCGCCAGCCAGCGAACCTGGCGGCAGGTTGAGCTTGCATTGGGCAATGGCCAGGGGCAGAAGGATCGTGCCCGTGGACGGTGTCCCCCACTGCACGCGAGAGGTAGCGGTTACTTCGGCGGTTGAAAGGCCCAAGGCCCGGGCGAAGAACAGGGAAACGCGGTTAGGCGCTTTCCCGGTTTCCTGTGCCCCGGCTGTCACTTTCACGGTGCGGGCGGCCTTGTCCAGCACGAGGTCCGCAACGTTGCTTTTCCCGTCGCCAGCATTGCTATCGGCGAGGCTGCGGGCAAGGGCGGAGGCGGTGGAACAATCGGCGTCGTTGATGTTTTTCGCGCACTTCTGCGCGACGGCCAGGGCTGCGGCATCAGCTCCGTTGCGGAGTTGGGTCCGCTCGGCGTAAAGCATACCGACGTCGACCGCCAGCGCGGCGAACCCCAGCAGGGTCACCATGAGGATCGCGACCAGGATGCTGATGGCGCCGCGCTCGCCGTTGGCTGGTGACGCTGCTAGCCGCCGCACAGCATGACTCCTTTGCCTTCCATGGTGAACGGACCCGCGATGCCGGTCATCGTCGAGAGCGAATAAGTGATCTTGAGGGTCACTTGGATTTCTGTGGCGCAGGTGGCGGGGGTGATGGTGATATTGGCGTCGCTGAGCCCGGGCTGCACTGAAACGGCAGCATTCTTGGCCGCAGTCCGGGCGGCGGTTGGGTTGTTCCCGATCGCCATCACCCGCACACCTTCACGGGCCGCGGCCGAGAGGGTGATCTGGGCGTTATAGGCCCTTCCGAATTCAGTGATGCCGAGCAGAAGCATCACCAGGACGGGCGCGAGAAGAGCGAATTCCACGGCGACGGCACCCCGTTCTGATTTCTTGGAAATGGGGGACCGCCTTCCCAGGGTCGCGTGCGTGAACGCCTGAACCAGACAGGGTTGGGGAAGACCTGAGTCCTGCCCAACCCTGCCCAGTCGCACTGGGTTTCCTACTTCGAGCAGGTACCCGGAGTCGTCACTGTGCCAACGGTGGTGGCCGCCCCCATGGTGCCGCCCTTCATCGAACAGTTCACCGACTCAAAGGTGGAGTTCAGCTGTCCGCCGAGCAGACCCACTGCGACGATGATGACGACGGCGATGAGGGAGACCATGATGCCGTATTCGACGGCGGTGGCGCCGCGCTGATCGCGGCGAAGACGGTTTGCGAAAGCGGAGAGAAAGGAACGCATTGGGGACTCCTGAGCGAGTTGGGCGGCTGGCCCTGCACCAGCACTGAGAGGAACTTAGCAACCGCCGACACGCCGACGATTCGCCTTTGACGCATCCTGTGCCAAGGCTTCCCAAACTGCACGTTTCCTGTACATTCCCTGCGCGCATCTTGCGCCCGGAATGCAACATTGCTGTAGCCGGGCCCACAGAAGGACCCCCTTGGCTCTCGTCCAAGGGGGACCGGTATCTGGGGCATGAGCCTTGGCTGGCGGCTTCCTGCACGGCCAATCGACTGGTCAGCCGGGGACCGGCGTCTTGAGTGGCCTCTCGGAACAGCTAGCCTGGGATTCGGATCAGGTGTGAGGTCGAGCTGATCGAATTGATAGCTGAGACAAAGATCGGACCAAGGTCCGCTCCGTTTGAGGCGCAGAAGAAGTAATCTCCGTCGGAGTTCTCCGCTGCCGCCAGCGCCGGCGTCGAACAATCGTTACTGGCAGTGCTTGCTACTCCTGTGGACTTCTCGGAGGCCGCGGCAGCGAGAACGTCGCGCACAAACGTTGGACTGCTACCGCAGCGGGCGGACGTTGCTGCGTTGTACGCGACAGTGACAATGAGGATATTCCTCAACTTTGCGTCGGCTGCAACGGCCTTCAAATTGTTACAGGCAAGCGCTCCGTCTGAGTTCTTGACGTCGGCAGGGTCGCTCACCAAGGTGGAGCCCCCTACGCCAGTCTCGTTCGGTTGTCCATCCGTCTCCAGGACAATGGCCTTACGGGGCGTTCCTGCACGTTCCGGCAGGCTCCCGAGGTTGTTGGCATCCAGGCCGAGAAGATATCGAGCCGCAGCCTTCACGGGTGAGGCCAGGTAAGTGCCGCTGCCCGAGTGGGCCAGGCATTGCACACCCTTGACGAGTGCGCTGCTGTTGTTGAGCGCCGGCGGTGCGCTTGATGTCGTGTAGTCGTTGGAGAACGGGACGGGAATCCAGGGGCCACTCGTGGTCGAGCCCGACGGGGTGGTGATGCAGCCGGTGGTGGGGTTGCTGCGACCGATCGTGCCCAATGCTACGTACTGTTGGTCCTTGGTCATCGTCTTGAGCGTGGTCTGAATGGCGGTTCTCATACTGGCAAGGTCAGTGTCGCTCATACTGCCCGTACGGTCCGCCACCAGTGCGACGTCCATGGGGTTCGGGGACTGCGCCCCGCAGGAGCCTTTGCAGGCGTTGGCCGCCAGCGAGCCTGTGTTTCCGGTGCTGATGCCGATCGCGGGGCCGAACGAGAAGGGGACATCCTTGTCGTCGGTCACGGTGATCGTGTTGCACGTTCGGCCGCCCCCCGTAATGCACGGAATGGCACAGATCGTTTCGCTGCATCTTGCCCCGGCCGTGGTTCCTGGGTTGCAAACACTGGGGACTTGGCCGCTGGCCACGGTCTTGGCAGCCCCGGTAGAAGCGACCACACACCAGAATGTGACCGCGGGGTCCGCCTGGGCGTCATTGGCTTTGGCGTATGCTATCGCGGCATTCCGGGCGGCGGCAGGGTCGTCCGGGAGCGAGGATGCGCCAGCGAGTGCGCCAGCATCCAGCGCATTGCTAAGGTGCTGGTGCTCGGAGACCAGCTTGCCGATATCGAGGGCCATGGCCAGCACCCCGAAGAGCACGGGCACGAGGAGGGCGAACAGGACCGCCGTCGCTCCGCGTTCACCGGTTGCCTGCTTACGAGGCTTTACAGTGCCCATGTGCTTCTCATTTCGCTCGACGTGACACTCTGGAGCCTGGTTCGATGCTGGCGTTACGGAGTGCATGACCCGCCGCCCCAGTTCTGTGCCCCCGAAGTCACGGCTACGGTACTTTCCATTTTCATAACGGCCTTCGCTTCGAAGACCCCGGCCAGGGCCCAGGAGTAGAAACCCGACAATGAAGACTGTGGGTAGCGCAGGCAGACAACCATGACGCCGGGAGCTCCCCCGGAAGTGTCCACGGCAAACTTCACCTGGAGTTTGCTGTTGTCCAGTTCGCCTCCCCGGGCATTGTTGGCGGATGCGAGGACGTCGCCTTCTGTGACTCCCTGCCGCGCGGCCTCACGCGCAGCTCCCTGAAGATTGATGGTTTGGCCGTACGCCATCCCAAAGTCGATCACCCCGAGAAGCATGGACAGTAGGACGGGAACAACGAGGGCAAACTCAACAGCTGCCGCCCCCCGCTGCCGACCATCCCGATTCTTTGGGATGGGTGCCGGAAACCTAAACATGTGCTCCTCCTTCAATGTGGCCGGTGAATCCCGGCCCTCCCGGGCGTCGGGTCCATTGCCTTACGGTTCTGAAATAGTGCTCAACGACCGGAAAACGTGCTGATGGCGTTGATGACCGCGGGACCAAGAATGACGATAAATAGAGTCGGAAAAATGAAGAGGAGCAAGGGAAATACCACAGCTACGGGAAGCTTCATGGCTTTCTCCTCGGCACGAAGACGGCGTTTTATGCGCATCTGGTCCGCCTGGGGCTTCAGCACGCGGGCTATCGACAGGCCCTGCACGTCGGCCTGGATAATGGCCGACACAAAACTTTTCAACTCTGGCACCGTGGACCGCTCGGACAAGGCCTTGTAAGCCTCACGCCGGGTTCGGCCGGCCTGGATGTCCTGCAGCGTGCGGACCATTTCCTCGGCTAACGGACCCTTGCCGCTCGCCCCGACGCGGGCAACTGCGGCCTCGAAGCCCAGGCCCGCTTCGACCGATATCAGCAACTGGTCCAGCACATTGGGCAGATCGAGCCCGATTCTCGCCTGGCGCTTGGTGCCGTTGTTGTACGTCAGCAGGTCGGGTAGGAAGTAGCAGGCAGCTGCGAGGCCGAAGCCAAGCAAACCGCCTTGCGGGCTCCTGGCAGCTCCCAGAGCGATGGCAAAGAGCGCGGCGCCCAGGGCTGCGAGCGGTTTCAATGTCAGCAGGCGGTCCAACGGCATGGATGCGGGTCGTCCCGCATTAGCCAAGAGCCGGTCCAAACGGGCGACATAGGCGGCCGGTGTCAGTGTCCGGCCGAGCATGGTCATCAGGCGCGGCGCCTTCTGGGTGACGCCGGCCTGGTGGCTCGAGACGGCGGTGAGCCTCGACTGGATCATCCGGCCGGAGACGCGGTCGATAGAGATAATCGACCAGGTGAAATAGGACAGCGGAAGAATGACGGTGGCGATCAGTAGCCATACTGTTGCGGTCATGGTTTCTACTCCCTAGAAAACGATCTTGACCATGCGGCTGATCCAGAAGGAACCGATCGCCATCATGATCACGCCGACGGAGATGAAGATCCACCCAAGGACGGACTCCGTCAGGGTGCCCACATATGCCGGATTGGTCAGATGCAGGAAAGCTGCGACGAAAAATGGCAGTGCGATCAGGATGTAGGCGGAAAACTTTCCTTCTGCTGCCAGCGCACGGACCTGTCCCTTGATCTGGGCCCGCTCCCGCACCGTGTCGGCTACATGGTCGATGACACCTGCCAAGTCGCCCCCAACCTCACGGTTGATCTCGATCGCCTGGCTGAGCCACTCGAAGTCCTCGCAGCGCATTCCCTTGGCTACCTCGGCCATTGATTCCGAGACGCTTCGGCCGACCCTTTGCTCGTTGACGATTCTGGCGAGCTCTTCTGACATCGGGGCGGGCATCTCCACGCTGGCGCTGTGGAGGCTCTGCGCGATGCCGTGGCCGGCGCGCAGGCTGCCCGAAAGCGACATCAGCATGTCGCTTAGCTGGCCTTCAAATGCGGCACGGCGACGTCCGGTCCTGATGGCCACGAACATCCGCGCACCCACCGGAGCCGTGGCGGCCAGCAGAACGGCCATCAAGAAGTTCTGGGCCATGAGCCCGGTGGTCCCTAGGGCGAGGCTGCCAGCAAGCACCAGGACGATGAACTCCGCCGGGGTTGACTTCAAGCCGGCTCCGCTGAGCGCTTCACGGCCGAACGGCCCACTGTGCCCCGAACGAACACTGCGCTCAACGGCGGCGACTGTAACCCCGCTCAGCCTGGAAATGACCGAAGTGCTTCCTTGAGGCGCGTACGGCCTCCTCCGGCTGAGCTGGATGTCCGCGTAGCGTGGCTTGAACGCGACAAAGAGGGCGAGGACGGCCGCCAGGAGGATGAGGGCCGTTCCCGAAAGCAGCGCAGTATCCGTCATCACTGTCCTCACCGCCCCTGAACCCGGGATATGGGGGCAAACATCTCTGCCGGCAGGGCGATCCCCATTTCGGCGAATTTTTCAACGAAACGCGGTCGAACACCGGTGGCCACGGTCTTTCCGATGAACCGTCCGTCGGCGTCGACTCCGGCAGCGTAGTCGAAGACGAAAGCGTCCTGAAGCGTCACGACGTCACCTTCCATGCCCAGGACTTCCGTGATGTGGGTCACTCGGCGTGTTCCGTCCTTGAGCCGGCTCAATTGCACGATCACGTGGACAGCGCTCGCGATTTGCTCGCGGATAGCCCTCAACGGAAGATCCATCCCTGCCATGAGCACCAGGGTTTCCAACCGGGCGATGGCGTCCCGCGGCGAATTCGAGTGCACGGTGGAGATAGATCCGTCGTGGCCGGTGTTCATGGCCTGGAGCATGTCCAGCGCTTCACCGCCGCGGACTTCGCCCACCACGATCCTGTCCGGCCTCATACGCAGGGAGTTCCGCACGAGATCCCGAATATCGACGGCTCCTCGGCCTTCAATATTTGCCGGCCTGCTTTCCAAGCGGACCACGTGATCCTGCTGCAGTTGCAATTCCACGGCGTCTTCGATAGTGACAATTCGCTCGTCGTCGGGAATGAAGGAGGACAGGACGTTGAGCAGAGTGGTTTTTCCGGTGCCGGTGCCACCGGACACGATGATGTTCAGACGGGCCTTGACACACGCATCCAGCACCTGGGCCATGGCCGGAGAGATGGAATCAAACGTGATCAGGTCGTTCACGGTCAGCGGGGCAGCCGAGAACTTGCGGATGGTCAAGGACGGGCCGTCCACCGCCAGCGGCGGAATGACAGCGTTGACGCGGGAACCGTCCTGAAGACGGGCATCAACCAGCGGCGACGACTCGTCGATGCGGCGCCCGATCCTCGAAACGATGCGTTCAATAACCCGCCGCAGATGGGCATCCGAGCTGAAGGTGGTGCCGGTCAAGTGCAGCCGGCCGCCGCGCTCCACATAGATTCTGTTGGCTCCGTTGACCATGATTTCCGATACCAGGGGGTCATCCAGAAGCCGTTGCAGGGGGCCAAAACCCAGGATTTCGTCGACGATCTCGCGGATCAGGCGGCGTCGTTCCTCGGGCGTCAGGGGGACCTGCTCGTCGTCGATGAATGCCCCGAGGGCCTCCCGGACCATCCGCCGGACGTCGCCTTCGTCGAGGCTGTTATCCGTAATCCGGCCGCCCAGGCGGGTGGTGAGCTCGTCCGCGGCGCGTTTCTTGATGCCGGCGAGTGCGTCCGGGGTCGCGGTCAGCGGCGCCTTTGAGGAGTCCTCGAAGCGCCCACCACCACTTTTCGAAGGCACGGGTGCAGCTAGCGGTGCCGGCTTGCCTTGTGGATGGCCTGTTGGCATGCGGCCCTCGGCAGTCATGCCTGCGGCTTCCAGCCGGTTGATGAGACTCATGAGATATCCGCCCTTCGGGGGACGTTCTTACCGGAAAGTGACGACCCAGCACCCGCTTGCAACCGGTCCACCAGGTTTCTGAGGCCCTTCAGGGCAGGATCCCTCCGATTGTTATGAAGCAGTGGGACCCCGACATTCGTTGAGAACGGCAGCGTCTTGGAGCGAGGCAGCAGGATGTCAACGGGAAGGCCGACCGTGGCCTCGACATCCTGCACAGTCAGGCCGCTTCGCTTGTCTTCGAAATTCAGAACGATGGTGTTCGACGGTGGCATGAGGTCCAGTTGACGCAGGACTTCCAGCCCGTGGTTCAGTCCTCGGATGCTGGGGATGTCCATGCCGCATACCCAAATGCCGTCGGTCGCCAGCTCCAGGACGGCCAGGACCACATCGCCGAGGCCTGGTGCGGTGTCCAAAATTACGTAGGGGAACTCCAGCGAGAGTTGGTTTATCAGGGTAGTCACGTGCACCGGCTTGACCAGGTCCGCTTCCGCAGGCCTTTTTGGGGCGCACATGGCGTAGGCACCCGACGGATGCCTGCTGAGAAAGGCCTTCAGCACCATGGAATCATTCGAGGCCTCTCCCGTCACCGCGTCGCTGATGGTGTACTCCGGTTCCAGCCCCATGCCGGAGGCGACATCTCCGAATTGGAGGTCGAGGTCAACAATTACGGCGCCCATCGGGGCCAGTTTGGCCAGGCCCACGGCAACGTTGGTCGAGACGGTGGTTTTCCCCACGCCGCCCTTAGGCGACATCACGGGGATCACCCGTCCGCGGGCGCGTGGCTGACTAGCTTCCTCGGCAGCCGCGAGTTTGCGGGTGCTGGAGGCAAGGGCTGCGCGTTCTAGTGCCAGGCGCATTTGGTCCGGTTCCGCATCAGGACTAATCACGTCCCGAATGCCGGACCGCATGGCGGCCAGTGTCCGTTCGGGCGTCGAGCCCCCCGCTAGGACGATCACTATGTCGGGGTACAGCTGATCCAGGCTGGCAGCCAGGGACAACGCATGCTCGGCGTTCGCGTCGGGACCGAAGATGATGACATCGACGGCGCCGCCTTTGTTACGGGCAAGCACTCCAGCGGGGGTTTCGCCGTGCATTGCGGGTTCGGCAACCTGGAGCTCATGGGCTGTTCCCAGCGACGTGGCGAGCCGGTGCTCGAACTCGGCTGCTGCGGTAAGGGCTAGAAAGCGGCTCATTTGAAGATGCCGATCGTGCTGACTGGCGTGCGGTCGCTGGCCGGGGTCTTCACTGACTGCTTGGTCAACCAAATATTGCCGACGCGGGCACTCAGAATGATTTTGGCCGAGTCAGTGGAATTGCGGGCCAGGGTGACGAACGATGAGCCGTTGGGAACGGCAGACATCCCCTTCTCTGCAGCTCCATCGCTAGGCGGGGCCTGCTGGACAGCGGTGACGAGTACTTTGTCGAAAACCAGTTGCGTGCTGGCCATCTGTGACGACGCCGGGTCAGTTTGGGTGACGTAGAGGCCCACAAGGTCACCTGCCCGGAGAGTGCCGCCCACCACGCTTTCCGGCGGGAGGAGGATAGTGACTTCCTGCATGCCGTCAGGGACTTTAACAGCTCCAGGCGTGGTCTGTTGCGACGGATCGACGAGACGGCTCGCAAGGACCTGCTCCCCGGGTTCCAATGCGACGGACGTGACTTGCCCGCTGGAACCGTCAAGCGAAGTCAGCGCACCTTCGGCCTTAGCCGCACTGGGGATGGACCGGACCTGGACATGCGAGGCCAGGTCTTCCACTTTTGTTCCGGCTGGAACCGGAGTGTCGACGACGACGATGTCAACAGGTTCGAGTGATTCCTGTGCCCGGCGGTCGGCATTCGATACGTAGTTGACCAGCATCAGTGTGCCGGCGATCGCCAAGACCAGCGCAGCTAGCCCTGCGAGTAGTCGGGATTTCATGGTTACTTCCTCACCTCTTGATACACCTCAACAATGCGTGGACGCACGCGCTGGCGTCAGGGTTGTGTGCGGCTGCCCGCCCACTAACGCCTCTGCCGGCTGCCCCGATGCAGGGAACAGCCGGCAGAGTGGTGGCTTCGGGCTAACCGACAGGAGTCGTCTTGTTGACGATGTTCTGGAAGGCCGAGTTGAGGTTGGTGCCCAGGGTGGTCACCGCGACGATGATGACCACCGCGATGAGGGCCACCATAATTCCGTATTCAACGGCGGTGGCGCCCTTTTCCTCGTCCGAGAGGCGGTTCTTGATTCCAGAGACAAAAGCGAGCATTGAGACCATGAGACCAGTCATTTTCTTTTCCTTTTCCAGAGATTTGAATAGTGAACGAATTTCCGGCAAATCCCCTTTGCGTATTTGCTGGAGCTTCGTTGGAACAACATTTGCACGGCCGCAAACGGCACGGCAATGAAGTTCGATACTCGACTTTTGGAAGGAAAATGTGGACACCACCTGCCCGCATTTGAGAGGTGTACTCAGTTTCCAAGTAGGGGCGGGGCCCGATTACTTGGTTTAATAAGGCGTCTTACTTAATCGGCACCTTTGCGCGTGCGGAGGCTACCTAGGGCAGCAGCAGGATAACGGCCAGGCCGGCTGCCAGCATGGAGGGCCCGTAGGCCACTTCCTTTGGCTTGTTTCCGCGGTTTTTCAGCATAATGACAGCCGAGGCGAGACCTCCGGCGACGAATCCCAGTGCTCCGCCGTAGAACAAGTGGGGCCAGCCTAGGTAGCCCAAGTACAGGCCAAGCGGCGCGGCGAGCTTCACATCACCCATTCCGAGGCTGTTTCGGCTGGTCAGGGCAAGAAAGAGGTACAAAACGAACAAAATTAAGGCGCCGGCAGCTCCGCGTAGCAGGCTACCTGCCTCGCCGGACATCCCTGCGGCGATCCCAAGAAGCACAATTCCGGCTCCCAATAGGGGTAAAACCATCCGGTTGGGCAGTAAATGGTGCAAAAGGTCGATTCGCGCCAGCTGGACGCCGGCAACCGCCAGTAAGACATAGGCGGGGAGCTCGGGGGAGGGCCCGAAGCGCCAGGCCAGCAGGGCCGAGAGTGCAAAAGTGGCCGCCGCCGTCGTAATTCTCAGTCGTACCGTCAGCGGTCCGCTGACATGGGGGAGTACGCGCCCGATGAGGAGCTCTGCCAACTGGCCCAGGCACGCTCCCAGGAGGCCAACGCCGGCTATAAAGAGGATCCCGGTTGACGGTCCGGTCGGCTGCACGGAGAGCAGGGAGATGGAGCCGGCGGTGACGGGGTGGGACACGGTTCCTCCAGGGATGCGGCGGGCCGGCATGGGACAGTCTGCGCAACGAGAGGGGCAGACAGGATGCATCCGGACACCCCATTTTGACCCAAGAGGCCGCAGTCGGCTATTCTTGGTAGTCGTTGTGCGTGTCCTATCTCGATGGTGCGTGCCCGCTTGAGAATCCGGTTGCAGGATAGCTACTCAACGTGCACATTCGAGACCTCAGGATGACTGGTTACATAGAGCCCTCACCTCTGTTCCGGTAGCGCATAGATAGTAGGTGCACCGTAAGAGTGACGCCTAAAACAAGAACGCCAGAACAAGAACGAGGCAAACACCGTGCGTACGTACACCCCGAAGCCCGGCGATATCAACCGCCAGTGGCACGTCATTGACGCCACCGACGTTGTCCTTGGTCGTCTTGCCAGCCAGACCGCAATCCTGCTGCGCGGCAAGCACAAGGCCACCTTTGCGTCCCACATGGACATGGGCGACTTCGTCATCATCATCAACGCTGAAAAGGTTGCCCTCACCGGCGCCAAGCTGGAGCAGAAGCGCGCATACCGCCACTCCGGCTACCCGGGCGGCCTGACCTCCGTCAACTACGCGGAGCTGCTTGAGTCCAACCCGGTTCGCGCCGTGGAGAAGGCCATCAAGGGCATGCTCCCGAAGAACTCCCTCGCTGCACAGCAGCTGGGCAAGCTGAAGGTGTACCGCGGTGCAGAGCACCCCCACGCCGCCCAGCAGCCCAAGACTTTCGAAATCACCCAGGTCGCCCAGTAGTCCTGGCCACCAACCAACTTTTTATCAAGGAGAATCGTGGCTCAGAACGAAGAACTGACCACCGAAGCCGTTGAGGCTGAGGAAAACCTGACCAGCTACACCTCGGAGAGCGGTGCTGCGGAAGCAGCTGCGCCGAAGAAGGAACGCCCGGCACTGACCGTTGCCGGCGCTGCAGTTGGCCGTCGCAAGGAAGCCGTCGCACGCGTTCGCGTTGTGCCGGGCTCTGGCAAGTGGACCATCAATGGCCGCGAGCTGGCGAACTACTTCCCGAACAAGCTGCACCAGCAGGATGTCAACGAGCCCTTCAAGATCCTCGATCTTGACGGCGCCTACGACGTCATCGCCCGTATCCACGGTGGCGGCATCTCCGGCCAGGCCGGTGCCCTGCGCCTCGGCATCGCCCGTTCGCTGAACGAGATCGACACCGAGAACAACCGCGCCACCCTGAAGAAGGCCGGTTACCTGCGTCGTGACGCCCGCGTCATCGAGCGTAAGAAGGCTGGTCTCAAGAAGGCTCGCAAGGCTCAGCAGTACTCCAAGCGCTAATCCCGCTTGGGGCGCAAAGCGCCCCTCCGAAAGCCCGTTCCGCCACTCGGCGGGACGGGCTTTCGCCGTTTCAAGGGCCCCTTATTTGGTGAGTTGGAAGTACTGTGCTCCGTCGATGTCCTCGGCAACGAACCGCTGCCTGACCCATTCGACGATTCGAGCTGACTCGCCGCGCCCTTCAACAGTGAGCGGCGGCAGACCCTGGATCACGACAGATCCCACACGCCCCTCCTCTACCAGGACTTTGAACTGCTCGAGGGTCGGGAAAGGGTCTGTGCCATCGAAGCCGCCGAGTGGCAGGACTGCCCGGCCCAGCTCCAGTTGATAGTTGGCCGCCGACTCTGAACCCACCACGGCTGCCGCCCACGCGGCGGACGAGGGCGACTGGCGGAGGCGTTCCAACAGTGCCGGTGACGGCACGTCACCGAACACAACCGTCAGGAGGCTTGAGGGCGTATCGGGGGACGAGCGGGACCGGTCATCTGTCCGAAACCCGAAGATGCTGGGTCCGGCGTTAACTCCTGCTCCTGTGTGAGAGTTCAGAACTGTATTCATCGACCAGATGACGGGCCCGGTGAACAGCGTGGCCACGAGAAGAAGTGAGGACGCTTTTGCCACTCGGGGCCCCGGGGCCCGAACGAAGACTGCAGCGATGGCTAGGCCCCATAGACAGAGCATGACGACCGGCATCCACGGAATCTCCTGCACCGAATAGGCGGCGGTGATGCAGGCAAAGGCCATGCTCACGATCAAGGTGAGGCCGGTCAGAATCCGAATTCTGGTCCGCTGCAGGCCACGAAGGAAGTGCATCAAGGCAACCGCGGCCAGGATGCACAGGGGCGGCACTGCCGTGAGTACGTAGTAGGGATGCACGATTCCCGACATGAAGGCCAGCACAGTTGCTGCGCAGACAAACCAGATGCCGCAGGCCAGGAGAAGCGCGCGTGCCCCGGGCCGCCCTTGGCGCCGCCTCAGATACCAGACGGCCAGGCAGAGCCCCGCAATGGCCAACGGAAGGAACCAGCCACTTTGACCGGAGAACTGCGGCTGGAGAAACCGTTGGAAGCCAGCGTCCAGTTTGTCGGCGGTCCCCGCACCAGGAGCCATTGTCCTGCTGGCATCCGCGCCAGTGAGGCGGTCCAGCCCGTTGTAACCAAGGGTCAGTTCGATGACGCTATTGTTCCTTGATCCCCCGATGAACGGTCGCTGGGAGGGGCTCGTCAGCTGGACCACAAGCAGCCACCATCCCCCGGTCACGGCGGCAGCCCCGAGTGCGCCCAAAAGTTGCCAGCAACGCTTAACCGCAGGAACGCGCGCAAAGGCCAGGTAGGTCATCCCCACGGCCGGCAACACCAGGAGAACTTGGAGTTGTTTGGTCAGGAACGCCGCGCCCGTAAGGACTCCAGCCAGCAGGAGCCACCGAATCCGGGAGCTGTCCACAGCTTCGAGTGTCAAATAGACAATGCCAATCATGAGCAGCGTCAACAGCGCGTCTGGGTTGTTGTAGCGGAACATCACCGTGGCAACTGGAATGACTGCCAGGAACGTGCCGGACAAAAGTGATGTCGCGGCATCGAAGCGCTTGCGGACCATGCGGTAGAGGAGATAGACGCTGACGACGCCCATGACGGCCTGCGGGAGGAGCAAACTCCAGGAGTTGAGCCCGAACATCCGGACCGAAAGTGACATGACCCAGAGGCTGAGCGGGGGCTTGTCCACGCTTATGGCGTTGTTCGGATCGGACGAACCGAAGAGGAACGAGGTCCAGTCGAGCGAGCCGGACATCGCAGCCGCTGAATAGAACGAATTCGCCCACCCGTTACGGTCAAGCCCCCAGGTGTAGAGCAGCGTTGTGCAAGTAAGGAGAATCAGCAGTGCCGGCCGCTCCCAGACTGGATCCGGCAACCGGCCGCGAATAACTCTGGCCACAAGTTCCGGCGTCCGATGCTGGGACCCGACGCCGCGTGTACCGGTTGCACCCGCGGTGTCAGCCGCGATGCGGCTCACTGGGCTGCTCCTTGGGCGGGCGCCAGGGCGAGTGCGGCGGTCCGGCCGCCGCTGCGGCTGTCGCGGAATACCCAGACTCGCAGCAGCACGAATCTCATCAGGGTTGCGAGAATATTTGCCCCGGTAAGGATTATCAGTTCAAGGTTCGGAGGGGCGTCGGCGTTGACCGTGTGGAGGATGGCCAGCGACGACGACGTCATGGTCCACGCGAGCAGGAACACGACCAGGCCTTGGATTTGCTGTGTGAATAGCTTGACCGGCCCGCTAATGCCAAACGTAAAACGGCGGTTGGCCGCTGTGTTGCCGATGGCGGTCAGCAACAGGGCCATGAAATTTGCCTGCTGCGCACCGAATGGAGCCTGAAGGACAAGGTACAGCAGCGCAAAGGCGATGGTGGACAGCGCCCCGACGATTCCGAACCGGAGTACTTGGCCAAAGAAGCTGGGCCGTCCCGGAGGGGCGATCGGCCTGCGACCCAGTTCTGCATAGATGGCTTGAACCGGGATGGTCCCCTTGAAAAGAGCTCCGGCAACGCGTACCAGACCACGCAGATCATCCAACGCGGTCTGTTTGATGTCGACTCGGCTGTCGGGGTCGTCAATCCAGTCCACGGGAATCTCGTGGATCCGCAGGCCGGAGCGCTCGGCGATGATCAGCATTTCCGTGTCGAAAAACCAGCCGTTGTCCTCGATGTGGGGGAGAATCCTCCTAGCTACGTCTGCGCGGAGGGCTTTGAATCCACATTGGGCGTCGGAGAACTTCACCTGAAGGGTCCGTCGGAGCAGATAGTTGTAGGACCGTGAAATGAACTCGCGCTTTGGCCCGCGGCTCACCCGGGAACTCTGCCCCAGTCTGGTTCCGATGGAAATGTCCGAGTGGCCAGACAGCAGCGGAGCTACGAGTGGGGGCAGGGCGGCGAGGTCCGTTGACAAATCGACATCGAGGTATGCGACGACGTTGGCCGAGGATGCGCTCCACGCATCCCTCAGCGCGAACCCGCGTCCCTTGACCTCAAGCCTTCGGTGAACAACATTTGGCAACTGCGCCGCTAAGCGTTGGGCAATAGTAGAAGTATTGTCCGTGCTTGCATTGTCCGCAATCGTAATTTGCCACGTCGAAGGCATTTCTTGCGATAAGTAATTCGCGAGCTTAGTGATGCTGTTTTCGAGTACGGCCTGTTCATTAAAGACCGGTACTACGATTTCGAGCGCCAAGCCCCCAGAGCTAGGTTTCATGCCACGAAGCCTAAACGCATCCTGGAAAAGGCAGTAGGTTTTTGGGGAAAGTAGAGTACAAGAAACTTCAAAACCAAGTAGTCGGCCAACCCGCTTGGCTCGGGTGGCCATTTCCATGTGCCGGGATCGTCGCCTCTACGGCGGATTGATGGCGTGCACCCCCTCGTGTGGCCGGCCATCGACTAAGCTTGGTCCGATGTCTAGATTATTTGGAACCGATGGAGTCCGGGGCCTGGCGAACGGGTTGCTGACCGCCGAGCTCGCCTTGCAGCTGGCTCAGGCCGCCGCCGTCGTACTTGGCCATGACCGCAACACGACCGGAAAGCGGCCGATCGCAGTGGTGGCACGCGACCCGAGAGCCAGCGGCGAGTTCCTCGCGGCTGCCGTCGAGGCGGGGCTCTCCAGCTCGGGAATCGACGTCTACGACGCCGGCGTGCTGCCCACCCCGGCCGCCGCCTACCTCGTGGCGGACCTCAACGCCGACTTCGGCGTCATGATCTCCGCCTCCCACAACCCCGCGCCGGACAACGGCATTAAGTTCTTCGCCCGCGGCGGCCAGAAGCTGCCCGACGACGTCGAGGACGCCATCGAAGTGCAGCTCGGCAAGGAGCCCTTCCGGCCCGTCGGCGGTGAGGTGGGACGCATCCAGCGCTTCTCCGACGCCGAGGACCGCTACATCGTGCACCTGCTCGGCACGCTTCCGCACCGCCTGGACGGCCTGAAGGTCGTCCTCGACTGCGCCCACGGCGCGGCCAGCGGCTGTTCCCCGCAGGTGTTCAAGGACGCCGGGGCCAACGTGATCGTCATTGGCGCCGAACCTGACGGGCTCAACATCAACGAAGGGGTCGGCTCCACGCACCTCGGCCCGCTCAAGCGGGCCGTCCTGGACCACGGGGCGGACCTCGGCATCGCGCACGACGGCGATGCCGACCGCTGCCTCGCCGTGGACCACGAAGGCAACGAGGTGGACGGCGACCAGATCATGGCCATCCTGGCCGTGGCACTCAAGAACGCCGGAAAGCTTAGGGATGATGTCCTCGTGGCCACCGTCATGAGCAACCTCGGCCTGAAGATCGCCCTGCGCGATGCCGGGATCAGCCTGCGCGAAACCGGCGTGGGGGACCGCTACGTCCTCGAGGAAATGCGCAACGGCGGCTACAGCCTTGGCGGCGAGCAGTCCGGGCACGTAATTTTTGCCGACCACGCCACCACCGGCGACGGCGTACTGACGGGACTGCAGATTGCTGCCCAGGTGGCACTCACCGGCCGCCCGCTCAAGGAGCTGTCCACGGTGATGACCAAGCTGCCCCAGGTCCTCATCAACGTCAAGGGCGTGGACCGTACCCGGGTCAAGGGCGATGCGGTGGTGGCGCAGGCAGTATCCGCGGCAGAATCCGAACTCGGCGACACCGGACGCGTCCTGCTGCGCCCCTCGGGCACCGAGCCGGTGGTGCGCGTGATGGTGGAGGCCGCAGACCACAAAACCGCCCAGGGCGTCGCGGAGCGACTGGCCCAGGTGGTCCGGACCGAACTGGCTTTGGAGCTCGTCCCCGAGTAGCCGTCCGGCAACCGTTTCGTCCGCGAATCGCTGTGCCCGGCGACGCCGGGTTTCCCCACCTATGCCCGCGTCCGACGGCGTGTGGGCCGGTTGCGCCGGCGTGTGCCGGCGTCGTGGTGGCAAAGATGGGGAAATTCCGCGCGGACCGACGCTGCCCCACGGGTAGGCGGGCGCCGCCCTACAAGTACGCCGGGGCGGCTTCCAGGCCGAAGTATTCCTCGAGCGTGCCGATGCCGCGGGCGCGCATGTCCGCGGCCGCCTCCTTGCCGATGAAGCGCAGATGCCATGGCTCGTAGAAATACCCGGTGATTTCGTGCAGCATCCACGGGTAGCGGACCACGAAGCCGAAGCGGTGGGCATTCGCCTTTGCCCAGATCGCCGCCGGACGGTCCTTGAACTGGGGCGTGAAAGAGTCCGCCCCGCTGCCGTCGCCGATGTCGAACGCCCAGCCCGTCTGGTGCTCTGAGTAGCCGGGCCGGGCCGAGGCGGTGTCTGCCTCCGCCTGTCCGCGGGAATTCACGTAGCTGCCGTAGGTGGCCCGCTGCGTCGCGAACGAACGGTACCCGCTGGCCAGGGTGATGATGACGCCGTCGGCAGCCGCGGCCGCGAACATCCTCTCAGCCGCTGCCGCCGTCGTGCCGTTCACCAGCGCCGCCTCGCCCGACGTTGCCAGGCGGACGGCCGGCCGGGCCAGGTCCGGCGGCACAAAGGTGGCGGGGGAGAGCGGGCGGTGTTTGTTGACGACCACCCACGGGCTGGTGGGGTCCGAGAGGGAATGTTGCGGCCCCGGCGCCGCGGCCGAAGGAGGGTGCGCCGCGGCCGATGGAGTGACAGACGGCGCCGTCGTCGGCGTCTGTGCCGCCGCAGTGGTGCTTTCCGGAACGGAAGCCGACGATGAGCTTGCCGGCGGGGTCGACGCCGCGGCGGCGGCGGTCGGCGTCGAACTGCCCGTGCCCGGCGTCGGCCCCGGCGTGCCGGACGGGGTGAAGGACTGGGCCGGGGTGCAGGCGGACAGCGCCGCGAGGCCCGTGCCCGCCAGCAGCAGGCGGCTGAAGGCCCGGCGGCTCGGCGATTCCTGGCCGGCTTCCTGCCGTCCCGCCGTCCCGTCCGCGTCGTCGTAGCACATCTGTGCTAGACCTTCCTCAGCAGCATCCGGCGGATGGAGTGGTCGGCGTCCTTGGTGAGGACCAGTTGCGCGCGGCCCCGGGTCGGGAGGACGTTTTCCTCGAGGTTGGGCTCGTTGATGCGCTTCCAGATCTCACGGGCGGTCTCTTCGGCCTCGGCATCGGAGAGTGTTGCGTAACGGTGGAAGTACGATTCCGGTTGGGCGAAGGCTGTGCTCCGCAGTTTGCGGAACCGGTCCACGTACCACTCCTCGATATACGAAGTTTTCGCGTCGACGTAGATGGAGAAATCGAAGAAGTCGCTCAGGGCCAGGCCCTGCCTGCCGTCCTGCCGCGGCCGGGCCGGGGCCAGGACGTTCAGCCCCTCGACAATCAGCACGTCCGGGCGGCGCACCACCACTTCCTTGCCGGGGACGATGTCATAGGTGACGTGGGAATACCAGGGGGCCCGGACTTCCTCGGCGCCGCCCTTGATCTCGCTCACGAAGCGCAGCAGGGCACGGCGGTCGTAGGACTCCGGAAAACCCTTGCGCTCGAGTAGTTGCCGGCGCTTGAGCTCGGCGAGCGGGTAGAGGAATCCGTCCGTGGTGATGAGCTCCACGTTGGGGGTGCCGGGCCAGCGCCTGAGCATTTCGCGCAGGACGCGGGCGATTGTGGACTTGCCCACGGCCACCGAACCGGCCACGCCGATCACGAACGGCGTGCGCTGGGTGCTTTCGCCGAGGAAGGTGGTGGTGGCCGCGTGAAGCTGGCCCGCGGCTTCCACATAAAGGTGCAGGAGCCGGGACAGCGGCAGATAGACCTCGCGCACTTCCTTGATGTCGAGGGGGTCCCCGAGGCCGCGAAGGCGGAACACATCCTCTTCATTAAGGGGCTGCTCCATCTGGGCAGCGAGCCGGGACCAGGTCTGCCGGTCCAGCTCCACGAACGGGGAGACACCTTCCCCGTTCGCTTCATTGCGTTGCAAAGTCACCCTAGAGATTCTGCCCTTCACAACGCCGAGAGCGAAATGGACTGGCCGGTGGAAGCCGGGGCAGGCCGTCCTGAGCCCCGTGCAGGGGCCGTCACGCCCCGCCGTCCCACGTCCTCCCTCCCGGAAACCCGCTAGGCTTATGACCATGTGTGGAATCGTTGGATATGTGGGCCACTCAGATGGCCGGGTAAATGCTGGACACAATGCCTTGGACGTTGTCCTTGAAGGATTGCGGCGCCTGGAGTACCGCGGCTACGACTCCGCGGGTATCGCTGTAGTGGCCGATGGCACGATTTCTTCCCGGAAGAAGTCCGGCAAACTGAGCAACCTCATTGCGGAGCTGGACGCCCGCCCGCTGCCGGAATCCCTCACGGGAATCGGCCACACGCGCTGGGCGACGCACGGCGGCCCGACGGACCAGAACGCGCACCCGCACCTGTCCGACGGCGGCAAGCTGGCCCTGATCCACAATGGCATCATCGAGAACTTTGCCGAGCTCAAGCTCGAGCTCCAGCGCAAGGGCGTCACCTTCGAATCCGAGACCGATACGGAAGTGGCGGCTGCCCTGCTCGGGGATGTGTACCGGAACCAGCTCGGCGGTGACGCCAGCAACGGCGGCCTCACCCGGGCCATGCAGCTTGCCTGCCAGCGGCTCGAAGGCGCTTTCACGCTCCTCGCCGTCCACGCCGACCAGCCCGACGTTGTGGTCGCTGCCCGCCGGAACTCCCCGCTCGTCGTCGGTCTCGGCGAAGGCGAGAACTTCCTCGGTTCCGACGTCTCCGGCTTCATCGACTACACGCGGCGCGCTGTGGAACTCGGCCAGGACCAGATCGTCACGATCACCGCCGACTCCGTGGAAATCACGGACTTCTACGGGGCCCCGGCCGAGGGCAAGGAATACCACGTCAACTGGGACCCGGCCTCGGCGGAAAAGGGCGGCTTCCCGTCCTTCATGGAAAAGGAAATCCACGACCAGCCGGATGCCGTGCTGCAGACCTTGCTGGGCCGCTCCGACATCCACGGCAAGCTGACGCTTGATGAGCTCCGCGTCGATCCGCAGCTGCTCAAGAACGTCAACAAGATCATCGTCCTCGCGTGCGGCACCTCCGCCTACGCCGGGCAGGTGGCGAAATACGCCATTGAGCACTGGTGCCGGATCCCCACCGAGGTCGAGCTCTCGCACGAATTCCGCTACCGGGATCCGATCGTGGACGAGAACACGCTGATTGTCTCCATCTCCCAGTCCGGCGAGACCATGGACACCCTCATGGCGGTCCGCTACGCCAAGGAACAGGGCGCCAAGACCGTCTCCATCTGCAACACCAACGGCTCCACCATCCCGCGCGAATCGGATGCCGTGCTCTACACGCACGCCGGACCCGAAATCGCCGTGGCCTCGACCAAGGCGTTCCTGGCCCAGATCACGGCCGCCTACCTGCTGGGCCTTTATTTGGCACAGCTGCGCGGCAACAAGTTCCAGGGCGAGATCAAGGACATCCTGGCCGACCTGGGCAAAATCCCGGCCAAGATCCAGCGCATCCTCGACAACGAGGCCCAGATCAAGGAACTCGGCCAGTCCATGGCTGACGCCAAGTCCGTGCTGTTCCTGGGCCGCCACGTCGGTTTCCCGGTGGCGATGGAGGGCGCGCTGAAGCTCAAGGAGCTCGCGTACATCCACGCCGAGGGCTTCGCCGCAGGAGAACTCAAGCACGGCCCGATCGCACTGATCGAGGAAGGCCAGCCCGTCTTCGTGGTGGTCCCGTCCCCGCGCGGCCGCGACTCGCTGCACTCCAAGGTGGTCTCCAACATCCAGGAAGTCCGTGCCCGCGGCGCCAAGACGATCGTGATCGCCGAAGAAGGCGACGAGGCCGTCAAGGCGTACGCCGAACACGTCTTCTACATCCCCGAGACCCCCACGCTCCTGGCGCCGCTGCTCGCAACGGTTCCGTTGCAGATCTTCGCCCTCGCACTCGCCTCGGCCAAGGGTTACGACGTGGACCAGCCACGCAACCTGGCCAAGAGCGTGACCGTAGAATAACGCCATGATTGTTGGCATAGGCGTAGACGTCGTAGACATTGAGCGGTTCGGGCGCCAGCTTGAGCGCACCCCCGGGCTGCGCGACAGGCTGTTCGTCCCCGCCGAGCGGGAACTGAACACGCGGTCCCTCGCCGCGCGGTTTGCCGCGAAGGAGGCCGTGGCCAAGGTGCTGGGGGCGCCGGCCGGCATGAACTGGCAGGACTGCTGGATTGGGCTGGACCAGAACGGCCCCACCGTCCAGGTCAAAGGCACCGTGCTGGCCGTGGCGGAGTCCAAGGGCGTCAAGCGCTGGCACTTGTCCATGAGCCACGACGGCGGGATCGCCACGGCGACGGTTGTCGCCGAAGGCTGAGACGGCCGTCCAGGCAGAACCGGCCCCAGCGCCGAGCATTCCCCAGCGACCGCGAATGGACTGAAACCATGATCAGCGCCTACACCGGAACCCAAGTGCGAGAGGCCGAAAAGCCATTTCTCGACGAAACCCTGGGCTCCGGTGCGGGCGCTGTTCTTATGCAGCGGGCCGCGTACGGCCTCGCCAACGCCGTGATCCGCGAACTGCGGAGCCGCGGGCAGCGGCTGTACGGCTCCAGCGTGGCCGTGCTGGCGGGCAAGGGCAACAACGGCGGAGACGGGCTCTTCGCCGCCGCGCTGCTGGCCCGCCGCGGCATGCGCACGACGGCGGTGCTCACCGCGGGCGCGGCCCACGACACCGGGCTGGCGGCGTTCCGGAAGGCCGGCGGGCATGCCGTGGCCCTCACCGGTGACAACGCGGCCGAACTCGCCGCGCTGGCCGGCGGCGCCGACGTCGTGATCGACGCAGTCCTCGGGACCGGAGCCCAGGGCGGGCTGCGTGGACCGGCCGCCGAACTGGTCGCGGCCCTGGAGCGTTCCCGGCCAGGCTCCCGTTCCCCCTTGGTGGTGGCCTGCGATATCCCCAGCGGGGTGGACGCGGACACGGGGGAGGCGCACGCACCGGTGCTGGCGGCCGACATGACGGTGACCTTTGGGGCCGCCAAGGCCGGCCTGCTGGCGGACCCGGGCGCGGACTTCGCGGGCGCCATCCGGGTGGTCCCGATCGGAATCGAGCAGGCGCTGCCATGGCCGTCCCTGCGACGGCTTGAGGCCGCAGACCTGTCCGCCCTCCTGCCACGCCCGCAGCGGCGGGCGCACAAGTACTCCCGGGGGGTGCTGGGGGTGGTCGCGGGCTCCGGCGCTTATCCCGGCGCCGCGGTGCTGGCCTGCCAGGGCGCCCTGGCAGCCGGCGCCGGAATGGTGCGGTACCTGGGGCCGCCGGACGTCGCCGACCTGGTTCGCCGTTCCTGTCCCGAGGTGGTGTGCAGCGCCGGCGCCGTGGCCGACACGCACGTTCAGGCGTGGCTCGTTGGCTCCGGACTCGATGACTCCGATGAGGAGCAGTTGCAGCGCGCCCGTGACGCCGCAGACTCGGGCCTGCCGACGATCGCCGACGCCGGCGCGTTGCCGGCCCTGCCTGATGTGCTCGCCCCGCAAGTGATCCTGACACCCCACGCCGGCGAACTGTCGGCATTGCTTCAGCGCCTCGGGGCTGGGTTGGACCGCTCCGCCGTCGAAGCATCCACCCTCAGCGCTGTGCGGCGGGCTGCGGGCCTGACTGAAGCCACCGTGCTGCTCAAGGGCGCCACGACCCTTGTGGCCTCCCCCTTCCAGGACTTCTTCAGCCAGTCCGAAGGCACGCCCTGGCTCGCCACGGCAGGCAGCGGCGACGTCCTGGCCGGAGTCATCGGCGCGCTGCTGGCCCAGTTGGGCGCCGACGTCGGGCGCTTCGGTGCATATGACATCGACCCCGACGCCAGATGGGCGGCGATCGCGGCGATGGCAGCCAGCATCCACGGTCTTGCCGGAGTCCGGGCTTCCCGCGGGGGGCCAGTGACCGCAACGGCCATCGCCCGTGCCATTCCGGAGGTGATGCGGGAGCTGTAACAAACGGGGGCGCTCCGAGCGCCCGGGCAAATACTAACCCTACTTACAAGTAGTCTGTCTAGAGAATATTCGTTCCGCACGAGGAGTACACATGGAAGTCTGGCCCGGATCGGCTTACCCGCTGGGAGCCACTTTTGACGGCACTGGCACCAACTTTGCCCTGTTCAGCGAGCGTGCCGAGCGGGTGGAACTGTGCCTCCTCGCTGACGACCTCACCGAAACCCGGATCGAACTGACCGAAGTGGACGGCTACGTGTGGCACTGCTACCTGCCGCAGGTCCAGCCCGGACAGAAGTACGGCTACCGGGTCCACGGCCCGTACGAACCCGAACACGGCAACCGCTTCAACCCGAACAAGCTGCTGATGGACCCCTACGCCAAGGCCGTCCAGGGCCAGATCGACTGGGACCCGGCGCTCTTCACCTACGAATTCGGCGACCCCGACTCGCGCAATGACAGCGACTCGGCCCCGCACACCATGCACGGCGTCGTCATCAACCCGTTCTTCGAGTGGGACGGCGACCGCCAGCTGCGGATCCCCTACCACCAGTCGGTCATCTACGAGGCGCACGTCAAGGGCCTGACCGAGCTCCACCCGGAAATTCCCGAAGAGCAGCGCGGCACCTATGCCGGCGTGTCCCACCCGGCCGTGATTGAGCACCTGAAGAAGCTCGGCGTCACCGCGATCGAGCTCATGCCCGTCCACCAGTTCGTCAACGACGGCACGCTCGAGGAGAAGGGCCTCAACAACTACTGGGGCTACAACACCATCGGCTTCTTCGCCCCGCAAAACACCTACAGCTCCTCCGGCGACGTCGGGCACCAGGTGCAGGAATTCAAGGCCATGGTCCGCGAGCTGCACAAGGCCGGCATCGAAGTGATCCTGGACGTGGTGTACAACCACACCGCTGAAGGCAACCACCTCGGCCCCACGCTGTCCTTCAAGGGCATCGACAACCAGGCCTACTACCGGCTGGTGGACGATGACCTGAAGCACTACATGGACTACACCGGCACCGGTAACTCCCTCAATGTCCGGCACCCGCACTCCCTTCAGCTGCTGATGGACTCCCTGCGCTACTGGGTGACGGAAATGCACGTCGACGGCTTCCGCTTCGACCTCGCCTCCACCCTGGCCCGCGAGTTCTACGACGTGGACAAGCTGTCCACCTTCTTCGAACTCATCCAGCAGGACCCGATCGTCTCCCAGGTCAAGCTGATCGCCGAGCCGTGGGACATCGGCCCGGGCGGCTACCAGGTGGGCAACTTCCCGCCCCAGTGGACCGAGTGGAACGGCAAATACCGCGACACGGTCCGCGACTTCTGGCGCGGCGAGCCCTCGACCCTGGGCGAATTCGCCTCCCGCCTGACCGGTTCCGCGGACCTCTACGAAAGCTCCGCCCGGCGCCCGGTGGCCTCGATCAACTTCGTCACGGCGCACGACGGCTTTACCATGCGCGACCTCGTGTCCTACAACGAGAAGCACAACGACGCCAACGGCGAAGGCAACAACGACGGCGAATCCCACAACCGCTCCTGGAACTGCGGCGAGGAAGGGGACACGGACAACGACCAGGTCCTGACCCTCCGTGCCCGCCAGCAGCGCAACTTCATCGCCACCTTGCTGCTCTCGCAGGGCGTCCCGATGCTCCTGCACGGCGACGAGCTCGGCCGCACCCAGCAGGGCAACAACAACACCTACTGCCAGGACTCCGAGCTGAGCTGGATCCACTGGGACGCGATGGACCAGCCGCTGGTGGAGTTCACCGCCGTCGTCAACAAGATCCGGCACGACCACCCGACGTTCCGCCGCAGCCGCTTCTTCGACGGCCGCCCGGTGGTCCGCGGTGAGGGCGAGAAACTGCCGGACATCGTCTGGCTGAAGACCGACGGCACCGGAATGCTCCCGGAGGACTGGGGCAGCGGCTTCGGCCGGACCATCGGCGTGTTCTACAACGGCCACGGCATCCAGGAACAGGACTCCCGCGGACGCCGGATCACCGACGACAGTTTCCTGCTCGGCTTCAACGCCCACGACGGCGACGTGGACTTCGCCCTGCCGGCCGAGGAGTACTCACGGTTCTGGGACGTGCTGGTGGACACCGCAGACCAGGCGGACACTGAGGCCCCCCTGAAAGCCGGGTCCGTGCTGAAGCTGGCGGCAAAGTCGATGGTGGTGCTCCGGGCCCACTCCGGCCCCGAGGTGGAGGTGGACTACTCCGCGGCAGCCTCCCTCGCCGCGATGGCCGAGCACGAGGATTCGGCGGATGCAGGTTCTGCGGTCCAGGCACCGGAAGCTCCGGCGGACCCGGCACCGGAGGCGCCGGCTCCGGCGGACCCGGCTCCGGAGGCCCCGGCAACCGGCGCCTCCAAGGGCCCGGCTAAAGCCTCCGGCTCGAAAAAGGCGGGGGCCGACAAGCCGAAGACCCCGAAGGGCCGGGCTAAATGAGAACCCCCGTCTCGACGTACCGGCTGCAGATCCGGCCCGGGTTTACGCTGCAGGACGCCGCGCAGACCGTGCCGTACCTGAAGTCGCTGGGCGTGGACTGGATCTACCTCTCGCCGATCCTCACGGCGGAGCGCGGCTCGGACCACGGCTACGACGTCACCGATCCCTCCGCCATTGATCCGGACCGGGGCGGCGCGGACGGCCTGCTGGCAGCGTCGGCCGCCGCGCGGGAGGCCGGCATGGGGGTGCTGGTCGATATCGTGCCCAACCACGTCGGCGTCGCGACCCCGGCCCAGAACCCGTGGTGGTGGTCGCTCCTGAAGGAGGGGCAGCAGTCCCGCTACGCGCAGGCGTTCGACGTCGACTGGGACTTCGGCGGCGGCCGGGTGCGGATCCCGGTGCTGGGGGACGACTCCGACGTCGACGCGCTGGAAATCAAGGACGGGGAACTGCGCTACTACGACCACCGCTTTCCGCTTGCAGAGGGCACGTATACCGCAGGTGACTCCACTGCAGACGATCCCCGCGAGGTCCACGACCGTCAGCACTACGAGCTGATCGGCTGGCGCCGGGCCGACGCGGACCTGAACTACCGCCGGTTCTTTGCCGTCAACAGCCTGGCCGGGATCCGGGTGGAGATCCCCAAGGTCTTCGATGAAGCCCACGCGGAGGTTGTGCGCTGGTTCCGGGAGGGGCTCGTCGACGGGCTGCGGATCGACCACCCGGACGGCCTCGCCGATCCGGAGGGATACCTGCACCGGCTGCGGGAGGCCACGGGCGGCAGCTACCTGCTGATCGAGAAGATCCTGGAACCGGGCGAGGCCCTGCCGGCCGGCTTCGAGTGCGAGGGCACCACCGGCTACGACGCCCTCGCTGACGTGGACCGGGTGTTCGTCGACGCCGCGGGCCAGGCGCCGCTTGACGCGCTCGACGCCGAACTGCGCGGCGGCGCTGCCGACTACGAGGACATGATCCGCGGCACCAAACGCCGGATCACGGACGGAATCCTGCACTCGGAGATGCTCCGGCTGGCACGGCTGGTCCCTGCCGCGGCAGGACTGGGCCAGGAAGCCGCGGCGGACGCACTGTCCGAGATCATCGCCGCGTTCCCGGTCTACCGCAGCTATCTTCCAGAGGGTGCTGACGTCCTGAAGGAGGCATGCGAACTCGCGGTCCGCCGCCGCCCCGAACTGGAAGGCGCCGTCGGCGTGCTGCTGCCGCTGCTGCTCGACGCGCAGGCAGCCCCCTCCGCAGAACTGGGCATGCGCTTCCAGCAGACCTCCGGGATGGTCATGGCCAAGGGCGTGGAAGACACCGCGTTCTTCCGCTACACCCGGCTGGGCACCCTGACCGAAGTCGGCGCCGACCCCACCGAGTTCGCCGTGGCACCGGAAGAATTCCACACCCGGATGGCCCGGCGCCAGGCCGAGCAGCCGTTGTCCATGACCACCCTCAGCACCCACGACACCAAGCGCAGCGAGGACACCCGGGCCCGGATCTCGGTGCTGGCCGAGCTCGCACCGGAATGGCAGGCATCCCTGCAGCGGCTGCAGAAGCTGGCGCCGCTGCCGGACGGCCCGCTGGCCAACCTGCTGTGGCAGGCCGTCGCAGGCGTCTGGCCCGCAGACCGGGACCGGCTGCAGTCCTACGCGCAAAAAGCCGCCCGGGAGGCCGGGAACTCGACCAACTGGATCGATCCGGACGAGGCCTTCGAGGCGAAACTTGCAGCCGCCGTCGACGCCGCCTTCGACACCCCGGAGGTGACCGCCGAACTGGAGTCCCTCGTGGCCCTGCTGGAGCCCTACGGGGCCGCCAATTCCCTGGGCGCCAAGCTCGTGCAGCTCACCATGCCCGGGGTGCCGGACGTGTACCAGGGCACCGAATTCTGGGACCGCTCGCTGACTGATCCGGACAACCGGCGGCCGTTCGACTTCGGTGCCCGCCGGCGCGCCCTCGCCGCGCTAGACGCCGGTGAGCGTCCGGCGTCGTTCCTGGACGATGCAGCGAAACTCCTCGTCACCTCGCGGGCCCTGCGGCTGCGCCGGGACCGGCCGGAGCTGTTCACCGGGTACGCCCCGGTCACCGCCACAGGCTCCGCCGCTGCGCACCTGCTCGCCTTTGACCGCGGGACTCCCGCAGCCCCGGGCGCGCTGACGCTCGCCACCCGGCTGCCCCGCGGCCTGGAGCAGCGCGGCGGCTGGCAGGACACGACCGTCGAGCTCGCCGCGGCCATGGCCGATGAACTGACCGGTGCCACACACGGTCCGGGCACCGTGGCGGTGGGGGAGATCCTGGGGGACTACCCCGTGGCCCTCCTGGTGCCCACCGCCTAAGCAGTCCTTCGATATGGGGAAAAGTACCGACATGGGGAACGGAAGAATGCCATGACCTCGCCTGCACACGGAAGCGACCGCTTCGATCTCTGGGCACCGGAAGCGCAGGACGTCACGCTCCTCGCTGACGGCCGGAAGTACGACATGACCCGCCGCGGCGCGGAGGCACCCGGCTGGTGGACCGCCGCCGGGGCGCCCGCCGCCGGGGACGTGGACTACGGCTACCTGGTGGACGGGGAGCCCACCCCGCTGCCGGACCCGCGGTCCCGCCGCCAGCCCGCGGGCGTGCACGCGCTCTCCCGCACGTTCGACGCCGGAGAATACCAGTGGGCTGACGGCCAGTGGGCGGGGCGGGAGCTCAAGGGCGCCGTCATCTACGAACTCCATGTGGGCACCTTCACGCCGGAGGGAACACTGGACGCCGCGGCAGGGAAGCTGGCGTACCTGGCGGAGCTGGGCATCGACTTCGTCGAGCTGCTGCCGGTCAACGGGTTCAACGGCACCCACAACTGGGGCTACGACGGTGTCCTCTGGTACGCCGTGCACGAAGGCTACGGCGGACCCGCCGCGTACCAGCGCTTCGTGGACGCCGCCCACGCCGCCGGCCTGGGCGTCATCCAGGACGTCGTCTACAACCACCTCGGCCCCAGCGGCAACTATCTTCCCCGGTTCGGGCCCTACCTGAAATCGGGGGAGGGCAACACCTGGGGCGACTCGGTTAACCTGGACGGCCCGGAGTCGGACGAGGTGCGCCGCTACATCCTGGACAACGCCGCTATGTGGCTGCGCGATTACCACGTGGACGGCCTGCGCCTGGACGCCGTGCACGCCTTCAAGGACGAGCGCGCCGTGCACCTGCTGGAGGACTTCGGCGCCCTCGCCGACGAAATAGCCGCCGAGACCGGACGCCCGGCCACGATGATCGCGGAATCGGACCTGAACAACCCGCGCCTGCTCTACCCGCGGGACACCAACGGGTACGGGCTGGCCGGGCAGTGGAGCGATGACTTCCACCACGCCGTCCACGTCAACGTCAGCGGCGAAACCACCGGCTACTACGCCGACTTCGACTCGATCGGGGCGCTGGCCAAGGTCCTGGAGCGCGGGTTCTTCCACGACGGCAGCTACTCCAGCTTCCGCGCCCGCCACCACGGCCGGCCCATCGACCCGGCCCAGGTCCACCCGGCCGCGCTGGTGGTGTGCAGCCAGAACCACGACCAGATCGGCAACCGTGCCACCGGGGACAGGCTGTCCCAGACCTTGGGCTACGGGCCGCTCGCGCTCGCCGCCGTCGCCACCCTGACTTCGCCGTTCACGCCCATGCTGTTCATGGGCGAGGAATACGGGGCCACCACCCCGTGGCAGTTCTTCACCTCCCACCCGGAACCGGAGCTGGGCAAGGCGACGGCCGAGGGCCGGATCAGGGAGTTCGAGCGCATGGGCTGGGACCCCGCCGTCGTCCCCGACCCGCAGGATCCGGAGACCTTCACCCGGTCCAAGCTGGACTGGGCCGAGGCCTCGGGAGGGGACCACGCCCGCCTCCTGGAGCTGTACCGGGCGCTCATCGCGCTGCGCCGCACCACGCCGGACCTGACGGAACCCGGTTTCGAGGACACCGCCGTCGACGTCAGCGAGAACGAGGGCTGGCTGCTGCTGCGCCGCGGCCGCACCGAGGTGGCGATGAACTTTTCCGCCGAGGCGCGGCGGGTCCCGGTCCGCGGGGCGGCCCTGGCCCTGGCAACCGACGACGGCGTCCGGCTGGACCCGGCTTCCGATGCTGAACCCGCTCCTGGCGGCGCGGCGCCGGCCACACCACTGCATCTACCCGGCCACAGCGCCGCGGTACTCACCCACTAAGGCAGGATATGACGTATGACATATTTGGCAGCTGATACCCGCTACGACTCCATGCCCTACCGCCGCGTGGGGCGCAGCGGCCTGAAACTCCCGGCCATCTCACTGGGCCTGTGGCACAACTTCGGCGACGACAAGCCGTTCGAGATCCAGCGCGCCATCCTGCGCCGGGCCTTCGACCTGGGCGTCACCCACTTTGACCTCGCCAACAACTACGGCCCGCCCTATGGCAGTGCCGAGACCAACTTCGGCCGCCACTTCAAGGACGACTTCAAGCCGTACCGCGACGAGCTGATCATCTCCAGCAAGGCCGGCTACGACATGTGGCCGGGCCCGTACGGCAACTTTGGCTCCCGCAAGTACCTGCTGGCCAGCCTGGACCAGTCGCTGGGCCGGATGGGCCTGGACTATGTGGACATCTTCTACAGCCACCGCCCGGACCCCGAAACGCCGATGGAAGAAACCATGGGCGCCCTGGACCAGGCCGTGCGCTCCGGCAAGGCGCTCTACGCAGGCATTTCGTCCTACACCCCGGAACAGACCATCGAGGCCGCGGGGATCCTCAAGGAACTCGGCACCCCGCTGCTGATCCACCAGCCCAGCTACTCCATGCTCAACCGCTGGACCGAGAACGGCAGCCCCAACCTCTTCGAGGCGCTGGAGCAGGTGGGCGCCGGATCCATCGCGTTCTCGCCGCTGGCCCAGGGCATGCTCACCGACCGCTACCTGAAGGGCATTCCGGCCGACTCCCGGGCCGCCCAGCACAAATCCCTGGGCGAATCCATGATCACCGAGGAGAAACTGGACCGCGTGCGCGGGCTCAACCGGATCGCCGAGGGCCGCGGGCAGACGCTCGCGCAGCTGGCCATCGCCTGGATCCTGCGCGATCAGGGCAAGGGCTCGTCGGTCACGTCCGCACTGGTGGGCGCGTCCAGCGTCCGGCAGCTTGAGGACACCTTGTCTGCGATCAACAACCTGGATTTCACGGCCGATGAGATCGACGCGATCGACGAGTTCGCCGTCGAATCAGACATCAACCTGTGGGCCCAGAAGTCGTAGGCATCCGCAGTTAACACAAGTGCCGGGGCCGCCGGGGAACAACCGCGGCCCCGGCGGCGTTGACTAGACTACTAAGGGCGCCTTACGGCGTCGTGTCCGCCTGCCGCCCGCACAACTGATGCAGTACCTCAGAGTGCGGCCGCGCCGGTCACCCTTGTTTCTCAAAAGGAGTTCCGTGTCTTCACATCCGATTCGTGTTGCAATCGTCGGCGTAGGTAACTGCGCCGCTTCGCTGGTCCAGGGCGTCCAGTACTACAAAGATGCCGACCCCAAGGCCACGATCCCGGGCCTGATGCACGTGGAGTTCGGCCAGTACCACGTCGGCGACGTCCAGTTCGTTGCCGCGTTCGACGTCGACGGCAAGAAGGTGGGGCAGGACCTGTCCGACGCCATCCTGGCCAGCGAAAACAACACCATCAAGATCGCCGATGTCCCGCCGACCGGCGTCACGGTCCAGCGCGGCCACACCCTGGACGGCCTGGGCAAGTACTACCTCGAGACCATCGAGCAGTCCCCGGAGGAGCCGGTCGACGTCGTCCAGGCCCTCAAGGACGCCCAGGTTGACGTCATGGTCTGCTACCTGCCGGTCGGCTCCCAGCAGGCCGCCGAGTTCTACGCCCAGTGCGCGATCGATGCCGGCGTGGCGTTCGTCAACGCCCTGCCGGTCTTCCTGGCCGGCACCAAGGAGTGGGCGGACAAGTTCACCGCCGCGGGCGTGCCGATCGTGGGCGATGACATCAAGAGCCAGATCGGTGCCACCATCACGCACCGCGTCATGGCCAAGCTGTTCGAGGACCGCGGCGTCACCCTGGACCGCACGTACCAGCTGAACGTCGGCGGCAACATGGACTTCAAGAACATGCTCGAGCGCGACCGCCTGGAGTCCAAGAAGATCTCCAAGACCCAGGCCGTTACCTCCAACGTCGAGGCCGAGCTCGCCGCCAAGGACGTCCACATCGGCCCGTCCGACTACGTCCAGTGGCTCGATGACCGCAAGTGGGCCTTCGTCCGTCTTGAGGGCCGCAACTTCGGCGACGCCCCGGTGTCGCTGGAATACAAGCTCGAAGTCTGGGACTCGCCCAACTCCGCCGGCGTGATCATCGACGCTATCCGTGCCGCCAAGATCGGCCTGGACCGCGGCATCGGCGGCCCGCTGGTCTCGGCGTCGAGCTACTTCATGAAGTCCCCGCCGGAGCAGTTCAACGACGACCTCGCCCGTGAAAAGGTCGAGGCCTTCATCCGCGGCGACCTGGAGCGCTAACCGCCCCCGCTGCCGCCCTGCCTCTGGACGCTCCCTCACGTTTGGCGTGTTCCAACCCGACGCTCCCTCACCAATGGTGGGGGAGCGTCGTCGTTTTCGGATTAGGTCCGGGATGCTCCCTCACCTTTGGCCGATACCGACCCGATCCTCCCTCACGTCTTGCAGACATCGGCGGCTCGCTGCCTCAGATTGCGCTGGAAAAGCCAGCTGCGGCCGGCGGGCTGAGGTATGAGGTGCGGAGGATTCGCTTCATCTTGGTGACGGCGCCGGAGAAGCCATCCGCGAGGTCATCTTTTGTCAGGACGAGCACTGTCCATCCGGCTGCCTCGAAGGCCTTGTCACGGCGGCGGTCGCTGAAGATCTGTGCGGGGAGCAGGTGGTGCCCGCCGTCGTACTGAACCGCCAGCCGCCGACGGCGATACCCAAGGTCCGCCGTCGGCGCGGCAGGACTGTCCGGTCGCAGCGGGAGCTGCAGTTCCGGTTCCGGGAGCCCGGCGTCGCACATCGCCAGCCGCAGCAACGTCTCCGGCGCTGAATCCGAGCCCACGCGCATCAAGTCCAGTGCGGCACGGGCGCGGACGATTCCCTGCAGGTTCGGGTGACGGCCCACCATCCAACGCAGCTCATCGATGGTCGCAAAGGGATCACTGCGCCCTTCCAACCCCAGTCGGGGAATCCGCACCAGCTCATCACCCAGGCAGACCAACTCTGGCAGGCTCAACCGCAGGGCGAGGTCGAGCCACGTCCGGGAGCGCGTGCTGATCCGGATCCCGTCCACTGTCTCGACCTCGCCCTCCAACGCAAGAACCGTGTGTCCGAGAATGCCTTTGCGCCGGACCTCCGGGAGCGCCCGCGGCTTGCTCAGGTGTAGCTCCTCCGAGTCCGAGAGCCAAGGAGGCAATATCTGGCATCGGAGCCTGGCAGCGGTGACGTGGGAGATCCAGGCGCCGGGCGACGCTGCGGCCAACGCACGAGCCGCCGCCTCCAGCTCGAAGTTCCAATCCGTGGGCCGGTAGAGACCCCGGCTGATGTGAATTACGTCGGAGTGCCTGAGCCTGGTTCTCGGCACTCCCAAGGACCTTGCATCCGCGATGGTAAAGGGTGCTGCGCTGAGTGGACCGGGAAGCTTCGTAGGCTTTTCCATGCTGGCATTTTGAACCTATTTGGAGAGCCGCGCAGGAGTTATCCACAGATGTCCCGGATCGGCCCGCGGCGGCAGGCGCAAGCGCCGCGCCGGACCTGAGGGAGCGTCGGTTGGGGAGTTGCCGGACCTGAGGGATCGTTGGTTGGGGGGATGCAGGAGGTGAGGGAGCGTCAGGTGGTTTAGAAGAGGCCGACCGGGTTGCCGGCGTCGTCGACGTCCATACGCATCGCTGCCGGCACCTTGGGCAGGCCCGGCATGGTCATCACGGCGCCGGTGAGGGCCACGATGAAGCCCGCGCCGGTCTTGGGGATGAGATCCCGGACGTGGATGGTGAAGCCCTTGGGCGCGCCGAGGCGAGTGGCGTCGTCGGTGAAGGAGTACTGGGTCTTCGCCATGCACACCGGCATCCCGGACCAGCCGTTCTTCTCGATCTCGGCCAGCCGTTTCAGCGCGGGCACGGAGAAATCCACGCCGTCGGCGCCGTAAATCTCCTGCACGATGGTCCGGATCTTGTCCTCCACGGACATCTCCAGCGGATACAGGTGCCGGAAGCCGTGCGGGGCGTCGATCGCGGCCGCTACCTTCGCCGCGAGCTCGTCGCCGCCGTCGCCGCCACCACCGCGGCCCCAGACATCGGCCACCGCGGCCTGGACACCCTCCGCGGCGCACCACTGAAGCAGCCAGTCCAGCTCCTCGGCGGTGTCCGTGGCGAATTTGTTGACCGCCACGACCGGGGTGATGCCGAACTTCTCGACGTTGCGGATGTGGCGCCGCAGATTGGCGACGCCGGCGGCCAGCGCCTCCACGTTGGGCTCCTTGAGCAGGTCTTTCGGCACGCCGCCGTGCATCTTGAGCGCCCGGACGGTGGCCACGAGGACGACGGCGGACGGGGCGACGTCGGCCATCCGCGCCTTGATGTCCATGTACTTTTCGGCGCCGAGGTCCGCGCCGAACCCCGCCTCGGTGATGACGATGTCCGCAAGGCGGCGGGCCGTCTGCGTGGCGATGAGGGAGTTGCAGCCGTGGGCGATGTTGGCGAAGGGCCCGCCGTGCACCAGCGCCGGGGTGCCGGCGATGGTCTGCACGAGGTTGGGTTTGATCGCGTCCTTGAGCAGCATGGTCAGGGCGCCCTGGACGCCGAGGTCGGCCACGGTGACGGGCCGGCGGTCGTAGGTGTAGCCGAACGTGATCCGGCCGAGCCGGTCGCGCAGATCGTTCAGGTCCGTGGCGAGGCAGAACACGGCCATGATCTCCGAGGCCACGGTGATGTCGAAGCCGTCCTGCCGCGGCGTGCCCTGGGCGGGCCCGCCGAGGCCGATCACGACCTCCCGGAGGGATCGGTCGTTCATGTCCAGGACGCGCTTGAACGTCATCCGGCGCGGATCGATGTTGAGTTCGTTGCCCTGGAAGATGTGGTTGTCCACGAGGGCCATGAGGGCGTTGTTCGCCGAAGTGATGGCGTGGAAATCGCCCGTGAAGTGCAGGTTGATCTGATCCATCGGCAGCACCTGGGAGTAGCCGCCGCCGGTCGCGCCGCCCTTCATGCCCAGGATGGGGCCGAGCGAGGGTTCGCGCAGCGCGATCATCACTTTGTGCCCGGCCCGGGCCAGGGAATCCGCGAGCCCCACCGTCGTGGTGGACTTGCCTTCGCCGGCGGGGGTGGGCGACATCGCGGAGACCAGCACCACCTTGCCGGGCGCGCGCACGGGGGTGCCCGCCGGAACGGTCAGCTTCGCAGGGTCGATCTTGGCCTTGTAGGGTCCGTAGAGTTCCAGCGCGTCCGGGGCGATGCCGGCGGCCGCCGCAATCTCCCCGATCGGCTTCATGACTGCCCGCTGGGCAATTTCCAGGTCGCTGGGGACGTTGTTCCCGGCAGTGGTGGTCTCAGACATCGTTGTCCTTCGGCTCGTGGCGTCGGCGGGTTTGTCCCGGTCCGGTGTTGCCGGGCGGGGTTGGAGCGGGCGGAGGTGGTGGAACCGGTTCAGGGTGTGTGGCCCACCGGGATGGTCAGGCTTCCAAAATACTGGCTTACGGCGGTGTGGTAGCTCTCCAGCGTAATCGCGGCGGTGCGTTGCCAGCCGAACTCCTGGGCATGGATCGCGGCGGCGCGCCCCATGTCGGTGCGGGTTTGGGTGTCGTCGAAGAGCGACTCGAGGGCGTCCGCCCAGTCGCTGGCCTTGTGGCCCTCGATCAGCATCCCGGTCCGTCCGTCCTGGACGGCGCGGGAGAGGCCGCCGACTTTCGTGGCGAGGACCGGCGTCCCGCAGGCCTGCGCCTCCAGCGCCACCAGGCCGAAGGACTCGCTGTAGGAGGGCATCACCACCACGTCGGCGGACCGGTACCAGCCGGCCAGCTCCGGGGCGTTCACCGGCGGGTGGTGGGTGGCGACGTCGTCCATTCCGGCGGCGCTGATCAGCGTCTTGAGGTTGAAGTCCTTGGCGCCGCTGACGGCCCCCAGGATGGTCAGCTGCAGGTCGATGTCCGGGCGCCGGGAGCGCAGGAGCGCCGCCGCCTTGATCAGGATCTGCGGGCCCTTGAGCCGCTGGATCCGGCCCGCGAACAGCAGATGGAACTTGCCAGGGGCGATGCCGTGCTGGGCCCTGGCCCGGTTCCTGAAGGCCGGCGTGAAGACGGCCAGGTCCACGCCGGGCGGCGCGACGTCGATGTGGTCGATGTCGGCGTTGTAGTGCGAGACCAGCTCGGCCGCTTCGGTGCCGGTATTGGCGATCAGCCGGGTGGCGCCGTCGACAATCCGGTGCTCGCCGTCCTCACGCCGCCGCGGCTCGGGCTGTTCGCCGGACTCGAGGAGCTGGTTCTTGACCTTCGCCATCGTGTGCATGGTGTGGACGAGGGGCAGCCGCCACAGCTCCGCGAGCTCCAGCCCGGCCACCCCTGAGACCCAGTAGTGGGAATGGATGACGTCATACCGGCCGTGCGGCTGGAGCTGCCGGATCCGGTTGATCTCGGCGACCATGCTGTGCAGCAGCCCCGGGAGCTCCTCCTTGGGCAGCTTACGGGGCGGGCCGGCGAGGACGTTGTGCACGCACACGCCCGGGGACGGGTGTTCGACGGCGGGCTGCGTGGCCGAGGTGGACCGGGTGAAGATCTCCACTTCCACGCCGGTTTCGGCGAGGGCGGCGGCCAGCGCCCGGACGTACACGTTCATGCCGCCGGCGTCACCGGAGCCGGGCTGTTCCATGGGCGAGGTGTGCAGGGAAAGGAAAGCGACGCGGCGGATCAGCGACACGGTTCCCCTTTCCTCTGCCCATTTCTTTCTGCCCAATGCATGTCGATAAAACATTACTCCTGAAGTGCCGCCCGGTTCACGGGCCCGTTCGGTTCGCAGACCGGGGCGTGCTGCTAACGTGGCCGCTGTGAACACAACGACAGGACAAGAACCTGCAGCCGGCTGGACCATCCGGGAGGCCCGCCCGGAGGACTGGCCGGGCATCTGGGCGATCCTGGAACCCGTCGTCCGGGCCGGGGAGACCTTCACCTGGGACCGGGACACCGCCGAGGACGAGGCCCGCGCACGCTGGTTCAAGCAGGCGCCGGGCCGGACGTTCGTCGCGGTTGCCTCCGACATCGGCGCGGTTCTTGGCACCGGCGAGCTGCACCCCAACCAGGGCGGCGGCGGCAGCCATGTGGCCAACGCGGGTTACATGGTCCACCCGGGCCAGGCCGGCCGCGGACTGGCCCGGGCCCTCTGCGCCTATTCGCTCGACGCCGCGCGCGACGCCGGTTTCCGGGCCATGCAGTTCAACGCCGTGGTGGAAAGCAATGTCCGGGCCGTGGCAGCGTGGAAATCCATGGGCTTCGAGGTGCTCGCGACCATTCCCGAGGCATTCAACCACCCTGAACTGGGCTACGTGGGCCTGCACGTGATGTACCGAAAGCTGTAGGGTTGCCGGCCCGGTGCCGCGGGACGCCGGGACGCTGATGTTGGCGGGCCGTTAAGGCCCGCGGGCAGCTACGGCCCGCCGTGCCAGAGACGGCCTAGTTCCGGGAAGGCTGCTTCATAGCCGGCCAGCAGTTTTCCGGCGAGGTCATCCGAGTCCACGAGCGGATGCCTGGCGAACGCGGCGAGGGCCGCCTCCCGCCGGCCGGTCGTCGCCGCCTCCACCACGAGCCGTTCGACGTCCTTGACGCGCCGCAGCAGCTCCAGTTGCGCCGGTCCCGGGCCGTCCTGCGGGACTGGCTCGGCGCCGTCGGGCGTCACCCGGCACGGAACTTCGACGACGGCGTCGGCCGGCAGCCCCGGGACAGCCGGCACCACCTGCGCTCCGGACCCGGCGCCGCCCGCTTCCGGGCCGGCGGGCGCCGCTTCCGGGCCGGCGGACCCGGGCGTGGTGACGGCGTTGCGCGTGTTGAGGATCAGGTCCGCCGGGCCGCCGCCGGAGAGGGCGCGCATGGCCGCCAGCGCCACCCGCTCGTAGCCGCCGCCGGCGAGGTCGGTCTCGTCGCGGCGTTCGCCCGAGGTGCGGGCCTCCGCGAGGTAGCCCTCCTCGCGGGATCTGCGGGCATCCTCCCACAGCGCAAAAGCCTCGGCTCCGGCGGCAGCCAGGCGGGGATAGAGTTCGGTCTGCTGCCGGGCGAT
Source organism: Arthrobacter sp. 10N44_2 (assembly GCF_056394385.1). Lineage (NCBI taxonomy): Bacteria > Bacillati > Actinomycetota > Actinomycetes > Micrococcales > Micrococcaceae > Arthrobacter > Arthrobacter sp. 10N44_2. The sequence continues at coordinate 131,707 of NZ_JBFTHT010000002.1, read as the reverse complement.
CGATTCCCCCCGGGTCTGACCTGCGGCGCGCATGCCGGCCACCGCCCGAACGGTGTCGTAGTAGTAAAATAGATATTCATTCGGCAGGCAGCCAAGGCTGGCCAGCAACCCGGGCGGGAACAGCCGGCCTTCCTCGAATTCCGACAGCGCCGCAGGGTTCGCGAGCAGTGCCGGGAGGGCGTCCCGGCCCCCGGCCTCCAGCCGGTACAGCCAGCCGAGGTGGTTCAGTCCGTAGTAGCCCACGCCGTCGAGCGTGCCCTCGGGCAGCGCGACGCCGGCGGCACGCGCCGCACGGTGCACCAGGCCGCTGGCGGAGTCGCAAATCCCGATCACCCTGGGACCGAGCACGGGGACCAGGGCCTCCGTGACCATGCCGGCGGGGTTGGTGAAGTTGAGCAGCCACGCCCCGGGGCAGCGGCTCCGCATTTCCTCCGCGAGCCGCAGCATCGGCGGAATGGAGCGCAGCGCGTAGGAGATCCCGCCGGCGCCGGTGGTTTCCTGGCCCAGGAGTCCGAGGTCCAGGGCGATCCGCTCGTCGGCGGTCCGGCCGGCGGTGCCGCCGGGCCGGATGGCGGCGAAGACCATGTCGGCGCCGTCCAAGGCCTCGGGGAGCGAGGACACGGCACGGATCTGCGGGCCGGAACCCGGCGGGCCCTGCCGGGCCAGGGAGGCCAGGACCGCCTCGATGGCCGCCAGCCTGGCGGGGTCGACGTCGTAGAGCACCAGCTCCCGCACCAGCCCCGCGAAAGGCCCGGCAGAGAGCGCCCGGTAGACCAGGGGGACGCGGAAGCCGCCCCCGCCGGCGATCGTGAGCCGCATGCGGACAGTCTATTCCCCGCCTTGTTCGCCGCCGGTTTGGGCCCCGCTTTCCCCTGGTATCCCTCGACGGCGGTACGGCGTAATGTGCCGTGTATGGACGCGACCCCGGCGCGGCGATTTGATCCGCTCTCTGCCGTCCGCAGCCCGGCCGCGGACGGATTCGACTTGCTCCTGACCGGGACCGTGTTCCAGGACATCATCTTCACCGGGCTGCCCCACGCGCCGCAGCCCGGCACGGAAATCTGGAGCGACGGGATGGGCAGCTGCCCCGGGGGCGTCGCCAATCAGGCCATCGCCGCCTCCCGGCTGGGACTGCGGACCGGTCTTGCCGCCGTGTTCGGCGATGACGGCTACGGTGACTACAACTGGAAGATTCTGGCCGCCCAGGAACACGTGGACCTGTCCCTGTCCCGGCGTGTTCCGGGCTGGCATTCGCCCGTCACGGTGTCCCTGAGCGTGGAGAAGGACCGGTCCATGGTGACGCACGGGCACCCGGCGCCGGTGACTTCCACCGAGCTGGTTGGATGCCCGCCGCCGGCGCTCGCAGCCGTTGCGGAGCTGGGGGAGGAACTCGAACCGTGGGCTGTCGACGCGCACAAGAACGGCGTCCAGCTGTTCGGCGATGTCGGCTGGGACCCCACCGGCGCGTGGTCCTCGACCCGGCTGGACCACCTGAAGTATTTCCACGCCTTCATGCCGAACCAGCACGAGGCCATGAACTTCACGGGCTGCGACGACCCCTGGTCCGCCCTGTACTCGCTTGCGGACCGGGTTCCGGTGGCGGTGGTCACCCTCGGCGCCCAGGGATCCATGGCCGTGGATTCGGAAACGGGGGAGGAGGAGTGGGTCCCGTCCCTGCCGGTCCGGGCCTACGATCCAACCGGCGCCGGTGACTGCTTCGGTGCGGCCTTCATTGTCGGCTCCCTGGCCGGCTGGCCGCTGGGAGACCGTCTCCGCTTCGCCAATCTGTGCGCCGCCCTGGCCGTCCAGGAGGTGGGCGGCTCGCTGGCCGCGCCCGGCTGGGGCGACATTGCCGACTGGTGGCAGCGGGCCAACGCACGGAAGGAACGGCAAAGCAGCCAATGGCTTCGCCGCTACCGCTTCCTGGAAGAGATCGTGCACGACGTCCCTCCCGAGGCGCAGCGGCGCGCGACGGCGACCATCGCCCACCAGTCCGACGCGTAGACGGGCCGGCGCGGCTGGGCTTTCGTGGCTGGCACCAGTGGACATGTCCTCCGCTGGGGCCGGATTCGTGGGCATGGACCCGTTCTGCGCGGCCGCGGGTGTGAAGATTGGGCATGTCTCGGGGTGGGGGTGCGGCCGGATTCGTGGCACCAGTGGGCATGTCCTCCGCTAGGGCCGGGGCGTGGGCATGGACCCGTTGTGTGCGGCCTTGGGTGTGAAGATTGGGCATGTCCCGGGGTGGGGTCCGGCCGGATTCGTGCCACCAGTGGGCATGTCCACCGCTGGGGGCGGGGCGTGGGCATGGACCCTTTGTGCGCGGGCTTGGGCGTGAAAAATGAGCATGTCCCGGGGTGGGTGTGCGGCCGGATTCGTGGCACCAGTGGGCATGTCCTCCGCTGGGGCCGGGGCTTGGGCATGGACCCGTTCTGCGCGGCCCTGGGCGTGAAGATTGGGCATGTCCCGCGGGGAGGAATGGGCATGTCCAGCGGTGGCCGGGCCCGGCCGATTATTCGGCCCGCAGCGCCGCGCCTAGAATCGTTAGGTGACTTACCAAGCAGCAACAGGCGATCTCCTGCCCGGTTCGGCGGCAGTGCCGGCCCACGCTGAGGAGCGCTCAGCCGTAATCGATCTCGACGCCATCCGGCACAACGTCCGCCGCATCGCAGCGGTGGCCTCACCCGCGCAGGTCATGGCCGTGGTCAAGGCCGATGCCTACGGGCACGGCGCCGTCCAGGTGGCCCGCGCGGCCCTCGGCGCGGGGGCCAGCTGGCTTGGCGTCGCCCACATCTCCGAGGCCCTCGCCCTGCGCGCCGCCGGGATCGAGGCGCCGCTGCTGGCCTGGCTGCACACCCCGGACAGCAACTTCGCCGCCGCAGTGGCCGCAGGAATCGACATCGGCTGCTCGGGCTGGGAACTGGACCGGATCGTGGCCGCGGCCCGCGAGCAGGAACGGCCCGCCCGCGTCCACTTGAAGGTCGACACCGGGCTCGGCCGCAACGGCGCCACCCTCGACGCCTGGGACAGCCTGGTCGGCGAAGCCATGGAACACCAGGACCAGGGCCTGCTCCGGGTCGTGGGGATCTTCTCCCACCTGGCCGTCGCGGACGAACCCGAACGGCCCGAAACCGACGAGCAGCTCGCCGCGTTCCGCCAGGTCCTCGCCGTCGCCCAGGACGCCGGCGTGGACCCCGAGGTCCGACACATCGCCAACACCCCGGCCACCCTCTCCCGGCCGGACACCCACTTTGACCTGGTCCGCGTGGGGCTGGGCCTGTACGGGCTGTCACCCTTCGAAGGGCAAAGCCCGGCCGAACTCGGGCTGCGCCCGGCCATGACGGTCCGCACGGTGGTCTCGCACTGCAAGGACGTGCCCGCCGGGCAGGGCGTTTCCTACGGGCTGAACTACCGCACGGACGGCGTCAGCACCCTCGGGCTCATCCCGCTGGGCTACGCCGACGGCGTGCCGCGCATCGCCACCGGCGGCCCCGTCCGGGTCGAGGGCGTGAACTATCCGGTAGTGGGTCGCATTGCAATGGACCAGATGGTGATCGACCTCGGACCCCGCCACGTGGCGGCCGGAGGCCCGAGCATCCTCGGCGCCGAGGCAGTGCTGTTTGGCGACGGCGCCGACGGCGGACCCACAGCCGATGACTGGGCCAAGGCCGCCGGTACAAACAACTACGAGATCGTCACCAGGATCAGCCCCCGCGTGCCGCGCCGCTACCTGAACGAAGAGCCCTCCACCGGCGAAGAGCGGCCGTGAGCGCGCCCGCGTGGGAACGGAGCCTTGAGGTCCACACGGCGGCGCAGACGCATGCGCTCGCCGCGGCCCTCGGCGCCGTGCTGGAAACCGGCGATCTGCTGGTCCTGACCGGCGAACTGGGTGCCGGCAAGACCACGTTCACGCAGGGGCTGGGGGAGGGCCTGGGAGTGCGGGCCGGCATCATCTCGCCGACCTTTGTCCTGGTGCGCATCCACCCCAACCTGCCCGGAGGACCCCGGCCGGGCGGACCGGACCTGGTGCATGTGGACGCCTACCGGCTGGAGTCGGCCGCTGAAATCGACGACATCGATCTTGAAAACACCATGGACAGCGCCGTGACCGTGGTCGAGTGGGGCCGCGGCCGGGTTGAGCACCTCAGCGACAGCAGGCTGGAGGTCGAACTCCACCGCACCCGCGGAGGCGCCGCCGCTTCCGCCGAATCTCCCGAAGCCCCCGAAGCCCCCGCCGAAACCGGCGCCAGTCCCGTTCTGGATTTCGACACGGACGACGACGACGAACCGCGGACCGTCGTGATCCGCGGCTTCGGTCCGCGCTGGGCTGAAGCGCCGACGCTGCCCGGTGCCGAGCCCGGGCACGTCGTCGAGCCCCTGCCCGGGACCACGCCCGGCGCCGGGCCCCTGTCCGAGACCATGCCCGGCGCCAGGCCCCTCCCCGGGACCACGCCCCAGACCCCGGAACGGAATCCCTGATGCTGATCCTCGCCATCGACACCTCAGCTGTCGCCAGCGCCGCCCTGGTCTCCGATGATGCGCCGGAATCCGTGCTCGCCAGCTTCGCCACCGAGGACACGCGCACCCACGCGGAGGTCCTGGCCCCGGGGATCGACGGGCTCCTGGCTGAGGCCGGCGTCAGCGGCCACGACGTCGACGCTATCGTCACCGGCGTCGGCCCCGGCCCGTTCACAGGACTGCGCTCCGGGATCGTCACGGCCCGCACCCTCGCCTTTGTCTGGGGCAAGCCGCTGTACGGCGTCATGAGCCTGGACGCGATCGCCCTGGAAGTAGCCGAATCCACCGACTCGGCCGCGGAGTTCATTGTCGCCACCGATGCGCGACGCAAGGAAGTGTACTGGGCCCGGTACACCCTCTCCGATGCCCAGCTGCCGCATCTGGAGGACGGCCCGCACGTGGGATTCGCCGCGGACCTGCCGGATCTGCCCGTGTACGGTGCAGGGGCAGGAATCTACTCCGAGGCCGTCAAGGCGGTCGCGGAATTCAGCACCCGCCAGCCGGAGGCCCTCTCGCTCGGCCAGTTCGCACTCGCCCGGCTCTCCGCGGGGGAACAGCTCCTGGACTCCACCCCCCTGTATCTGCGCGAATCCGACGCCCAGGTGCCCGGACCCCGGAAGCGTGCCCTGTGAGCGCGGAGCGAGCCGTCCGGCTGCCCGGCGGAGTCACCCTGCGGGACATGGACGCCGCGGACATCCCCGCCATCCACGCCCTGGAACTCCGGCTCTTTCCCGTGGATGCCTGGCCGCTGCAGATGTTCCACGACGAGCTGGCGCAGGTGGATACCCGCCGCTACCTCGTGGCGGAGACCCACGGCGGGATCGTGGGCTATGCCGGGCTCATGTGCATCGAACCGATCTCGGACGTCCAGACGATCGCCGTGGTGCCCGAGCAGGAAGGCAAGGGCATCGGCTCTGCCCTGCTCACCGAGCTGATCGCGGAAAGCCGGCGCCGGCACGCCCAGGATGTGCTGCTCGAGGTCAGGGCGGACAACCCCCGGGCCCAGCAGCTTTACCTGCGCTTCGGCTTCGAACAGATCCACATCCGGCCCCGCTACTACCGGGACGGCGTCGACGCCCTGATCATGCGGCTCCAGCTGCCCCGCGAACCGCTCAGCCCCCAGCCAACCGAAGCAGGCCGACCATGAACCGCACCCAGCCGCTCGTGCTCGGCATCGAGTCCTCCTGCGACGAAACCGGCGTCGGCATCGTCCGGGGGACCACCCTGCTGACGAACACCGTCTCGTCCTCCATGGACGAACACGTCCGCTTCGGCGGCGTGATCCCCGAGATCGCCTCCCGCGCCCACCTCGACGCGTTCGTCCCCACCCTCGAGGAGGCCCTCGCGGAGGCGGGAGTGACGCTCACGGACATCGACGCGATCGCCGTCACCTCCGGGCCGGGCCTGGCAGGTGCCCTCATGGTGGGAGTGTGCGCGGCCAAGGCGCTCGCCGTCGCCACCGGCAAACCGCTCTACGCCATCAACCACCTGGTGGCGCATGTCGGCGTCGGGCTCCTGCAGCAGGGCGCCGGCGCGCCGTCGCCGCAAACAACGCCGCACGCCCTGCCGGAGAATATGGGCGCGCTCCTGGTCTCCGGCGGCCACACCGAGATCCTGCGGATCCGGAGCATCACGGACGACGTCGAGCTGCTGGGCTCCACGATCGATGACGCCGCCGGCGAAGCGTATGACAAGGTGGCGCGGCTTCTGGGCCTGGGCTATCCGGGCGGTCCGGCCATCGACAAGCTCGCGCGCACGGGCAACGCCAAAGCCATCCGGTTCCCGCGCGGGCTCACCCAGCCCAAGTACATGGGGACCGCCGAGGAGCCCGGGCCGCACCGCTACGACTGGTCCTTCAGCGGGCTCAAGACCGCCGTCGCCCGCTGCGTGGAGCAGTTCGAGGCCCGCGGCGAGGAGGTGCCCGTGGCGGACATCGCCGCGGCCTTCCAGGAAGCCGTGGTGGATGTCATTACCGCCAAGGCAGTGCTCGCCTGCCGCGAAAACGGCATCACGGAGGTCCTCCTGGGTGGCGGGGTCGCCGCCAACTCGCGGCTGCGCCAGCTCACCGAACAACGCTGCAGTGCGGCCGGCATCCGGCTGACGGTGCCGCCGCTGCCACTGTGCACGGACAACGGCGCCATGGTGGCCTCGCTCGGGGCGCAACTGGTGATGGCCGGCGTGAAACCGAGCGGGATCGGCTTTGCGCCGGATTCCTCAATGCCGGTCACGACCGTCTCCGCCTGAGGCCACAGCCTGAGGCTTCGTCCGTGTGGAGCTAGACGGCCTGGGGCTTCGGCCGCCTGCGTGGCGGCTGTTGGGCGCCGGAGCTAGGCGTCCGGGCCCTGGCGCATCTGCTTGACCAGGTCCAGGACGACGGCGCGCAGGTCCCCGCCGTGCTCGGCGGCGACCCGGCGCTGCCGCTGGTAGCCGGCGCCGCGCTCGATGATCTTCTCGACGTCGGCCAGTTCGGCGCTGCAGCCCAGCTTCGCCGCCACCGGCTCAAGCCGCTTGAGCGTCTCGCGCAGGTGCTCTGTTACGAGCTGCTCGTTGCCGTCGGCGTCGAGGATGATGATCGCGTCCAGGCCATACCGGGCCGCGCGCCACTTGTTTTCCTGCACATGCCACGGGGGCATCGTAGGAATGGTGCCGCCGTTGTCCAGCGTCGTGGAAAACTCGTCGACGAGGCACTGCGTCAGGGCGGCGATGGCCCCGACTTCCTCGAGCGTGGCCAGGCCGTCGCAGATGCGCATCTCGATGGTGCCGAAGTGCGGGACGGGCCGGATGTCCCAGCGGATCTCCGAGAGCGAATCGATCACGCCGGTGGTGAACATGTCCTGGGCGTACGCCTCGAAGTCCTCCCAGCTGGAGAACTGGAAGGGCAGCCCGGCGGTGGGCAGCTGCTGGAACATCAGCGCCCGCTGGGAGGCGTATCCGGTGTCCTCGCCGCCCCAGAAAGGGCTGGACGCGGAGAGCGCCTGGAAGTGCGGAAAGTAATTGACCAGGCCGTCCAGCACCGGAAGGACCTTGTCCCGGCTGTCGAGTCCGACGTGCACGTGGACGCCGTAAATGACCATCTGCCGGCCCCACCACTGGGTCCGGTCAATGAGCTTGGCGTAGCGTTCCTTGTCCGTGACGGGCTGCAGCTGGGGCGGGCTGAAGGGGTGGCTCCCGGCGCAAAAGATCTCCACACCCATCGGATCGGTCACGTCCCGGACCGCCGCGAGCGAGCTGCTCAGGTCCGCCTTGGCCTCCGCAACAGTGGTGCAGATGCCCGTGACGAGCTCCACGGTGTTCAGCAGCAGCTCCTGCTTGATGTGCGGGTGCTCGTCGTCCTCATTGAGTTCGGGATGCCGGGCAGCGACGCCGCGCAGCACCTGGTTCGCCACGGAGGCCAGCTCGCCGGTCTCGGCGTCGACGAGCGCCAGCTCCCATTCCACGCCTAGGGTCGACTGCCTGGATGAAGCGAACTCGATCTTCATGTGGTCCCTTCACTGTTTTGCTGTCCCTGGCCGTGGTCCTGGTGTGGAGATGCGCTGGCAAACACCCTCGGACATGCCCCTGGACGTGGCACCGGCGGTGTCACGTGCAATTTCCCACATACCAGGGCGCCGGCCGGGCGGCTGGCAGGGCTACGGGTGGTCCAAGTCTAGTGCAGGGCCGGCCCCGGGACGGTGTCAAAGTTGCCGCTGGTGCGTGAGTGTATTCACAACGTGGCTGGTCAGCGACGGCGCGGGCAGTCGCGCGGTGAGCCGCGGGTGGCCGGACCCATCCTGGCGTTTAATGGAGCTGTGCCCATACTGAACAAAGACATGACCCTGTGTATCTCGCTCTCGGCCCGGCCCAGCAACAACGGGACGCGCTTCCACAACCACCTTTACGAACAGCTGGGCCTGAACTGGATCTACAAGGCCTTTGCCCCCACCGATCTCGCCCAGGCGATCGCCGGGGTGCGCGGCCTCGGCATCCGCGGCTGCGCGGTGTCCATGCCTTACAAGGAGGACGTGATCGCCCTCGTTGACGTCATGGACCCGTCGGCGAAGGCCATCGACTCGGTCAACACCATCGTCAACGACGGCGGCCGGCTCACGGCGTACAACACCGACTACACCGCAATCGAGCAGCTCCTGCAGAGCAATGCAGTCCCCACGGACTACTCGGTGCTGGTCCTGGGCTCCGGCGGCATGGCCAAGGCCACCGTGGCCGCGCTCCGGGATGCCGGGTTCAAGGACGTGACCGTCGTGGCCCGCAACGAGGGCTCCGGCCGAGCCCTGGCCGAACAGTACGGCTTCGCCTGGCGCGCGGACCTGGGCTCTGCGGCTTCCGGTACCGGCACGGCGGACATGCTCATCAACGTCACCCCCATCGGGATGGCCGGCGGCCCGGACACCGCCTCGCTGCCCTTCCCGCAGGAGGCCATCGATGCCGCCAAAGTGGTGTTCGACGTCGTCGCGCTCCCGGCCGAGACACCGCTGATCAAGGCCGGCCGCGCGGCCGGCAAGACCGTGATCACCGGAGCCGAGGTCGCCACGATCCAGGCGCTCGAGCAGTTCGTGCTGTACACCGGCGTCCGGCCGACCGACGAGCAAATCCGGGCAGCCGAGGAGTTCACGCGGGCCCAATAGCGCGACAGCCCAGTTGACCGGCCGCTTCGCTGACATCCTGCGGCGGCGGGGCACGGCGCCGCGGGGCACTCGGCCGGTGGGATCCCGCTGGCGGGGCTAGGCCGGCTCCACCGAGACGGCCACCCGGTCCTCGCCGATCCTGGTGAGGACCAGGGTGGCGGATTTCTTGTCCTTGTGCTTTGCGCTGCCGCCGGGCAGGAGTTGCTTGCGCAGCTCTTCGGGCGTGACAGCCATACCGCGCTTCTTGATGTCCAGGACCCCGATGCCTTGATCCTTGACCCACGTCTTGAGTGCCTTGACGTTGAACGGCATCACCTCCAGGACCCTGTACGCCTTGGCGAACGGGGTGTCATGCAGCTCCGGGGCGCAGATGTAGGCGATGTGCTCGTCCACGAGGTGCCCGCCCAGCTGGAGCGCGACGTCGGCCACCAGGCCGGCGCGGATCACCGCGCCGTCGGGCTCATACAGGTACCCCTCCACGGGTCCCACGGGCGCCACCGGGCCGGTACCGAAGTCCTCGCCGCTGGTGAGCTCAGCGGAACCAAGGGGGCCGAGCACGAGGGCCGCGCGCCGCACCCCGGGACGCCGCACCGCGTTGAACCACAGGGCCACTTCGGTCACGTCCCCGCCCACGGAGACCCACTGCGCCTCGCAGCCGGCCGGCACGGAATCGTGCGGCATGCCGGGGCCCATCTTCACGCCGACGGCGCGGCCGGTGCCGGCGAGTGACTCCACGAAGGACAGCGGCGGGGAGAAATCCTCCGGATCCCAGATCCGCTTGGTTCCCGAAGTGGACGTCGTGCGCCGGGCTGGGTCGAGCCAGACGCCGTCGATCCCCTCGAGGGATACCGACGTTGCATCGGAATGGACCACCGTGGCGTTGCGGAACGGGATCAGGTTCATCGTGGCGCAGGCGGCCGTGGCCTCGTCCATTTCCACGGCGGTGACCACCAGGTCCAGAGAGGCCAGGGCCATGGAGTCCGCCCCGAGCCCGCAGCCGAGATCCGCGACGTGGCCGATCCCGGCCTCCGCGAACCGCTGCGCGTGCCGTGCCGCCACCGTGAGCCGGGTGGCCTGCTCCAGACCGGCCTTCGTGAAAATCATCTGCCGGGCGAATTCGCCGAACTTCGCCTCGGCCTTGGTCCGCAGCCGGGACTGGGTGAGCACGGCCGAGACCAGCTCGGGGGAGTGGCCGGCCTTGCGCAGCGACGCCGTGAGGCGGAAGGCCTCGTCCTCGCGGTACGGGCCCAACGACGCCAGCAGCTCCCAGCCCTCGGGGGTGAGGATCGGGGCAATATGTTCCTGCGGTGCGTCAGTCATGGCATCCAGCGTAGTTGAGGTCAGCGGGCGCGCTGTGACCGGACGGCGGGGGCTAGGCTTGATGGCATGGAAGACAGCGGCACAGGCGACAGCATCTCAGCGGACACGGCCGGGCAGGACACGGCCGGCGACGACGACGCCAGGCAGGAGCGCCGGTGGCCGCAGGGACTGGCCCGCTACGCAAAACCGGCGCTGATCGCCGGCGCGGTGATCGCCGTCGTGTCCGTCGCACTTTTGGTGATCATCTTCTTCCTCGATTCCTTCAACGCCACCGTGTATTCCGTCGGCGGCAAGAACGTCCAGGACGCCACGGACGAGGCCCGGGCCATCCGCGAGACCTATGCCGCGGCCCGGCTCGGCGGCATCATCTTCCTCATCGCCGGCATTCTGCTGGCCGCCGCCGGCGCCGTGCTGTCGTTCCGGCACCGGAATGACGAAGGCCAGAACACGGACGAAGACGACGGCGAGGACGTGGACTTCGACGACCTCGCAGACCAGTAGCCAGCGAGTAGGCGCGCGAATAGACGCCGCTGGTGGGGGCGCACCGCACCGCCAAACGGCCAACGGCCACGGGCCAGGGGACATGCCCAGCCTCCTGCGCCACGGATGGACATGTCCTCCCCGGCAGCCCGCACCCGTTGGGTATGTCCATCGCTCAGCGCGGGCACAGAGCATGACGCCCAAGTGTCCTCTGGCCGCAACGAAGAATGGGCATGTCCTCCCGGGCAGCCCGCACCCGTTGGGTATGTCCATCGCTCAGCACGGGTACAGAGCATGACGCCCAAGTGTCCTCCGGCCGCAGCGAAAAATGGGCATGTCCCCTAGGGGGAAATGTTCACCCGGAACGAATTTCTGGCACTCGCCTTGACCGAGTGCTAACCATTTACATAGAGTCGTCATTAGCACTCTCCCTAGGAGGGTGCTAACACATGAAGCGCGTTCCGCCAGGCACGCTGCCGGCACCGCGACGACGGTCTGTGCGCCTTGGCATCACCGCTTCATAGTCCACGAATTTGCTGACGAAAAGGAGAGGTCCGAGTGTCGGTCTCTATTAAGCCTCTTGAGGATCGTATTGTTGTCCGCCCGCTCGAAGCCGAGCAGACCACGGCTTCCGGCCTGGTTATCCCGGACTCCGCGCAGGAGAAGCCGCAGGAAGGCGAAGTTGTTGCAGTAGGCCCCGGCCGCTTCGATGACAACGGCAACCGCGTTCCCGTTGACGTTGCCGTTGGCGACGTCGTCATCTACTCCAAGTACGGTGGAACCGAAGTCAAGACCGGCGGCACCGAGTACCTCGTGCTCTCCGCCCGCGACGTTCTGGCGATCGTCGTAAAGTAACTCTCTTGGACCCCCGCGCAGCCGATCCTTTCGCATTGAATGGATCAGTTGCGCGGGGTTCTGTCTTGAAAGGACAAAACCATGGCAAAGCAGCTTGCGTTTAACGACGCTGCCCGCCGGTCGCTTGAAGCCGGCATCGATAAGCTCGCCAACACCGTCAAGGTCACGCTGGGTCCGCGCGGCCGCAACGTCGTACTGGACAAGAAGTGGGGCGCCCCCACGATCACCAACGATGGTGTGACCATCGCCCGTGAAATCGAGCTGGATGACCCCTACGAGAACCTTGGCGCGCAGCTTGCCAAGGAGGTCGCCACCAAGACCAACGATGTTGCCGGCGACGGCACCACCACCGCCACCGTCCTGGCCCAGGCCCTGGTCAAGGAAGGCCTGCGCAACGTAGCGGCAGGCGCCGCGCCTGGCGAAATCAAGCGCGGCATCGAGGTTTCGGTCGAGGCCGTCGCCGCCCGTCTGCTGGAGAACGCCCGCCCGGTTGAAGGCACGCAGGTTGCCAACGTTGCCGCAATCTCCGCCCAGAGCGACGAGGTCGGCGAGCTGCTGGCCGAGGCGTTCGGCAAGGTCGGCAAGGATGGTGTGATCACCATCGAGGAGTCCTCCACCACGCAGACCGAGCTGGTACTGACCGAGGGCATGCAGTTCGACAAGGGCTACCTGTCCCCGTACTTCGTCACCGACGCGGAACGCCAGGAGGCCGTCCTCGAGGACGCCCTGATCCTGATCAACCAGGGCAAGATCTCCTCAGTGCAGGATTTCCTGCCGCTGCTGGAAAAGGCGCTGCAGAGCTCCAAGCCGCTCTTCATCATCGCCGAAGACGTCGAGGGCGAGGCCCTGTCCACGCTGATCGTCAACCGCATCCGCGGCACGCTGAACGTCGTCGCCGTCAAGGCGCCGGGCTTCGGTGACCGCCGCAAGGCCATGCTGCAGGACATCGCGACCCTCACCGGTGCGCAGGTTGTCTCCGCGGAGCTGGGCCTGAGCCTGGACACCGTTGGCCTCGAGGTGCTCGGCACCGCACGCCGCATCACGATCACCAAGGACAACACCACGATCGTCGACGGCGCCGGTTCGGCCGAGGACGTCGCCGCCCGTGTTGCCCAGCTGCGCGCCGAGCTGACCCGCACCGATTCGGACTGGGACAAGGAAAAGCTGCAGGAACGCCTGGCCAAGCTGGCCGGCGGCATCGGCGTGATCAAGGTCGGCGCCGCCACCGAGGTTGAGCTGAAGGAAAAGAAGCACCGCATCGAGGACGCCGTGTCCTCCACCCGCGCTGCCCTCGAAGAAGGCATCGTGGCCGGCGGCGGCTCCGCCCTCATCCACGCGCTGAAGGCGCTCGACGAGGACGCGGCCGTCCAGGCCCTCGAAGGTGACGCGGCTGCGGCCATCGGCATCGTCCGCCGCGCCCTGGTCCAGCCGCTGCGCTGGATCGCCCAGAACGCCGGCTTCGACGGCTATGTCGTGGCTGCCAAGGTCGCCGAATCCGCCGTGAACCAGGGCTTCAACGCCAAGTCCGGCGAATACGAAGACCTGATCGCCGCTGGCGTGATCGACCCCGTGAAGGTGACGCGTGCGGCTCTGCGCAACGCGGCCTCCATCGCGGCACTGGTCCTCACCACGGAAACCCTCGTGGTGGAGAAGCCGGCTGACGAAGACGAGCACGCAGGGCACAAGCACTAGGCTCTGCCCGCAGGGGGGACGGTCCGGCATCTGCCGGGCCGTCCCTTTTTCTGTCGAGTCTCTGCTGCCGTCCTGCCGTGTTCGTGGCCGCAAGTTGCCGTGATTCTGGCAGAGTTAACCCGTCAGGTGCCGCTCCAGCGTCCCGGGTTCACTGGAAACTCCCACGTTGGCATGCCTCAATGGGGTTCAGTGGCCGCCGTGACGATTGGCCATCAAAATTACGGTTTGGTAACATGGAGGCTTTGGTTATCTGGTTGAGGGGTAGTTCTATGACACAGCAAGGAACCTTGCCCCGGCCTGCCCGGCACATTGCCGCGACGGGGCACGATCCCGCAGCCAAGTCTGGCCGAAAATCCACCTTCAGGCCCGAAATCCAGGGACTCCGGTCCCTCGCTGTGCTGATGGTCATGACCTATCACATCTGGCTGGGCCGGGTTTCCGGCGGCGTGGACGTCTTCCTGCTGATCTCGGCCTTCCTTATGACGCTGCAGTTCGTGGGCCGGTACGAGCAGGGCCGGTCCATGGCCCTCATCAAACACTGGCTGCACCTTTTCCGGCGCCTCGTCCCTGCCGCCGTCACCGTCCTGGTGGCCATCCTTGCCGCAACTGTCCTCTTCCTGCCCCGGACCCGGTGGATGGAAATCATCAACCAGGGCTGGGCCTCCCTGGGCTATGCCGAGAACTGGCTCCTGCAGACCCAGGCGACAAACTACTACGCCGCGGATCACAGCCAGGCCAGTCCCTTCCAGCATTTCTGGTCCCTTTCGATCCAGGGCCAGGTCTTTATCCTGTGGCCGCTCATTTTTGTGGGGGCCGCGTTCGTCGCCAAGCGCTTCAGGCTCCGCTACCGTGTGCTGCTGTCCTACGTCTTCGCCGTGATCTTCGTTGTTTCGCTGCTCTACTCGATCGTCTTCACCCAGGCGAGCCAAACGGAGGCGTACTTCGACACCTGGGCCCGGCTGTGGGAGTTTGCCCTGGGCACGCTCGTGGCTTTGGCCCTTCCTGCCCTGCGGCTTCCGCGGGGCTGGCGGATCGGGCTTGGCTGGCTGGGCATTGTGGCCATGCTCAGCTGCGGCCTCCTGCTCAACGTCCAGGCTTCCTTTCCCGGGTTTGTGGCGCTCTGGCCCACCCTGGCGGCCGCCTGTGTCATCGCAGCCGGGCAGTCGGGCAGCAAGCTGGGCGTCGACCGGATCCTGAGTTCGAACCCCTTGGTCCGGCTGGGCGACATTTCGTATGCCCTGTACCTGTGGCACTGGCCGGTTCTGGTCATCTCCCTTGCCGTGATGCACAGGGAAAAAGCGGGTCTGATCACAGGCGCCGTCATCGTCACTGTTTCCCTGGTGCTCGCCTACCTCACCACCCGCTTCATTGAGAAGCCCTGGCGTGAGTGGCAGTGGCCGGAGGTGCGGCGGCGCCGCGCCCTCGTTGCCATCGCCGTGGCCGTGGTCACCGCCGCCGTGCCGCTGGCGGGGATTCAGATCCAGCAGCACCTCGAAAGCGAAGCAGTCCTGGCCCAAGCCCCGAAGAACAACCCGGGCGCCCTGGCGCTGACGCCGGGCTTTGTGGACCAGGCCGACGCCAACGCCGTCCTGCTCCCCACCCCGCAGACGCTGCCGCAGGACTGGGCCAGCCTCCCTAACTCGTGCTCCGGTGACCTGCAGCCGCAGGACCCGGTCCTTCAGAAGGACTGTTTCCAGAACAATCAATCCGACACCGGAGCGAAAAAGGTCCTCGTGATCGGGGATTCACACGCACAGCAATGGCTGGGCTCGATTGCTCCCCTCAGCGATGAGAAGGGCTGGCGGCTCTACGCCATGCTCAAGGGTGCCTGCAAGCCCAACATCGCGCCGCAGCACGTCTCGGCGGATTGCGACAATTTCAATGCGGCCGTCGCATCCGAAGTGAAGAACAACCCGCCGGACGCCATCATCATCGTGGGCACTGAGGCGGCGCCGTCGTCGCCACAGGAGACCGTGATCCCGGGCTTCGAAGCCACCGCGAAGGCTTGGACGGACGAGGGCATCAAGGTCGTGGCCCTCCGGGACAATCCGCGTTTTACCTTCAACATGGCGGAGTGCGTAGCGACCAAGGGTGCCGACGCGCCGGACTGCAGGCCGCGCGAGCAGGGCATGCTTGCGGCAACGAATCCCTTGGCCGCGCTGGATGGCAAGGTGCCGGGCGTCGCGTTCGTTGACATGACTGACCTGATCTGCAATGGCACGGAATGCCCGGGCGCGGTCGGCAACACCTACGTCTACCTGGACGACAACCACCTCAGCCGGAGCTATGCGGCCAGCATGGCCCCCATGTTCAGCCAAAGGCTCCTCGCCGCGACCGGATGGGGCCCCTAAGCTCCACGGTCCCCGGGCCTGCCGGCCGTAGTCCCCAGGACTGCCGGCCGTTGCGGGCACCTGCGGCGCCCGTGCGTCAGTGCTGGGAGCGGTCCGCCCTGCGCCGCAGCTGGCGGGCAGTGTCCGGTGCCAGCCGCCTGGTCACCAGCCGGTAGAACAGCAGGACGCCGACGGCGGCCACCACGATTCCGAGCAGGTTCAGGAACAGCTGCAGGGCGGAGCCGGCTGCCTTCTGGTACTCGCCCAGGACCAGTGCCACGGCCACGAACCCGGCTGCCGGCACCGTCGTGACGGAGATGAACACCCCGATCAGCGCCGCCGAGCGCCGGCTGATGACCGACAGCATCCCGGCTGTCCCGGCGAGGACGGCGACGATCAGGGAATAAGGGCCGGGGTGGTAGATGAATTCGACTGCTGAACCGTGGTCCAGCGCGTCCGCGGGGAACAGCCCGAGTGGCACGGAGAGCCACGCGGTCAGCGCGGCGGCCAGCATCGCGACGGGAAAACCGACGCCGAGGGCCAGCGCCGCGTCACGTCCGAGCCGCCGCTGGCGCCGGACCAGGGCTACGGCCAGGGCAGCCAGCGGGCCGAACTCCGGGCCCACGGCCATGGCGCCGACGATCGCAATGGTGGAGTCCGTCACGATGCCGATGGCCGCCAGCTGGGTCGCCAGGACCAGGAACGCCAGGAAACTCCACGTCAGGCGCGAATCCTCGCCGGTCTGCCGCGACACCTCGTCCCAGATCACGGCGTCCGCGCCCTCACCTGGAGCCTCCGCCTCCGCCCTGTCGGCGCGGTCCGAGAGCACAAGGTCCGGTGCGATGACCGTAATCGATCCCCGTTGCTGGACGTCGAGGGCGTGCAGCTTCTCCACGAGCCCCTCCACGGATTCCCGGGCCAGCAGAACCTCGATGACGTCCCCGGGCGGCGTGACGGAAGAGGCCTTCGCGAGCGCCACTTCCGAGACGCCGACGTGGTTTGTACAACTTTCGAGAACAACTCCGGACAATTCACCCGGAACACAAATGCGCACCTGCACGATCACGTGGCGGCCTCCTCAGACTCCTACCAGCCTAGCTTCCGCCCCGCGGCCGACGGCGCCGCCGCCCCCCTGGGTGCGCCGCCGGCCAGGCGTGTGAAGGACACCGCCGGGCCCGTGTGATTGGCAAAGAAAATTACGTTTCGGTAACATTGATGTTTTGGAAACCGGCCTGAAGGGATCTTTGTGTCGAACGAGCGAACCACCGTCACCCCGCCACGGGCGGATGCAGGTTCTCCGGCGACCCGAAAAACAAGCTACCGCCCCGAAGTCCAGGGCCTTCGCGCCCTCGCGGTCCTCATGGTGGTCACGTACCACGTGTGGCTGGGCCGGGTCTCCGGCGGCGTGGACATCTTCCTCCTCATTTCAGCCTTCCTGATGACACTCAGCTTCACGCGGAAAGTCGAAAGCGGCGCGCCGCTGCGGCTGCTCAGCCACTGGCTGCATCTGCTCAAGCGCCTCCTGCCCGCCGTCGTCGTGGTGGTTCTCGGCGTCCTCGCCGGCACCTGGGCCATCCTGCCGCAAAGCCGCTGGCCCGACGTCCTTGAACAGGCCTGGGCCTCCCTGCTGTACCGGCAGAACTGGCTCCTGGCGGACAGCGCCGTGGACTACTACGCCCAGGACCATTCGGGTGCGAGCCCGCTCCAGCACTTCTGGTCACTCTCGATCCAGGGCCAGGTGTTCGTGCTCTGGCCGCTCGTCTTTGCCGGCACCGCACTTCTTTCCCGCCTGCTCCGCCGCCGGACCCGCCAGGACCACGTCCTGCTGCGTTACCGCTCCCTGCTGGCCGCGGCCTTCGGCGCCATCTTCGCGGTGTCCCTGGCCTACTCGATCCAGCAGACCGCAACGAACCAGGCCCACGCCTACTTCGACACCGGAGCCCGGCTCTGGGAGTTCGCACTCGGCTCGCTCCTGGCCCTCGCCCTGCCGTACCTGAAACCGGGCAGGGTCCTGCGCGTCGTGCTCGGCTGGGGCGGCCTCGTGGCCATGCTCTCCTGCGGGCTCCTGCTGACCGTGGACCGTTCGTTCCCCGGATTCATCGCGCTGTGGCCCACGCTGGCCGCCGCGGCGATCATCACCGCCGGTCAAAGCGGCAGCCGCTTCGGGGTTGACCGCTTCCTGACCTGGAAACCCCTGGTGGCGCTGGGGGATATCTCCTATGCGCTCTATCTCTGGCACTGGCCGCTGCTGGTCCTGGCCCTCGCCGGGGCGGGCATCACGGCGCCCAACCTGTTCCAGGGGCTGTGCATCGTTGCCGCGTCCCTCGTCCTGGCCGTGCTCACCACCCGTTTCGTCGAGAAGCCGCTGCGCGAATGGCACTGGCCCAAGCGCCGCGCCTGGCGCACCGCCGTCGTGATTGCCGCCTGTGGTGCCCTGCTGGCGGGTCCCGTCGCCGTGTGGCAGAGCCAGCTCCTGGCCGACGAAGCCGAGGCGGCGTCCCAGCCCAAGGAACTGACTCCCGGCGCGGCCGCCCTGGCACCGGAAAACGCCGGCAAGCCCACGCCGGAAGCCAAGATCATCCCCGCGCCGGCGGCGATGAAGAACGAGTGGGCGGACATCGACGGGCTGTGCACGGACGCCAACGTCCCCAGCGACCCCCTGCTTCAGGGGTGCCTGCAGAACAACAAGCCGGACAAGGTCACCAAACGGATCGTGGTGCTCGGTGACTCCCATGCCCAGCAGTACATGGCGGCGCTGGGCCCCATCGCGAAAAGCCACGGCTGGGAAGTTGTCACGCTGCTGAAGGGCAACTGCCGCTTCGGCGGGGAGTCCCCGGAGCGGGACGCGGACTGCAACGCCTTCAACCGGGCCAGCGCGCAGTACGTCCTGGACCACCGCCCCGACGCCGTTTTTACGGTTGCGTCCCTGACCCACAAGGAAGCGCCGTTCGAGACCGAAGTGCCTGAGTACCTGGCGGGCATCAAGCCCTTCACCGACGCCGGCATGGACGTGGTGGGCATCCGCGACAACCCCCGCTTCACCATCAATATGCCCGAGTGCGTCCAGAAGAACGGCCCGGATGCCTCGGAGTGCAACGTGCCGGAGCAGGAATCGCTCGCGGGGTCCTCACCGCTGGACGCGTACCGCGGCCAGGTGCCCAGGCTGCACCTCATGGACATGAGCGATTTCATCTGCGCCAACGGAACATGCCCCGCGGT
Source organism: Arthrobacter sp. 10N44_2 (assembly GCF_056394385.1). NCBI lineage: Bacteria > Bacillati > Actinomycetota > Actinomycetes > Micrococcales > Micrococcaceae > Arthrobacter > Arthrobacter sp. 10N44_2. The sequence goes on along the minus strand of NZ_JBFTHT010000002.1, from coordinate 112,674 downwards.
GGTCGGCAACGTGTACGTCTACAAGGACGACAACCACCTGACCAAGACGTACGTCCAGACCATGATCCCCATGTTCGAACGGCGGCTGCTCGCCGCCACCGGCTGGAAGTAGGCTGCTCGCCGCGACCGGCTGGAAGTAGTCCGACGCCGACCGGCCGGGGAGCAGCACCGGCCGGACGGGGGAGCCGGGGGAGCCGGGGGAGCCGTCCGGCATGGGGCGGCTCACATTGAAACCGGACATTACCGCCCGGAATATGGCTATCGCCGCCAAGGTTCTACTATTTATTGAGGACTTCTGCACGAATCATCTGCACGAACCTTCTGCATGACCTTCTGCACAGGCCAGACCCGTAATGACGGGCTGGTCATCTGTTGCAACCCCTACCCGTGAACCCGTAACCCAAGGTAAGAGGCGCACTCATGACCCAGCCCGAACACGATCCCTTCGGCTTCATCGGCCTGACGTACGACGACGTCCTGCTCCTGCCCGGCCACACCGACGTGATCCCCTCGGAAGCGGACACGTCGTCCCGGATCTCCAAGCGCATCACGGTCCAGACCCCGCTGCTCTCCGCCGCGATGGACACCGTCACGGAGTCCCGGATGGCCATCGCCATGGCCCGCCAGGGCGGTCTCGGCGTCGTGCACCGCAACCTTTCCATCGCCGACCAGGCCGACCAGGTGGACCGGGTCAAGCGCAGCGAATCCGGCATGATCACCAACCCCCTGACCATCGGCCCCGAGGCCACGCTGGCCGAGCTGGACGAAATCTGCGCACGCTACCGCGTCTCCGGCCTGCCGGTCGTGGACGAGGGCAACAGGCTGCTGGGCATCGTCACGAACCGCGACACCCGCTTCGTGCCCGAATCCGATTTCCCGCTGCGGCTGGTCAGCGATGTCATGACCAAGATGCCGCTCGTGACCGGACACGTCGGCATCAGCCGCGAGGAAGCCTCGCACAAGCTGGCCACGAACAAGATCGAGAAGCTCCCGCTCGTTGACGAGCAGGGCCGGCTCAAGGGCCTGATCACCACGAAGGACTTCACCAAGGCCGAGCAGTACCCGCTGGCCACCAAGGACGACGAAGGCCGCCTGCGCGTCGGCGCGGCGATCGGCTTTTTCGGCGACGGCTGGGAACGCGCCATGGCGCTGATCGACGCCGGTGTGGATGCCCTCTTCGTGGACACCGCGAACGGCCACTCCCAGGGTGTGCTGGAAATGATCCGCCGGCTCAAGTCCGATCCCGTTGCCGCGCACGTGGACATCATCGGCGGCCAGGCCGCCACCCGCGAAGGCGCCCAGGCCCTGATCGACGCCGGTGCCGACGGCATCAAGGTCGGCGTCGGTCCCGGGTCCATCTGCACCACCCGTGTGGTGGCCGGCGTCGGCGTCCCGCAGATCACGGCCATTTACGAGTCGGCGAAGGCCGCCATCCCGGCCGGCGTGCCGCTGATCGCCGACGGCGGCCTGCAGTACTCCGGTGACATCGGCAAGGCGCTCGTCGCCGGCGCCGACACCGTGATGCTCGGTTCCCTCCTGGCCGGTTGCGACGAATCCCCGGGCGACCTGATTTTCGTCAACGGCAAGCAGTTCAAGAGCTACCGCGGCATGGGCTCCCTCGGCGCCATGCAGACCCGCGGCAAGAACACCTCGTACTCCAAGGACCGCTACTTCCAGGCCGACGTCTCCGGCGATGACAAGCTCATCCCGGAAGGCATCGAGGGCCGGGTCGCGTACCGCGGTCCGCTGTCGTCGGTGGCGTACCAGCTGGTCGGCGGGCTCCGCCAGACCATGTTCTACACCGGCGCACCGACCGTGGCGGAGCTGAAGGCGCGCGGCAAGTTCGTCCGCATCACCGCGGCCGGGCTCAAGGAGTCGCACCCGCACGACATCCAGATGACGGTCGAAGCCCCGAACTACGGGTCGCGCTAAGACCCGCTGCCCTTAACCCGGGTGAGCCCGCCGAAACCATGGTTTCGGCGGGCTCACCCGGGTTAAGGGCGCCCCGAATCCCGGCGGCGGTGCCGCTCACGCCCAGGCTCCGGGTCCCGGAACTAGGCTGGAGGCATGTCCGAACTCCTGCCGGCACGCGCGCCCAAACGCAAGCTCGCGCTCAAGCCCTACGCCCGCGCCGTGGCACAAGTGCTGCGGGTGAGCTTCCGGGCCTCGCCAGCCGCCGTCGTCATGAAGGTCCTGGGCTCGCTGATCTCGGCACTGCTGCCGCTGGTCACGACGTACTTCGCCGCCCTGACCACCACGGCGCTGGCCGCCGCCTACGCGGGCGACGCCGACGCCGGCGCGCAGGCCGTCGTGTACGTCATCATCACTGCGGCACTCGGGCTCTTCTGGGGATCGTTCAGCAGCGTGGACCGCTACATCCAGCAGCTCATGAGTTTCCGGGTCGGCGCGATCGTCGGTGACCTGATGTACGAGCGCTTCCTGACCCTGGACTTCTGGCGCTACGACGACAAAGAGACCGTGGACCTGTACGACCGGGCGAAGCGTTTCTCCGACTCCTACGCCCGCGTCCTGGACCGGATCGCCGCGATTTTCACCCAGCTCGTCTCCGTGCTGCTGGCGATCGGCGCGCTGCTGCTGGTCAGCTGGTGGATCGCCGTGATCGTCCTGGTTGCGATCGTCCCCAGCGTCTACCTGCAGTTCAAGCTCTCCCGCGAACAGATCGCGCACTGGAACACCCAGGTCGATTCGCGCCGGCAGCGCAGGATGATCGAAACCAACCTCCTGCGGCCGCAGCACATCGCCGAGATGCGGCTTTACGGGATTGTCGGCTACCTGATGGGCCTGCGCTCCCGCCTGCGGGACGCCGATGAAAAGCGCCGGCTGGACTTCCAGAAGCGCTACATCCCCAAACAGCTCGCGGCCGATGCCCTGCAGTACGGTGCCGAGGTGGTCTCGCTGATCTGGGTGGTGGGCCAGATCATCGCCCGGGCCCAGCCGGTGGGGCAGTTCCTCTATGTCCAGCAGATTGTCAGCCGCGCCCTTTCGACCGCCAACAGCCTCGTCTCCTCACTGAGCTCAATCGATGAGGACCTGGCGAACCTCACGGACTACGAGCTCTTCATGGCCCTGCCCGTGCCGTCCGGCCACGCCCCGCCGCTGCTGCAGGCGCCGAAGACGGTGGAACTGCGGGACATCCGCTTCACGTACACCGGCAGCGAACTGGAGGTGATCCGCGGCATTTCGATGACCATCAGGCAGGGCCAGCACATCGCGATCGTGGGGGAGAACGGCGCCGGCAAGTCCACCCTGATCCGTATCCTGGCCGGGCTGTACCGTCCCGACTCCGGGCAGGTGCTGCTCGACGGCGTGGACCTCGCCGCCGTCGACGTCACCTCCTGGCACCGGCACCTGGCGGTGCTCAGCCAGGAGTTCCTGAAGTATGAATTCGCCACCGCGGCGGAAAACATCTTCTTTGGCGACGTCGATTCGCCCCGCGACGACGGACGGGTCCGGCGCTCCGCCGCGGATGCCGAGGCCCTCGAATTCATCAACAAACTGCCCAACGGCCTGGACAACCACGTCAGCAACTGGATGGAGGACCCGCGCGGGCGGAAGGGCTCCGGCCTGTCCGGCGGGCAGTGGCAGCGGCTGGCGATGGCCCGGAACTTCTACCGCGGCGCATCGTTCATGGTGATGGACGAGCCGACGTCGGCCATCGACGCGCTGGCGGAACACCGGATCTTCACGCGGCTCTTCGCTGACCGCAGCAGCACCATCATCGCCATCAGCCACCGCCTGGCCACGATCGAGAAGGCCGATGTGGTCTACATGCTCGAGGAAGGCCGCATCGTGGAACAAGGCACCCACAGGGAACTTGTGGCGCGCCGCGGCCGGTACTTCCGGATGTTCGAGTCCCAGCTCACCGTCCCGGACACCGAGAACGTCAGCGGCGAGTAAGCGGAGCGCCCTCGATGGTCGTCCGCACCCGGGCCAGGCTGGGTTCGGGCGGGACGCTGCTGAAACCGAAGCTGACGGCGGGGCGGATGGCGGTGAGCGGGCCGGCGTCGGCGCCGTCCCAGCTGACGGTCGCGGAGTCGATGCGGTGCAGATCGGTGACCCCGTAGTATTCCCGCCGGCCGCCCTTGGCCGTGCCCGCAGTGCGCACGCCGGGGATGATTCTGCCCGCAATGGGGTTGACCGCACGCAGCCAGCGCGGATGCACCGCCAGAGCCCGGGGGACCAGCCGCGCCACGGCGCCCAGCCGGGTGCGGGACCCGAGCCGGGCGCGGATCCGCAGCGGCCCGGCGTCGACGGCGAGCTGCCCCGCCCCATGCTCTGATGCCAGGGGCACGATGCAGGTCTCGTCGAAGTTATAGACCGCGCTGATGAAGCCGGCGGCCTCGACGCTCGGTGCCAGCAGGATCCGGTGGCCGGAGGGCAGCTGGACCATCGCGTCGGTGAAGGACCCGAACGGGGACTGCGTCCATAGGCCCACCACCGCGCGCAGGCCCGATCCCGTGCCGAGTCCGGCAATGTGTCCGTCGAAGATCCACCGCTGTCCGTTACGCCAAAGCATGACGCCACAGTACGCCGAAGCGGCGCCCCGCGTCCGCTGGGATAACCTAGAGCAGTGACTTACGAGATTGAGATTGGCCGTGGCAAGCGTGGGCGTCGTGCCTACTCCCTGGATGACATTGCGATCGTCCCCAACCGGCGCACCCGTGACCCCAAGGACGTCTCCGTCTCCTGGCAGATCGATGCCTACAAATTCGACATGCCGGTCATCGCGGCGCCGATGGATTCGGCCATGTCGCCGGAGACAGTCATCGCCCTGGGCCGCCTCGGCGGACTCGGTGTGCTCGACCTCGAGGGCCTGTGGACCCGGTACGAGAACCCGCAGTCCGTACTGGACGAAATCGCGGGCCTCGCTGACGAGACCAACAGCCCGGCCGTCACCCGGCGCATGCAGGAGCTCTACCAGGCGCCGATCCAGCCTGAGCTGATCACCTCCCGCCTCGCCGAGATCCGCGCCGCCGGCGTCACGGTGGCCGGCTCCCTGACCCCGCAGCGTACGCAGGAACACTACAAGACCGTGGTGGCCGCCGGCGTCGACATCTTCGTCATCCGCGGGACCACTGTCTCGGCCGAGCACGTCTCCAAGGACCACGAGCCGCTAAACCTCAAGCAGTTCATCTACGAACTCGACGTCCCCGTGATCGTCGGCGGGGCGGCCGGCTACACCCCGGCCCTGCACCTGATGCGCACCGGCGCCGCCGGCGTGCTGGTCGGCTTCGGCGGCGGAGCCACCACCACCACCCGGCGCGCCCTGGGCATCCACTCGCCCATGGCCTCCGCGATCTCCGACGTCGCGGCGGCCCGCCGGGACTACATGGACGAGTCCGGTGGACGCTACGTCCATGTGATCGCCGACGGCGGCATGGGCTCCTCCGGCGACATCGTCAAAGCCATCGCCATGGGCGCCGACGCCGTGATGCTGGGCAGCGCCCTGGCCCGCGCCGACGAAGCCCCCGGCAAGGGCTGGCACTGGGGCCAGGAAGCCCACCACCTCGAACTGCCCCGCGGCGACAGGGTCAACGTGGGAACGGTCGGGCCGCTCGAAGAGGTTCTGTTCGGGCCCGGCCACCACACCAACGGCACCTCCAACCTCGTCGGCGCGCTGCGCCGTTCAATGGCGACCACCGGCTACTCGGACCTGAAGGAATTCCAGCGCGTCGACGTCGTCGTCTCGCCGTACGCCGGCAACTGAAACCGCGCGCGGGCCGTTGAGGGCCCTGCCCATCCGGGAAACTTGGACGTAGTCTGGTGCCCTACGAGGTTTGATCCGGATGGAGGCGTGACATGAACAGTTTTCCCGGCGGTTCTGCCGAGGCCGGAGGTGCCCTCGGGCCAGCGGCTCGCGAGGCTTCAATCACTGTGCTCAGGGGCAGCACCGCCCCCGGCAAAGAGCTCGACATCCTGATCGTGGGCGGAGGCATCGTGGGTGCCGGCGCCGCCCTCGACGCCGTGACCCGCGGGCTCAGTGTGGGCATCGTCGAGGCGAACGACTGGGCTGCGGGGACGTCGTCGCGGTCCTCGAAGCTCATCCACGGTGGCCTCCGGTACCTCGAAATGCTCGACTTCGGCCTGGTCAAAGAGGCACTGCATGAGCGCGGCCTCATTCTCTCCGTCCTGGCGCCGCACCTGGCCCGGCCGGTCCCGTTCCTGTACCCGCTCCACAAACCATTCCTGGAGCGGCCCTATGTCGGCGCCGGAATCGCCCTGTACGACGCGATGTCCATCACCGGCGGGCACAGCCGCGGCGTCCCCTTCCACAAGCACCTGTCCCGGCGAGGGACCCTGCGCGCCGCCCCCAGCCTCAAGGACGACGCCTTCGTCGGATCCATCCGCTACTACGACGGCCAGGTCGACGACGCCAAGTACGTCGCCAACCTCGTGCGGACCGCGGCGCACTACGGCGCCCACGCGGTCAACCAGATGTCGGTTGTGGACTTCGTGCGCGAGGGCGAGCGCGTGGTCGGCGCCAAGGTGGTCAATCACGAGGACGGCTCCAGCTTCAAAATCCGCGCCAAGCAGGTCATCAACGCCACCGGGGTCTGGACGGACGAGACCCAGGCCATGGTGACAGACCGCGGGCAGCTCAAGGTGCGGGCGTCCAAGGGCATCCACCTCGTGGTGCCCCGCGACCGGATCCAGTCCACGGTGGGGCTGATCCTGCGGACCGAGAAATCCGTGCTCTTCGTGATCCCCTGGGGCAGGCACTGGATCATCGGGACCACTGACACCGACTGGCACCTCGACAAGGCCCACCCCGCGGCCTCCAGCAAGGACATCGACTACCTGCTCGAGCACGTCAACAAGGTCCTCAAGCGCCCGCTGACCCGCGAGGACGTCGAGGGCGTCTACGCGGGGCTGCGGCCGCTGCTGGCCGGCGAAAGCGATTCCACCGCGAAGCTCTCCCGCGAACACGTGGTGGCCCACCCCGTGCCGGGTCTCGTGGTGGTGGCGGGCGGTAAATGGACCACCTACCGGGTCATGGCCAAGGACGCCGTCGACGAGGCGACGCGCAGCATGGACGAGCGTGTCCCGGCCAGCTGCACGGAATCCGTCCCGTTGCTGGGGGCGAGCGGTTTCAAGGCCGCGTGGAACCAGCGGAACCGGATGGCGGAGGAGACCGGCGTCCACGTTGCCCGGATCGAACACCTTCTCAACCGCTACGGTGCCATGACGCCGGAGGTCCTGGCGCTCATCGCCGACAGCCCGGAACTGGCCGAACCGTTGCCGGGCGCTGACGACTACTTGGCTGCCGAAGCCGTCTATGCGGCCACGCACGAGGGCGCCCGGCACGTCCAGGACGTCCTGACCCGCCGCACCCGGATTTCGATTGAAGCGTGGGACCGCGGTGTGTCCGCCGCTCCGGTAGTCGCTAAACTAATGGGAGACGTTCTCGGCTGGAGTGATGCGCAGCGCGAGGGCGAAATCAAGCACTATCTGGCCCGGGTTGATGCCGAGCGCCTGAGCCAACAGCAGCCGGACGACGAATCCGCCGACGCCGCACGGCTGGGCGTGGAGGACATCGTGCCCCTGCGCTAAGACTCAGCGCCGGCCGGCAGTGCAGGATTACAACGCTAGTCATTGGACTGCCGGCCGGCGTCACTGACGCCACTTCGAAGGGACATCTCTTGGCGGAACCACTGGACCGGTACGACGCCGAGCTCACCACACCCGAGATGGTGATCCTCGAAATGGATGCCACGGACAAGCTCGACGCCACTGCCCAGCTCGCTGAACGCATGCATGCTGCCGGACGTATCTCCGATCTCGAGGGCTTCCTCAAGCAGGTCAATGCCCGGGAGCACCAGCTCGCCACCGGCCTGCCCGGCGGTGTCGGCCTGCCGCACGCCCGCAGCGAGCTCGTGTCACAGACATCCATCGCGGTCGGCATCACGAAGTACGGCAGGGCGCTGGACTTCGGCGCGGCCGACGGCCCGGCCACAGTGATTCTGCTCATCGCCACCCCGGCGAGCTCCTTTTCCGATCACCTCGAAGTGCTCGCGACGCTGGCACGCTCACTGTCGAAAGAGTCCTTCCGCGAATCGCTCCGCCGCGCCTACGACGCCGAAGTGATCGCCGAACTGATCAATTCCAGCCTGGTGTTCTTCGACCACTGAGATTGGGGCAGGCCCTATCGTGTCGACTCCGTCGCCACGCAGGGACCCGGCGGCCCCACTCTCGGGGCAGGCCCTTTCGTGTCGACTCCGTCGCCACGCAGGGACCCGGCGGCCCCACTCTCGGGGCAGGCCCTTTCGTGTCGACTCCGTCGCCACGCAGGGACCCGGCTGCCCCACTCTAGGGGCAGGCCCTTTCGTGTCGACTCCGTCGCCACGCAGGGACCCGGCTGCCCCACTCTCGATGGCCCGTTTCGCGGTTCTACACAGGGACGAAGTACCTTTAAGGGGTGCTGAAAACTGCCCTCAAACCCCGCTGGATCGCAGGACTCGTGTTCGCGATCGCCATTTCCGGGGTCTTTGTGCTGCTCAGCCAGTGGCAATTCGGCCGTTCAACGCAGGCCGAAGCCCCGGTCTCCACCACAACGGAGCAAACGCGGCAGCTGACCTCGGTCCTGCAGCCGGGTGGGTTCTTCCCCGGATCCGTGGCTGACCAGATGGTCTCCGCCACCGGCAGCTACGACCTCCAGAAGCAGGTCCTCGTCCCCGGCCGGCTCAATGACGGTGCGAAGGGCTACTGGATCGTGTCGGCCTTCGCCGTCAAGGATGCCCCGGCCCTGAAAGGCGGCGGGGCCACACCGCAGACCTGGATTCCGGTCGCACGCGGATGGGTGGCGGATCCCGCGGATGCCGTGGCGCCGCCGTCGGGCACCATCGAACTGACCGGGCGGCTGTTGCCGTCCGAGTCCCCGCTGCCGCGGACGGATCCCGGACCCGGCCGCGCCAGCGCCGTCTCGGTTGCCGAACTCATCAACGACTGGAACGTCAGCAGCTACCCGGGCTTTGTCGCAGCGACGACCGAACTGGCCGGCGGCACCGACGTCGGGGCCGCGGCCGCAGGCGGCGACGTCAAACCCCTCCGGATCGGCCCGCAGCCGCCCGCGCAGCAGGTCAACTGGCTCAACCTCTTTTATTCCGTGGAATGGGTGGTCTTCGCCGGTTTCGCGTTGTTCATCTGGTGGCGGCTCGTCAAGGACGACTACCGCCGCGACCTCGAAGACGCGCTCGACGAGGAAACGGCCGGCGAAGAGCCCCCAACCGACCGCCACGCGGCCCACCACAACGCGGCCCACCACCAGGCGGCACAAGCGCCCACCGACTCCCATCCCACAGCCCCCCAACCCACAGACCCGAGAGTGCAATCATGATCGAGCCCCAGCCCGCCATCCAGCCGCAGTCCACCAACGGCACGGGGAAAGCCGGGAAGAAGCGCCGCTTCGGCGGCACCGAGGCCCAAATCCGGTCCGCCCTGAAGTTCTACAAGGTGCTCGCCTACCTGACGGGCACGATGCTGCTGCTGCTCTGCGCCGAACTGATCGCCCGGTACGGCTTCGGTCAGTACCTCTTCGCCGGCGGCATCAACGCCGTCACCGGCCAGCCGTTCGGCCTCGGATTCGCCGACGCCGAGCCGCCGGGGGTGATCGGGGGCGTCAACCTCTCCATCACGGTCCTGATCGTGCACGGCTGGATGTACGTCGTGTACCTGATTTCCAACTTCCGGCTGTGGTCGCTCATGCGCTGGCCGTTCACCAAGCTGGTGGTTATGGCCCTGGGTGGCGTCGTGCCGTTCCTGTCCTTCTTCGTCGAGAAGAAGTTCCACGCCGAGGTCGAGGCCGAACTCGCAGCAAACCCGCAGGCGCCCCAGCGGTACTGAACCCCTCCTGACCCGGCGCCCTTCCTGATCCGTCCCGATCAGTCCTCCCGGAACAGTGACACGACGCCGGCGGCCGCCGTCGGGCATGTGAGTTCGCTTACCTCGGCCCGCGATTCGGGCCCGCACCGGCTTCTCAATGTGCGGGCGGGCAGCGGCGCAAAGTAGGCTAGTGGGGTGACTACTCCCACTGCATCCCAGACGTCCCACAGGCCGGTTCTGGTTGTTGACTACGGTGCCCAGTACGCGCAGCTGATTGCCCGCCGCGTCCGGGAAGCGAATGTGTATTCGGAAGTGGTTCCGCATACGTACAGCACCGAGCAGCTGCTGGCCAAGAACCCCGCCGCGATCATCCTCTCGGGCGGGCCCTCGAGCGTCTACGCCGACGGCGCCCCCAGCGTCGGTGCCGACCTCTTCGAGGCCGGCGTCCCGGTCTTCGGCATCTGCTACGGCTTCCAGGCCATGGCCAACGCCCTCGGCGGCAAGGTGGCCCAGACGGGCCTGCGCGAATACGGCGCCACCGAGACCACCACCCTCGGCGAGGGCCGTTCCATCCTGGCCGGCATGCCCCAGCACCAGAGCACCTGGATGAGCCACGGCGACTCCGTCCACGAAGCCCCCGAGGGCTTTGAGGTCCTGGCGACGACGGCGGGCGCCGACGTCGCGGCCTTCGCCAATGAGGACAAGCGCCTCTACGGCGTCCAGTGGCACCCCGAAGTCAAGCACTCGGCCTACGGCCAGCAGGTCCTGGAAAACTTCCTCTTCAAGGGCGCCGGGCTGGAACCGAACTGGACCACCGGCAACATTCTGGAAGAGCAGGTCCAGCGGATCCGTGACCAGATCGGCGACGCCAGGGTCATCTGCGGCCTCTCCGGCGGTGTCGACTCGGCTGTGGCCGCCGCCCTGGTACAGCGCGCCGTCGGCGACCAGCTGACCTGCGTCTTCGTGGACCACGGGCTGTTGCGCGAGGGCGAAGCCGAACAGGTCGAACGCGACTTCGTGGCCGCCACCGGCGTCAAGCTCTACGTCGCCAACGAGCAGGAGCGCTTCCTGAGCGCCCTTGCCGGCGTCAGCGATCCCGAGACCAAACGCAAGATCATCGGCCGCGAATTCATCCGCGCCTTCGAGGAAGCCGAACTGGCGATCATTGCCGAGGCAGCGGCGCACGGGGAAAAGATCAAGTTCCTCGTCCAAGGCACCCTGTACCCCGACGTCGTCGAATCCGGCGGCGGCGAGGGTGCGGCCAACATCAAGAGCCACCACAACGTGGGCGGGCTCCCCGAGGACCTGCAGTTTGAACTGGTTGAACCGCTGCGCGCCCTGTTCAAGGACGAGGTCCGCGCGGTCGGTGCCCAGCTCGGCCTGCCGCAGGAAATCGTCGGCCGCCAGCCCTTCCCCGGCCCGGGCCTCGGCATCCGGATTGTTGGCGATGTCACCAAAGAACGCCTGGACCTGCTCCGCAAGGCCGACGCGATCGCCCGCGCCGAGCTGACCGCGGCCGGACTGGATGACGAAGTGTGGCAGATGCCCGTGGTGCTGCTGGCGGACGTCCGCAGCGTGGGCGTCCAGGGCGACGGCCGCACTTACGGACACCCGATTGTCCTGCGCCCCGTGTCCTCCGAGGACGCCATGACCGCCGACTGGTCGCGGCTGCCCTACGATCTCCTGGCCCGGATTTCCAACCGGATCACCAACGAGGTGGAAGGCGTCAACCGCGTGGTGCTGGATGTGACCAGCAAGCCGCCGGGAACCATCGAGTGGGAATAGCAATCTGAGTGGCCGGCCTTTCGAGGCCGGCCATTTCATTTTGTTCCTGACAATGTTTCTGACAATTCGGGCTGAATTTCGCACCGCCCAGTGTTGCGGCCCCGCACCTGCGGGGGATTCGGGCTACCCTCGAAAGCATGCCGGTATGGTCCAAGGCGTCCCGCGCGAGCCTGGCAACCGCGAGCACACAAGATGCGGCCAGGGAAAGCGCGGACGCAACACAGACGAGCGTTGATACGACGAACCCGCCAGAGTCGAGCCCGCCGCGGTCCGGCACAGAGAAGTCGAGCACAGAAAAGAAGGCAGCAGTGTCAGTTGGTCAAGGCCACCCCGAGGGCTCCGAGGAGTTCAGGAAATGGCTGTCGGGGCTCAAGCCAGTCACCGGTGCAGATACCATGCTGCGCTTCACCAAGACGCCCGAAGGCTCAATTGACCTGACTCATGCCCATCCCTCGGGGCTCGCCCAGCTGATGGCAGGGCGGCGTACCCGGCTCTCGACCCTGATCCGCGACCGCCAGCAATTCGTTGTCGCGGCCAGGGCATCACGAAACCTGCGCTCCAAGATTTTCGAACTCGCCAATGACCGCGGCATCGACGCGGGGTATTTCTCCGCCGGCACGGTCGTCTGGACGTCCGCCGTCGGCGGTAAGCCGCAACGGATCTCGGCCCCGGTCATGCTCACCGCCATATCCCTCACGGTGCGCCCCGGCGAGGACGACTATGAGTTGCAGCTCACCGAACAGGCGCAGATCAACCCGGCGCTGGTCCGGCACCTCAAGACCGTCCACGGGATCGTTTTCGACGTCAACGCGGTGACGCGGATGGCGTACAGCACGGCCCGTTACGACCCGCAGCCCGTTCTGGACCGCCTGGGCACCCTGGTCCAGCCGATTCACGGCGCGGAGGTCGAACACAACCTGCTCGTCTCCACCTTCGCCGACCTCTCCGGCAACCTCGATGATCCGTGGATCAACCAGAACAACCCCCTGGTCACCACGCTGGCCCGGTCCGGTTCCGGCGAACTGGTCGACGTGCCTGCTCTGGAACCCGGCCGCTTCCCCAGCACGGACGACCGTGACCCCGCCGACGAGCTTCTGCTGCTCGACGCCGACACGGACCAGCAGTATGTGGTCGACGCCGTCCGGGCGGGCGACTCGCTGGTGGTCAGCAGCCCGCCGGGCACGGGCCAGACCCAGACAGTCATCAACACCATCGGCGCCCTGGTGGACGAGGGCAAGTCCGTCCTGGTGGTTGGCGACAGGCGGGCCAGCCTCGCCGAGATCTCCGGGCAGCTGGATGGCCTCGGCCTGGATTCGGTCCTCTTGCAGCTGACGGGCAGCGCCAGCCCGCTGCAGCTGAAGGGCCAGCTGGTCCGGGCGATCGTCCGCAACGAGAAGTCGCTGCAGCCGCAACTGAGCAACCTTCACGCCACACTGACCGGGCACCGCCACGCCCTCATGGACCACGTAGCCTCCCTGCACAACGTCCGGGCGCGCTGGGGTTGCTCGCCGTATGAGGCCATGCAGTCCCTTGCAGAGCTGACCTCCATCCAGCCGGCACCGGCGACGACCGTCCGGCTCAAGCGCAGCGTGCTGGACAATATCCGGGACCGCGAGGAGCTCGCAGGCCGGCTCCGCCGCGCCGCCGAGCTCGGCAGCTTCAGCCGGGCGTCGACCACCAGCCCCTGGCACGGCGCGCGCCTGCTGACCCGCAAGGAGACGCAGGAAGCGCAGGGCGTTGCCCAGTCCGTTGCGGAAAAACTGCCGTTGCTGCGCGGGCGCATGGATGCCGTGGCGGAACACGCAGAGATCCGGCTCGGCCGGACCTTCGCCGAATGGGGCGAGCAGATCGAACTTCTCGTGGCCGTCCGCGAAAGTCTGGACAAGTTCACTCCCGACATCTTTGACCGGCCCGTCCACGACCTGATCTCGGCCACCGCGTCCTCCGCCTGGCGCAGGGAACGCGGGATCGAAATGCCGTCCATGCAGCGCTCACGCCTGCGCAGGGTGGCCAAGGAGTACGTCCGGCCCGGCGTGCACATCGCGGACCTGCACAGCTCACTGGTCCTCGTGCAGGAACAGCGTGCAGCCTGGTCCGGCTACGCGACCACGCAGCGGCACCCGGCCGTGCCGTCCGGGCTGGCTGAAATCAGCGGCCTTTACCGGGAGCTCGCAGCGGAACTGGCTGAACTGGGCCTGGCTGTCAAGCACACCGCTGCCGGCGGCGACTTGGACCGCGCACCCTACGACGAGCTCCTGCCCCGGGTGCGGCGGCTCGTCGCCGACACCGCGACCCTTGAAACCCTTCCGGAGCGCACGCTGCTCGTCGAAAGCATGCGAGAGCATGGCCTGGGCGAGCTTCTCGCCGACCTTGCCGAGCGCGAGGTCCCGGAGGGTTCGGTGACCGCCGAACTCGAGCTGGCCTGGTGGCAGTCGGCCCTGGAGGCCATGATCAGCGGCGATGACTACCTCGCCATGTCCGACGGCGACGCCCTGCGCCAGCTTGAGGCGGAGTACCGTCTCGCGGACAACGCCCATATCGCCAGCGGCGCTGCCCGGCTGCGCTGGAACCTGTCCGAGCGCTGGCGCGCTGCCATCGCGGCGTACCCCCGCCAGGCCGAGCTGTTGCGCAGCCTGCTGAAGGACGGCCGGGTGACCCTGGCAGCCCTGAGCGGCCAGGCGCAGGAGCTGCTGCCCACCCTGGTACCGGTGTGGTCCGTCAGCCCCTACCTCATGACGGGTCTGCTGCCGATCGACCAGACCTTCGATGCCGTCGTGATCCTCGACGCCGAGACGACCTCGTTGCAGGCCGTCCTCCCGGCGATCGCCCGGTCCCGGCAGGTCATCGCCTTCGGCGACGAACAGATCGCCAGCCCCCGGACCTTTACCGTGGGCGTCGAACGGCTCGCCGCGGGGGAGAGCTCCTACCAAAGCGTTGAGAGCTCGTACCGGGCACTCTCTGCCGTGCTTCCGGTCTGGAACCTGAGGACCGTGTACCGTGCGGTCGATGAAGACCTGGTGCGCCAGCTCAGCAAGGGTTTTTACGGCGGGGAACTCACCCGCCTCCCGGAGGGCCAATCTGCCACAGGGCTGGACCGTACCCTCAGCGTGGAGTACCTCCCCGACGGCACGGGGCTGCCCAGCGCTGACCACGACGGCGTCGAATCGGTTGTTGCCGAGGTCAACCGCGCGGTGGAGCTGGTCTTCGAGCACGCCCGGCTCCGCCCCCGGACGTCGCTGGCCGTGGTGACCGGCAGCCTTCGCCATGCCGCCCGGATCGGTGAGGCCATCAGGGCGCAACTGCCCAACTACCCCATGCTGGGCAGCTTCTTCACTGCGGGGGATGAGTCCTTCCGCGTAGTGGATCTGGAACGGGCCCAGGGCCTTGTCCGCGACCACGTCATTTTTTCCCCGGGCTATGGCCGCACCCCGCATGGGCGCACCCTCCACAGCCTCGGGCCGCTTTCCGCCGAAGGTGGCCGAGCAAAATTCGCCCTGGCGATGACGCGTGCCCGCCGGTCCCTGCACGTGCTCAGCTGCTTCCGGCCCGAAGACCTTGATGTCAGCCGCCTCAGCCACGGCGCCGTGGACTTCTACGAGCTCCTGGACCGTGAGATCGCGGGCAACACGGATCTTGGCAGCCCCGCCTCCCGTGCTGCGGCCAGCGAGCAGGCGCTCGGCGCCGATCCGCTCGTGGCCGACCTGGGTGACCGGCTCCGGGCCCGCGGGGCACGGGTGTGGCACCAGTACGACGGCGTCCTGAACATGGTGGCGGCCGCCGATCCGATGACCACGATCGGCCAGGACGATGCGGAGATTCCCCGTCCGGTGGCGATCGAGTCGGATGGCACCAGCCACTACCGGCGGATGAGCGTCCGCGAACGGAGCAGGCTCCGGCCGCAGCTCCTGGAGCGGCTTGGCTGGCGGTACATGCCCCTGTGGACCATAGAGGTCTTCACCGACCCCTCGGCCTGCGCCGACCGGATAGGCGGCTACCTCGGGTTGGAGAAGCCCGCCGTGTCCAGCCGGCTGCGGACATCGCACGGTTTCTTCGACGACGGCATCGAACACCTGGCGATCGACGAGGCGCGGGCCGCCGAGTACCACGTGGCGGCCGAACCCGCGGGACAGGTGTTCCGCGGCCACGAAACTGCCGGCCAAGAATTCCGCCGGCAGGCACCAGCATCAGCAATGACAGGCAATACAGGCAGTAAGGAGGCCGGCGGAATGAGTGCGGACGGCATCACTAGCAACACCGGCAAGACCGGCGACGCCGGCAACACGAACGACACCGGCAACACGAACGACGCCGGCGCCACCGGCGCCCGCGAAGCCGGCGCGGCGGGCGCCGCGGCCGACACCGCGGGGCCGAAGACCGGTGAGTCGACGGCCGGCGAATCGACCGGGGAATCGACCGGCGACGGGCCGGACCAGGAGGCCGCGAAGGAGACATCCCGCCGTTCGGAGGCACAGGCCACCGTTCCGGAGGGTGTGCTGCCGAATAAGGCGGCGGAAGACGACCCCCGGCGCTGGGGTGACCAGCCTGATAATTACGATCACGACGCCTGGCTCCAGGAACAGAAGCCGCCGCACTGGGGCTGACGTGGCGGCCCGCAGCCCAGAGCCTGCGGGCGCGGCCCGCGTCGGAGCCTACGGCCCGCGTCGGAGCCTACGGCCCGGGCCACTGGCCCGGCGGAAACGCCCTGCTGGCTGGACGGCTAGCCCGGTGGTGACGCCACAAGCACGAAAAACAATTTGCCCTGGGTAGACGCGCCCGCCAGCCTGCGGGCCTGGTCGGCCGTCGCTGCCACCACCACCAGCCCGTCAGTCTCCGCAGTGGCGGGCCAGGAGCCGGCCTTGCCGCCCTGCGTCGACGTCCAGAGCACTGGTACGGCTTCGGCCAGGATTTGGCTTTCGCCGGGTTGTTCCATGCCGTTGCCGGCAGTGAGCACCACGTTGACGAGCTGCCCGGGGGAGACCAGCTGGATGGAGGCCGGATCTGCCATCCTCAGCGGCACGGCCGCAGAGCCTCGCGGGCTTCCGGCGAGCAGGCCCGGTCCCAGGATCTGGGCGTCGGTGAGGAGCTGGCCCTGGCGCAACGGTGCGGCCAGCTGTTTTCCCTCGAACGCGGTCTCGCTGCCGGGGCTGCCCGCAGGAATAAGGCCGGGTGGCACGCTGATCCTACTGAGATCGCCGGGTTCCAGGGACTTTCCAGCGGGCAGATCGGCCGCGGCGGCGAAGGCTGCGACAGTGTCAGTGGGCGCTGGAGCCAGTTGCTGAACTGTCAGTCCGGCGGGGATGCAGAACAGGAGGGCCGCGATAAGCCGCCGGTTCCGGTTCAGCCAGCCGCGCAGGCGGCGCCACGACGGACGGCCGCGGGGCGGACGGCGGCGGGGTTTCACGGGACCGATCCGGCTCCGGAACGGAAGGCCTGCGGCGGAAAACGTGGCGGCAGGAAGGCTCGTTGGACGGATACCGGTACGGGACCAGCGGCCGGGGCCAGCTTCCGGCATTGCGGCGCGGAAAGGCCTGAACAAAGGCGTGGAAGACGGCACAGGCGCCGCCGGGGCAGCCGTCTTGAACGAAGGCGGGGAAACCGCGGTGAGGAAAAGTTCCATGCCGCCACGCTACGGATCTGCGCAGAGCGGCGGCAGCTGCGGAACGTCCTATGTGGACAACGGCAACAGCGGCAACGGCAACAGCGGACAGGGATTCAGGCAGTGCCGAGAATCAGCCGGCCGTAGCCCAGCCGGCGGCCGGTGCCAACCCGGCAGATGCCTTAGCTGGCCGCTGCGGCGGGCGCGGGGGTGGCCGCGGGAGTTGCAGGAGCCGGGGAAACCGTGCTGCCCTTGGCGTCGCGCGAATCGGTCCGGTAGAAGCCGGAGCCCTTGAACACTACGCCGACGCTGTTGAACTTCTTGCGCAGCGTGCCCTGGCACTCGGGGCAGGACGTCAAGGAGTTGTCGCTGAACGACTGCACGATCTCGAAGGCGTGGCTGCAGTCCTTGCAGGCGTATGCATACGTGGGCACTGGAAATCCTCCTCAGGGGCAAACGAGCAGGTCCCGTACTGCGGAGTCCGGATCACCGCCGATATGTCTATCGACCTGTTCCGTCCTTAGCAGTCGCAGGGCCTGAGTGCCAATTCTATCACCTTGGCGGGAACCCGGATCAGGCGGGCCGGGATCGGCCGAGTCGGACGATCCCGCCCGGGGTCAGCGCCGTGTCGACTTTCCGGTCGAACGACTCCGCGGGGATGCTGCCTGCGGGCAGCACCTCCGTGTCATAGACGACGGCGGCAGTCGGCGACGCGACAGCGTCGGCTGCAGCGTCGGCCGCCCCGGCGTCCGCCCCGCCGGACGCGGAGGACATGGCAGCCAGGGCGGCAAGGAACTTGTCGTAGTAGCCGCCGCCTTGCCCGATTCGGTTGCCCGAGAAATCCACCGCGGTGGCCGGCAGGAAGATTGCGGTGGCGTCCCGCATGACTTCGGTACCGTGGCGCTCTCCGACAGGCTCATGGATGGGCGCGTACCGGCTGCGGACAAACCCGGACTGGGGAGTCCAATACACCCAGCTGAGCTCGATGTCGGGTTCGCAAACGGGCAGCAGCACCCGGTGCCCGGCCTCGACCAGGGCAGTCAGCAGTGGCAGTGTGGGCGGTTCGGCGCCCACACCGAGGTACGCCGCGAAGGTGCCCTGGCGGCCGCGGCCAAGCCCGGAGGCCCACGCGAGCCCGTGGCTGGCGATGCCCGCCGCGGCGGTGTCCTGTGCGGCCAGCGGGAGTGCGGAACGCGCCGCCCTGTGGCTGGAGCGAATTTCCTCTTTTGACGCCATCTTGGCCCGTCCTCTGCCTCTTGCGGCCGCGCTGCACCCGGGGGCCCGGCAGGCGGTTCGCATAATGATTACGCAATGATTGGTCCCTCCGTTAGATTAGTCGTGTGAATACACCCATCGCTTCCGTCCGCAAGGCCGTTATCCCCGCCGCGGGCCTTGGTACCAGGTTTCTCCCGGCCACAAAGGCCATGCCCAAGGAAATGCTGCCTGTCGTTGACAAGCCGGCCATCCAGTACGTCGTCGAGGAGGCCGTGAATGTCGGCCTGAACGACATCCTGATGATCACTGGCCGCAACAAGCGGGCGTTGGAGGACCACTTCGACCGCGTCCCCGCGCTGGAGTCCACCCTGGAGGCGAAGGGTGACACTGCGAAGCTCGAATCCATCCAGGCCGCCAGCAACCTCGGTGACATCCACTACGTCCGCCAGGGCGATCCCATGGGCCTCGGCCACGCGGTCCTCCGGGCCAAGCAGCACGTCGGGCATGAGCCGTTCGCCGTCCTCCTGGGAGATGACCTCATTGACGCCCGCGATGAGCTCCTCAGCACCATGATCGAGGTCCAGGCCAAGACCGGCGGGTCGGTGGTCGCTCTGATCGAGGTGGACCCGTCCCAGATCAGTGCCTACGGCTGCGCGGACGTCGAGGCAATCGGCGGTGAGGACTACGTCCGCATCAACCAGCTCGTGGAGAAGCCCGATGTCGCGGACGCCCCGTCCAACCTGGCCGTAATTGGCCGCTACGTGTTGCACCCGGCCGTCTTTGAAGTGCTGGAACGCACCGCGCCCGGCCGCGGCGGGGAAATTCAGCTCACGGACGCCCTGCAGGAACTCTCGGCCGGCACCGGCGAGGGCTACGGCGTGTACGGCGTCATCTTCCGCGGCCGCCGCTACGACACCGGCGACAAGCTCAGCTACCTCAAGGCCTGTGTCCAGCTCGCCTGCGACAGTGAGGACCTCGGCCCGGGCCTGCGCGAATGGCTGCCCGGCTTCGCGTCCAGCCTGGCCCCCAGCCTCGCCAAATAACTCCCGTGGGGGGCAGCTTCACCTGGCCGGTGACCTTGGAGAGCGGCGACATCGTGTTGCGCCCGATCCGGTACCGGGACCGCAAGGAGTGGACAGCGCTCAGGTCCCGCAACTGCGAGTGGCTGGCCCCCTGGGAGGCATCGAACCCGGTCCCCGGCGGCGGCCTGCCGGACTACCGGCAGATGGTGCGCTCGCTCAAGGCCCAGGCCGCGCAGGCCACGGCCCTGCCGTTCGTCATCGCGGAATGGACACCAGGCCATCAGGCGCCGGTGATCGTGGGGCAGCTGACGGTGTCCTCGATTGTCTGGGGGTCGGCCATGATGGCGACGCTTGGCTATTGGGTCGACAAGGAACGGGCCGGCCGGGGGATCGCCCCGACCGCCGTGGCCATGGCGACCGACTATTGCTTCGGCACCCTTGGCCTGCACCGCATGGAGATCAACATCAGGCCGGAGAACGCGCCGAGCCTGCGCGTGGTGGAAAAACTCGGGTTTCGTGACGAGGGATTCCGGCCCAGGTTCCTGCACATCAACGGTGAATGGGCAGACCACCGGACGTTCGCGCTCACGGCTGAGGAAGTGCCGGAAGGCCTCCTCGCGCGGTGGCTGAGAACCCGCCAGTCCTGAGGCCCATGAGAGCCGCCTGACCAGCCACGACGCCCCGACGCCGGCCAGTCGCCGCTGCGCGCGCGACACACCCCTGACAATGCGGGGCAGCACCCCATATACCTCATACGGTTTTGAGTGTGGACTTCCCTCTTAGCAGCTCTGTGATCCTTGTCATTGCTGTTGCGCTCTGGATCGTGTGGGTGGCGCCTTACGTTCTCCGGAACGGACGCCACCAGCTGCAGCCTGCAGGCGAATTCCTGGCGGATGTCATTGACATGGAACCAGCAGATCCACATGCGGGGAAGGTTATGAAAATGGCGGCGCAGCAGGAGAAACCCATGATCAGCACACAGCGCGCAGACCCGGCCGGCGGCACACCTGGGCCTGGGGCGGGCAAAGCGGCGACCCCTCGGGTGAGTCCGATTGCTGCGTCGGGCTCCCCGGCATTCCGGATTCGTTGGGCGCGGCTGGTGCTGGCGGTAGCCGGGCTCCTGGCTCTCCTCACGGCAGTGGTGTCCGGGGCCCTTCGGCTTTTCGGCATCGGTTCAGGCTGGCTGCCGGTGACCGCCCTCCTGGGCGCCTTCGCCGCAGTGGCGCTGCTTCGTCGTCTTGCTGTCCGCGATCGCCGGCGGAAGATGAACGCTGCATTCCGTGCAGCCATGGGCAGCCCGGTACGCACCCCTGCGCGGCCGTCGGTGCCCGAACAGACCCCCTCCCTTCCCGACGGACGTCCCGCTGCCCGGCCGGAAAGCCCGCTCTTCGACGCCGAAGCGGGCCGCGGCACGCCCGAGCCCGCGCCGAAGCCGCTGACGGCACTGGAACTCCGCCAGGCCGCCCTCGCTGAAGCCGTTGCCTCTGGGGATGCCTCGGCGGCCATGGCAGCCGACGCGGGTGCAGTAGCGGAGGGCACGAGCTGGGAGCCCGTCGAGGTTCCCAAGCCCACCTACGTCGAAGCCCCGAAGGCCGAACGTGCGGCCCCAATGCCCCTTGACCTTCCCGAGGCGCCGAAGGCCGTAGGGAAACCGTCTCTCAAGCAGGCCTCGGCGCGACCGGCAGCGTCCGATCCGCAGACCGCCGACGATTCTGAGACTAAGCAGCTCAGCAAGGCCCAGAGCGCCTTGAGCAACCTGGATGATGTCCTCCAGCGGCGCCGCGCCTGATCCGCCCCGTCCTTCCGGAGATTACCCCGGGCAGCCAGCGATGGCGGCCCGGGGTTTTTCATTTCCCCGCAGCGTCGCCGGCGGGCTTCGCTGCGGTAGCCTCGGGTCATGACAAGGATCTGCGTTGCCGGTGGAACCGGGCAAGTGGGCCGAGAAGTGGTGCGCCTGGCCGTCGACGCCGGGCACGCCGTGGCCGTCCTCAGCCGCAACCCGCCAGGGGCCGGCGCCGCCGGCAACATCCCGGGCGCGGAGTACTTCCGCGCGGACGTCACGACGGGAGAGGGGATAGCGGCCGCCCTGGCCGGCGCCGACGTCGTGATCGATTGCCTGGAAGGGCGCGCCGGGAAGGCGCGCAAGAACTTCGCCGACGGCGGTGCGCGGCTTCTGGCCGCTGCACAGGACGCGGGAACGGCCAGGGCCGTCATGCTGTCCATCGTGAACTGCGATCGCAGCAACTCCTCCTTCTACCGGTCGAAAGCTGCCAAAGAACACGCCTACGAGCTGTCCGGACTCGAGACCGTGGTGGTCCGGGCCACCCAGTTCCACTCGTTGCTCGCGATGATGTTCGACGCCGGCTCAAAGCTGCGGATCATCCCCGTGGTCAGAGGTGCCCGGTTCCAGCCGGTATCGCCGGCCGACGCAGCCGCGGTGCTGCTGGAGACCGCCCTTGAACCGGCGCCCGTTCCAGCCGCGGGCCCGCGGCACCGGGTACTGAACCTCGGCGGCCCGGAATCCAAAGACATGGTCGACTTTGCCCGGGAATGGCAGCGGGCCACCCGCGCAAAGGGTCAACTCGTGCGCTTCCCACTGCCCGGCGCGATGGGCCGCTACCTGCGCGAGGGGTTGAACCTGGTGCCGGAGGCGCGACACGGCACCGAGACATTCCGGGGCTGGCTGGAAAACAGCGCAGATAGTTTGTAGCCTAGGGACACCGGCAACGCCGTTCCGTCAGGACCGGCGTTGCTTCGGGGCTATAGCTCAGTTGGTAGAGCGCTTCGTTCGCATCGAAGAGGTCAGGAGTTCGAATCTCCTTAGCTCCACAGATTTCAAGGGTTTTTGAAGCTTCGAGTGCGTGGCCCGGCTGCAGGGCAGGATCATCCAGGATCCGCGGCCGTCAGCCCGACTGAGCACGGCTCCGGCACCCACCGAAATCTCCAAGCCTGACCTTAGTCGTTGGCCGCCAGCGGCAACGCCCTTCCCGGTTTGGACAGGCGAAAAGGCCGTTTCTGCGCTGAAGGTCGCCTGCATGAAGCCGGCCCAGCACTGGTCCTGGACCCCGGCCGCGTTGCCCACGGACCCGTGACCGGTGCAGAGCAGCACCATCATTCCAAGCCCCTGACCTGCGCAATCATTGTTGAAATGGTGTCTGGGCATTATGCTCGGCGACGGGGGAGCCGGGAGCCGGCTCAAAGACTTGGGGGAAAATTGAACAAGAAGACCATCCGCTTCGGCATCGCCGGGGCACTCACTGCGCTCTCGCTCACGGCGCTCTCGCTTGCGGGCCTCGCCGTTCCGGCGCAGGCCGATCCCGATCAGTGGGCCATCCCACCGAACATCGATTCCTGCGGCCCGGTGGTCGACTCAGTCAGATTCTGCACGGCGCCGGACGGGCATCCGTATCCGATGCTGGTCAACGGCGGCGCCGTCGCCGGCCCGCGGCCCGGCATCGGCGGGGCCCTCCAGGTCGGCAGCACCCTGACCGTTGTTAACGGCGCCTGGGATCCCGCGGACGCCACGCTCACGCACCAGTGGCTGCGCAACGACGTGCCCATCCCGGGCGCCACCGGCCCCACCTACCTGCTCACCACGGCGGACCTCGGCAAGGGCCTCCGGGTCAAGACCACGGCGGCAGCGCCGAGCTATGCAAAGACGACCCTGCAGTCCGCCAAAACCAACCCCGTCACGATCGCCGGCGGCGCTGTCCCGTCCGTCGTTGCGGGGGATGTTGGCATCGCTCAATTGGACACCCACCCGGATAGGCCCAGCCGTCTTGTGTTCGCTGGGGGAACTTTCAAGGGCGCTCCGGTCATCCACCGCCAGTACCAGTGGCTTCGCGACGGCAAGCCCATCCCGGGTGCCACCGCGGAAATGTTCGACCCGAAGGGCTGGGGATCAACGGGGCTACTGAGCGTCAGGATCACCGGCCACGCGCCCGGGTTCAAGCCGGCCGCCGCGACCTCTAAACAGCGAAAGGTTTCTGACTTCGACCAAGCCCCCGGCGCCGTGGTCACCGGCGGCACCGGCCTGGGGGAGGTCCTCACCGCCGTAGACGAAGTTCCTTGGACTGCCTGGCGGGGCGAGTACACCTACAAGTGGCTGCGCGACGGTGTCGTGATTCCCGGAGCCACTGCGCTGACCTACACGATCACGGCCAAGGACCAGGGCCACACCCTGGTCCTCGAGTCCGGCACTTGGTACGACACCCACATCTACTCCAACCCGGTCGCCGTGCCGGCGGCCGGGGAGCTGAAGCAGCTGACGAACGTCACCAAGCCGGTCGTGACCGGGGACGCCGTGACCGGCTCTGTGATGAAGGTGTCGGCCGGGACCTGGTCCGTGCCCTCCGACAGGCTGACGTTCACCTACAACTGGCTGGACGGGTCGAAAACGGTCAGCGGCGCGACTTTCACCCCGGAACAGCCCCAAGTTGGCAAGACCCTCGCCGTCCTTGTGACCGCGTCCGCCCCCGGTTACACCACCGCCTGGGTAAAAGTCACCGCACCCAAGCCCGTGACCGCGCGTGAGTCGACGCGGGCCATTACCGGAACCCTGACCGTCGGGTCGAAGGTGACCTTGACTCCCGACCCCTGGTATGACCGGGCGGGGATCACCTCGGACGTACACTGGCTGCGCAACGGCGTCCAGATCGCCGGGGCCTACGGCTGGAGTTACGTCCTGACGAAGGCCGACGCCAGCACGAAGCTCTCGGCCTACGTGAACCCGACTGCAACGGGCGGCAAGTACCAGACGATCAACGCTTCGGCGAGGGTGGCGGGCCTGCCCCTGATTTCGGCCACGCCGACGATTGCCGGTACGGTCAAGGTCGGGAATGTCCTGACCGTGCAGCGGGGCACGTGGAGCTGGGGCACTGCCTTCACGTACCGCTGGCTGCGCAACGGCGTCGTCATCTCTGACGCCTACGCATCCACCTACAAGGTCCGGACCGCCGACAAGGGCACCAAGCTCACCGTCCGCGTCACCGGCTCACGGTTCGGCTACACCACCGTGTCGCGGACCAGCGGAGCGTACCTCGCCCGCTGACCAACGGCTTTCCCGGGCCCGCCTCATGCCGGCGTGGTCCGGGAGGCCAGGCTATCCCGTCCTGGATCCACGCTGGCCCTTAAATGCAGCTGGCCTGACATACTCGTAGTCCGACACTGCCCCGGCCGGCGCACCTGTTGGCCACCGGCCGGGTTGTCCATGCACGCACCAAGGCGACGCCATGGTGCATGCTCACGCCCGAAAGACGAGCAGCAAAACATGGGAGCCGCAACGATGGGCACCCGGGCGGCGTCGAACGGGGCCCGGGTCGGGGAGCTGAAGCCCAAGGTCGTCGCGCCCGCAGCCAGGGGAACGGGCATCGGCTCGATCATGCTCGCGGCCAGCCTGGACTTTCTGAAGGCCCGAGGCTGCCACGATGTCGTGTCCGCATCCTGGGTCTCGGCCGACCCACAGCACTCTTCCCTGGGGATGCTGGAGCGGGCCGGCTTTGCGCAGGTGGCCTCGATCCCCGCCTTCTGGGCGGACGAGCAACAGGCAGCCGGCTACCTCTGCCCCCTCTGCGGCGCCGGGTGCGTCTGCGCGGCCGTCATCCTGGTGCTCCCACTCGAGGCAGGGCGAGCCGCGGCTAGAGCGCTTCCTTGGCCAGGGCCGCAGTGCCGGGAGGAGTCGTGCGGCCGAGCCGGTCGTCCAGTCTGACGCGCAGCCTGGCGGCGGCGACCCGAACCCGGTGATGCGAGAGGGCCGCCGGGCCGGTAACCTGCGCAGCGACGTGCTGCCCGTCGCCTCTGCTTTCCCCGGCCCCGTTCACGGACTCCCACGCAATGTCCAGAAGCTCAAGCTCCTCGTCGCGGGCCAACTCGCTGCGGGCGAGCACATCCAGCGCTGCCAGCCCCAGGGCTTTGCTGTCCCCCTCCTCGTCCAGGGCACGGTCCAGCGCCCATTGGGTCCGTTTCCACCACTCGGCCCGGTCGTCGGCGACGGCCTTCTGGCGCAGGGTCCGCCAGGCCATGAACGCTCCCACGGCTGCCGCCACAAGCACAGCAACAGGGGCCAGCGCGGCAACGATCTGCCACCACTCGGCCGGACCTGTGTGGAGGAGGACTTCAACCGGAACCGGAGACTGGGCAGGTGTTGGCGGCATGCGACCAGCCTAAGCCGCGGCCCGGACAGTGAGGGATGCCGACGTCGGTACGTCCCTTGGAATGGTCCATGCGATCAACCTGGACGGTGGCGGTTCCACAACAGCAGTTGCCGGAGGAGCCGTTCTCAATATCCCTCGGGCGGCGCGGAACGTCCCGTCAGTAACGCCCTCCTCGTGCTTCCCACCCGACAGGATGGGCCGAACAGCACGGACAAGTAGCGGGGGGGTCTCTCTCCGACTGTTGACGGGAAGTCACAGCGAAGCGTACAGCCGGCCGAGTGAGGTCAGCCGGCCGTTCGTCTGATAGAGGGAAGACGGGCCCATGGCGGGGTCACCGGGATCCCTGGATTTCCACGCAAACCGTTCGACGAAGGGCATCACTCGCATGCCGGCAACCGCAGCCCGCATGAAATACGCGGTCTCACGGGTCGTGTACTTAGAGGGGCGTGCCGGGGTTGCCTGCCAGTCCGCAACGGCAAATTCGGTAACCCAGACGGGCCTCCCATACCTGTGATGCAAGTACCAGACCTTGGCCAGGAAACTCTCTGGGTTCGGCGAGCCGTAGTGATGCATCGTCATGAAGTCGATGCGGAGGTTCGCCTGCCGCGCCCTGGCCATGAAGTGGTCCAGCCACGGGCTCCTGACATCGACCGTGGCCGGAGATCCCAGACGCAGGCCGGTGGATTGAAGGTGGGGCCACAACCGGATGGCCTCATCGACAGACATGCTGGCCTGGCCTGGGTGGTCCGGCTCGTTGAAAGCGAGGAGGTGTTTGGTCCTCGTCTGGGGAAGTTGCCTGGCCACGTCGCCGAGGGCGTCCTGTCTGAGCAAAGCATTCGCGCTCCACACCATCGGGACAAAGGCCGGGTTGGTCGTGACGGTATACGAGGATCCCCAGGAGTAGTACCAGCTGGCATTGAGACTCCGGATTTGCCTCAATGCCAGCGCATCATCTCCGCCGTGGGCTGCGCCCTTGAGAGCCCGGGAGGCAGAGGCAGCCGTACGGGCAAGGGACGGTGTGGAGAGGGCCGGAACTAGGGCCGGAGCCGGCCCGGGGGGTGTGGCAGCGGAACTGGCCCCGGCCGCCTCCAGGGCAGCCAGCAATGCAGTGAGAAAAGTCCGGCGATCCATGGATTCCTTCTTCCGAAGCGAAGCGGGCCGATACCAATCCTCAACCAGACGTGACGTAGGTCACGCTACGCCAGTCTCTCGGCATTTGGAACAGCTGCACCGTGTCGCACTGCCGGCGACCCCGGGTACGGAACGCCAGTGATTTCATGAGATGGTGTGAACCTGCGTGAACGGCGCCGTGGCCGCGCCGGCGCAGCAATCCGCGCGGCAAGACCATCGTGCAATCCAGCGGCAAGGCATTCGAATCCAGCGCAGGCATCCAAGACAGACATCCAGCGCAGACAAGGCCACCACCGATGAAGAACACCACCCCGATCGCCCTGGCCCTGCTGTCTGTTCTGCTGACCGCGGCCTGCTCCGCCTCCCCGAGCCCCGAGCCGTCCGCCGGGACCCCTGCGGCGGGCCTGCCGGCGTCGCTGCCCAAGCCTGACCCGGCCCAGCAGGAAGCCCTCCTGGCCGCGCTGGCCAAGATCAACCCCCGCCTGCCAGACGACCAGGCAATCGACAAGGCCCGCCGCCTGTGCGGCCGACTGCTGGGGCAATCGACGGCGGACCAGCTCATCGCTGCCGCAAAGACGGAGTTCAGCGGGGACGTCCCTGCCCTCCCGGACGAAGACGCCCAGCGGATCATCTCGGCGATCGGGGCCAACGGGTTCTGCCGCTAGCCTTGTTAACAACACGAGGAGAACTATGACCACCCTGAAAGAACGCCTGCACGCCGACGTCGTGAGCCACATGAAGGACCGCAACAAGGTTGCCCTGACCACCGTGCGCAACGTCCTGGGCGAGATCGAGACCCGGGAGAAATCGGGCAAGACGCCAATCGTGCTGGACGACGCACAGGTGACCGCACTCCTGCAAAAGGAAGCCGCCAAGCGCCGCGACACGGCCCGCATCTACACCGAGGCCGGCGAAGCCGAGCGCGCCGCGGCCGAGATCGCCGAGGCCGAGGTGATCGAGGCCTACCTGCCCAAGCCACTGACCGCGGCGGAAGTCGAGACGATCGTGGACGAGGCCATCGCGGCGCTCAAGGCCGACGGCGTCGAGCTGTCCA
Source organism: Arthrobacter sp. 10N44_2 (assembly GCF_056394385.1). Lineage (NCBI taxonomy): Bacteria > Bacillati > Actinomycetota > Actinomycetes > Micrococcales > Micrococcaceae > Arthrobacter > Arthrobacter sp. 10N44_2. The sequence continues at coordinate 84,879 of NZ_JBFTHT010000002.1, read as the reverse complement.
TGCGTCAGCTGGGGGCAGTGATGAAGCCCGTCACCGCCACGGTGGCCGGACGTTTTGACGGCAAGGCCGTCAGCGAAATCGTCCGCAACCGTCTCGCGCAGCAGTGAGCCTGGTCCGGCTGCACGACGTCAGCGTCCGCTTCGACAACACACAGATCCTCCGCGAGGCGTTCTTCCGTCTGGAGCCCGGGGACCGGGTGGGCCTGATCGGCAAGAACGGCTCCGGGAAGACCTCCATCCTCAAGCTCGTCCTGGACCAGGTCTCCCCGGACACCGGAACGGTCACCGTGGAGCAGGGGACCAGGGTGGGGTACTTCTCCCAGTTTTCCGAGCTCGACGGCGAGGCAACCATCCTTGCGGTCCTTGACGGACTGTTTGTCGAGATCAAGGCTGCCGAGGCCGAGCTGGCAGCCATCGACGCCGCCATTGCGGCTGACCCCGCCGAGGCGGAGCTGGACCGGCTGATCCGGCGCCAGGCCGAGCTGTTCGAGGACATGGACCGCCTCGACGGATGGGATTACAAGCGGCGCATCGACACGGTCCTGACCACTCTGGGGTTCAGCGACGCCCACCGCACGTGCGCGATTGACGAACTCTCCGGCGGGTGGCGCAACCGCGCCGCCCTGGCCAAGATCCTGTTGGAGGGCCCGGACGTCCTGCTGCTGGATGAACCCACCAACTACCTCGACGTGGCCGGTGTCGAATGGCTCGAAAACTGGTTCCGCGACTACCGCGGTGCCGCGATCATCGTCTCGCACGACAGGAAGTTCCTCGACGCGGTGGTCACCCGGATCATCGAGGTGGAAAACTTCCACCTGCACGAGTACCCCGGAAACTTCGCCGAGTACGTGGTCCAGAAGCAGTTCCGGCTCAAGACGCTCGAGGCCCAGTTCGTCCATGAGTCCGAGCTGCTGGCTTTTGAAGCGGAGGGCATCGCCGACCGCCGGGAGGCCGCCAAGGCCGCCAGCCGCGGGTTGGGGAACCAGCTGGCCAAGATCAAGAAAGCGCGGACACCACGTCCCGTGGACCAGATCGTCACCGAGATCTACGGAGGGCTGCACGTGAAGGATGTCCTCTGCCGGGTCGAAGGACTGGGCAAGTCCTATGGCGACAAGGTCCTGTTCGAGGACCTGAGCTTTGAGATCCGCCGCGGCAACAGGATTGTGGTCCTGGGCTCCAACGGCAGCGGCAAGTCCACGCTGCTGAAAGTGCTGACCGGGGAGGAACCGGCGGATTCCGGTGAAGTGGTCTGGGCGAAGGGGCCGGGTTTTGTTTCCTACAACAAAATGCTGGAGGAGCTCGACGACGCCGACACCGTTTCGCACGCGGTCAACGCGCTGCCGGACAGCCTGGCCTTCAGCGCCACGAAGAAGTCCGTCAACAGGTTCCTCGCCATGTTCCAGTTCTCCGAAGCCGACCTCAAACAGAAGATCGGGAACCTCTCCGGCGGACAGAAAGCCCGCGTCGCCATGGCCCAGTGCCTGCTGTCCGGGGCCTCGGTGCTGCTGCTGGATGAGCCCACCAACCACCTGGACATGTCCAGTACCCAGGTGATGGAGCGGGCACTGCTCCACTTCCCCGGCGCGGTCGTCGTGGTCAGCCACGACCGCTTCTTCACCGAGAAGATCGCCACCCGTCAGCTGGTCTTCGGCACTGACGGCGCAGAACCCGGCGAGGTCGACGTACGCGCGGCCTAAGGACGTGGTGATTGCCCCGAGGCTCAGTGTTTGCTCAACATTGGCTCAGGATGTGGCCTGAGCGGCTAAAGGGCGGACAAGTGGTCGTTTCCGAGCGGTAGTGTGGCGCTGGCTGCCGACCGGGGGGACGGCAGCGGTCTCTTATCCGCTTTGAAAGGAATCTCCCGTGGCAGGAATCATCGGCTGGCTCAGTGCTCTGGGCACCACAGGCAAGGCAGTAGTAGTGGCCTCCGTCGTCGTCACTGGCGGCGCCGGCGCAGCGGCGGCCACCGCGACCACCAATCTCCCGGCTGACCCGACGTCAACCATGACGGTGACCGGAACCGAAACCTCTGAGCCGGCCGAGTCGGCCGGGTCGGAGACTCCGGTAGTGGGCGACCAGGAAGCCGCCGATCACGAATCGTCTGAATCGTCGGAACCGGGCGATCCGGCTGAATCGTCTGAACCGGGCGATCCGGCTGAGTCGGATGACCAGGAGGCGGACGATCAGGGCACAGAGGCGGACGCGGACGATCAGAACGCGGACGATCAGGGTGCGGACGATCAGGGCGCGGAAGAGGTCGCGGACGATCAGAACGCGGACGATCAGGGCGCGGAAGAGGTCGCGGACGCTCAGGAGCCTGCTGCCCCGGCTCCGGCGCCCGCTGCTCCGGCCCCGGCGCCCGCCGAAGACGATGCCAAGGATTCGGCCGACGCGCCGGAAGCCGACGCGTCCCACGCATCGAACGGCAACAGCGGATGGGCACACCAGAACGCCGCTGAACACCGCGCGGCCGGCCAGGCCAACGCCGCCGAGCACCGCGCGGCCGGCCAGGCCAACGCCGCCGAGCACCGCGCGGCCGGCCAGGCCAACGCCGCCGAGCACCGCGCCGCTCCGGCCGGTCTTGAAAGCGATCACGCCGCCAAGACCAGCAAGCGCGGCGACTCGGGCGGGCACGGCCACAGCAAGTAGCCCAATCGGCATGCAATGACGGGGCCCGGACCACTGGTCCTGGCCCCGTCGTCGTGACGGCACCAAAATGCTTCAGCGCGAAAGTGTTTCAGCGCGAAAGTGTCCAACGGTTCGGTCTCAGGGGCGCGGCGTTTCCGGGCCCGCGGGATAATGGAACCATGACCAATCAGCAGCAGGACCGCGACCCGTGGGAGGAGTTCGACAAGCTCCAGCCCGCCGGTCCGGACCGGGTTGCCGGGTACCCCGGTGGGAAACCGCAGGGCTTCGGCTTCCGCACGGGCGTCCGCAGCGCCAGGGTAGCCCTCGGATTTGCCGTCTACTCCCTGGCGCTGGGGAGCATTCTGGTCCTCACCGGAGCCATCGTTTTCATCGGCAGCGGGAAGTGGCTGCTGCTCGGGCTGATGGTGCTGATCGAGGTCGTGTTCGTCCTGGCGTTCCGACGGCTCATGGTCCAGGTCCGGAACCGCCGCGCCGCTGGCTAGAGCCAGCCCTTCTTCTTGAAGATGGCGTACATCAGCGCCGCCGTGCCGGCCATGAGCGTGATTGCCATCGGGTAGCCAAGCGTCCAGTGCAGCTCCGGCATGTTGTCGAAGTTCATGCCATACAGTCCGGCCACAAATGTCGGCGCGAAGAAGATCGCGGCCCACGACGAGATCTTCTTGACCTGTTCGTTTTGTTCCGCGCTGGCCTCGTTCTGGCGGTTGGCGGTCAGGGTTCCGTCCAGGGTGAGCGCATTCTGCAGCAGGTCACGGAACGAATCGGCGCGGGAAATCAGCCGTTCCACGTGGTCCTCGACGTCGCGCAGGCTGTGCTGCAGTTCGATGTCCACCCGGTACTTCTCGAAGCCCCGCCGGAGCTGTTGCATCATTGCCGGGAGCGGGTGGATGGCGCGCTGGAAATGGATGACTTCACGGGCGAGCTCGTAGATCCGCCGGGACACCAGGGGGTCGCCGCTGAAGAGCTGGTCCTCGATCTCGTCGATGTCGTTTTCCAGCCCGGCTACCACGGGACCGTAGTCATCCACCACCTGGTCCATGAGCGCGTACAGGACGGCCTCGGGCCCGTGGCGCAGCAGATCGGGCCGGCCCTCCATCCGGCGCCTGACCTGGCCCACGACTTTCGTCTCGGCGTGCCGGACGGTGACCACGAAGTTGCGCCCCGTGAAGACGTGGAGCTCGCCGAACTCCACGGTTTCGGTCTCGTCCAGGTACCTGGCGGGGCGGAGCACAGTGAACAGGTTGTCGTCGTAGCGTTCCAGTTTGGGGCGCTGATGGGCAGAGATCGCGTCCTCCACCGCCAGCCCGTGCAGGTTGAATTCTGCCGCCACGGCCGCCATTTCCTCAGTGGTCGGCCGGTACAGGCCGATCCAGGCCATGCCCCCGTGCTCGGTCAGGGTCTCAAAAGTCTGCTCGAGGTTCCGCGGCTCGGCGCTGCGGATGCCGTCAACGTAGACGGCGTTGTCGATGATAGTCACCGGGACATTATCCTTTGTCCACCTGGAATTCGGCGGACCCGGCCCGCCGCGACGCGGACCGGCCGGGGGCGAGCGCGTTGCCTTGGGCGAGCCGGCTGATCAGCGGCTCGGTCCGGTACGGGATATGGGTGTGCAGCGCCAGGACGGTCTCGGTGCGGATGACGCCTTTGATCCGAAGGATCGACCGGAGGGCCGCCTGGAGATTGTGCGTATCCGTCGCCACCACCCGGCACCAGACGTCGCCGCGCCCGGAGATCTCGTGGACTTCCAGAACCTGGGCGATCAGCCGCAGGGCCCCCACGACGCCGTCGAGTTCCCGGTGGTTGACCTCGATCGTCACGAAGGCGACGACGTCGTACCCCACCGCCTCCAGATCGATTTCACGGCCGCCGTCGTGCAGCACACCGGAGCGCAGCATGCGCCGCACGCGCGACTGGGCGGTGTTCCGGGCGATGCCCAGGGCGTCACTGAGCTCGCCGATCTGGATCCGCGGATCCCGGATCAGCTCCAGCAGGATCTTCAGGTCGGTGGGGTCCAGACTGTTCAAATCATCACTCCGGTTCACTTGAGCAGTCTGAGAATGACTGTTTTGCTCAATTTTGGCACAGAACTTGGCCATCCAGATCATTGGTATTGCATTCTGTAGGTACCAATCTTTTCGACCGGGCCGTCGGTGTTCCCCACAGGGAACGCATGCGGCCCGATTTCATGCAAGGGCACGGCCATGACAGTCTTTAGCGAACTCCGCATGCGCCCGGCCACAGCTGACCGCTGGGGCTGGGACGCTTCCACCACCGCACGGCTCGTGATGGCCGGGGTTGTGATCTTTACGCTGCTGGTCGGCGCGAATCTTGCGACGCCGCTGTACCCGCTGTTGCAGGCAAAACTTGGAATCACGGCGCTCGATGTCACGGTGGCGTTCTCGGCCTACGTCCTGGCCCTCGTGGCCACACTCGTCCTGGCCGGCCACTGGTCCGATCACATCGGCCGCCGCGCCGCCCTCGTACTGGCAGTGCTGGTGGGCCTGGCCGGCGGCTTTGTCTTCGCCACCGCGGGCAACCTCGTGGCGCTCTCCGCCGGGCGCGCCCTGCAGGGCGTCGCCGTCGCGCTCGCCACCGGGGCCAGTTCGGCTGCCCTGCGCGAGCTGCTGCCCAGCCGGCCGGAGTGGGCGTCACGGTTCACGCTCCTGGCCTCCGCCGGCGGGGTGGCGGCCGGCCCCGCAATCGGCGGAATGCTGTCCCTCCTGCCGGGCCCGACGTCGACGCCGTATTACCTGCACTCGATCGTTCTCGCCGCCGTGCTGGTGCCCCTGTACCTGCTCAAGGCGCGGCCCGCCATCAGCCTGCATGCCGGTCCCCAGACCCTGCGGGTCCTGGCACCGCGGCGGCCCTCGGTCTCCAGCGAGGCGCGCGGCGCCTTCTGGCTGGCGTCGTCCGTGGGCTTCCTGAGCTTCACCGTTTTTGGTTTCTGCCTCTCGCTCGCCCCCGGCTATTTCGCCCAGATTGTCCACGCCGATTCGCGGCCGCTGATCGGCCTGCTGGCAGGGCTGACGCTGGGGTCCTCAGCCCTGAGCCAGCTGCTGGCCATCCGGGGACGATTTGCCGTGTCCGCCGGCCTGGCCGTCCTGGGCGTCTCCGTCCTGCTGATCGCCGCGGCCGCCGCCTGGAGCAGCCCGTGGCTGCTGATTCTGGCCAGCATCACTGCCGGCGTGGGGCAGGGCGTGGCCTTCAGGACTGTGTTCAATGACGTTGCCGGCAGGGTGGAGGCCGCGCGGCACGCCCAGATCATCAGCACCGTCTATGTGATCACGTACCTTGGCAGCGCCTTCCCGGTGATCGGGTTGGGGCTCGCAGCCGGGATCGTCGGGCTGCAGAGCGCCGTCGCCGGTTTCGTCACGGTGTGCGCGGCCGCCGCGCTGACGCTGGCGGCCGTTACGCTGCGAAGCGCACTGCGCCGGGGCTAACTGCGCAGGGTCTAATTGCGCCGGGTCTGACTGCGCCGGGTCTAACTGCGCCGGCCGGGCCCGTTAGGGCAGCGGGCCGTGGTTGCCCTGGATGTGGTCGAAGACCAGCGTGGTTTCGGTGTGGCCCACCACGGGGTCGGTGGCCAGGTTGTCCAGAACCCAGTCCCGGAGGTCCTCCGTGGTGGCGACGGCGATGTGCAGCAGGTAGTCCACCGACCCGGACGTGTGGAAGGTCGAAAGCACTGCCGGCAGTTTGGGCACCCGGGCGGTGAAGCGGTCGATCTGCTCGCGGTCATGGGCCCGGAGCCGGACCGCAATGAGGGCCTGGACCGAACGCCCGATTGCGGACAGGCTCAGATTGGCCTCGAAGCCCTCGATGATGCCGCGCTCGGACAGGGCGCGGGTGCGCATCAGCGCGGTCGACGGCGCGATCCCCACGAGCTCTGCCAGCTGTTTGTTCGAGATGCGGGCGTCCGCGACGAGGGCAGCGAGCAGGCGCTCGTCGATCGCGTCCAGCGGCTCGCTGGCTCCCGGCCGAACATTCTTCGCAGTGCTGCTCACGGAACCTCCTAGTAGTGTTCTCCGTTCATCATAAACGGCGTTATCCGACAGTTCCATTCAGAACCTCTACAAAAGCGCGAATTATTGCCAGATACTTGCGGAATTCAATGGTGAATATTCGTAAGGAGCTAGGGTGCTTTCTCAAGATTCATTGGCGGTCCACGCAGGCCGGAGCGGGCTCACGGAACTGGGCGTGCACGCGGTGCCCATCGATCTGTCCACGACGGCGCCCCTGCCGTCCGTGCACGACGGAGGCCTTGCCTACGAGCACATGGCCACCGGCGGCTCACATGTGGAGGGGCAAAGCACGGTCTACCAGCGGCTGTGGAACCCCACGGTGGCACGCTTCGAACAAGGCGTCGCTGTCCTGGAAGGCACGCCCGAGTCTGTCGCCTTTGCCACCGGAATGGCGGCGCTGAGCGCCGTGCTCCTCGCGGTTGTGGCCGCGGGCAAGAAGCACGTTGTCGCCGTGCGCCCGCTGTACGGCGGCAGCGACTACCTTTTGGCCTCCGGCGTCCTTGGCAGCGAGGTCACCTTCACGACGCCGGAGGGCGTCGGCGCCGCCCTGCGCCCGGACACCGGCCTGGTGATCCTCGAGACGCCGGCCAACCCGACCCTCGAGCTGGTGGACATCGCCCGCGTGGCAGCCGCCGCCGACGGTGTGCCGCTCCTGGTGGACAACACCTTCGCCAGCCCGGTACTGCAGCAACCCTTCAAGCACGGCGCGGCCATGGTGCTGCACAGCGCCACGAAGTTCCTGGGCGGCCACGGGGACGCCATGGGCGGCGTGGTGGCCGCAGGCCCTGAATGGGCGGTGCGCCTGCGCCAGATCCGGGCCGTGACCGGCGGCATCCTGACCCCGTGGCCGGCGTACCTGCTGCACCGCGGGCTGGCAACGCTCCCGGTCCGGGTCCGCGCCCAGCAGGCCGGCGCCGAAAAAGTCGCGGTTGCCCTGGCAGGGCACGGGCTCGTGAGGCGGGTTTACTACCCGGGACTGGCCGAATGCGACCCGCAGGGCCTGGTGGGCACACAGATGTCCGGGCCGGGATCGCTCATGGCCTTCGAGCTCGCCAGCGCCGAGCACGCCGAGCGGATCCCGGCCGCCGTCGGCATGATCACCCACGCCGTGTCCCTCGGCGGGATCGATACCCTCATCCAGCACCCGGCCGGCCTGACCCACCGGCCGGTCGAAGCCGCGGCCAAGCCGCACGCGAACCTGCTGCGGATCTCGGTGGGGCTGGAGGACCCGGCCGACATCGTCGCCGACCTCGTGCAGGCGATCGAGGCAACGCAGTAGCCCGAGGGTCCTGTGCCTAGCCCGATGCCGTGACCCTGCCGGCGGCCGCGGTGCCGGTTGCGGGCACCGGCGCGGGATGCGCGACGGCGGTGATTGCCGCCGTCGCGCCGGCCAGTCCGATGACCGTCAGCGCAAGGGCCGTCCAGCCGAACCGCTGGAAGACCAGGCCGCCGGCCCAGCCAAGCACGCTGGAGCCGAGGTAGTAGGCAAGGTTGTACAGCGAGGCGGCCTGCGCCCGGCCCGTCGTGGCGATCAGCCCGGTCCAGCCGGATCCGATGCTGTGTGCCGCGAAGAAGCCGCCCGTGAACAGCAGCAATCCCGCCAGGATCGCGGCCAGCTGTTCCGTGAGCGTCAGGGCCAGGCCGCCTGCCATCAGTGCGGTGCCGGCGATCAGGACGGTGCGCCGGCCGAACCGCGACGTCAGGCCCGCTGCCCAGCGCGCCGAGACGGTTCCGGAGAGGTAGGCCAGGAAGATCAGGCTGATCGCGGTGGCGGGCAGGCTGAACGGCTCCCCTGACAGCCGGAATCCGAGGTAGTTGTAGACGGCCACGAAACCGCCCATGAGCAGGAATGCCTGGACGTACAGGGCCAGGAGCCGGGGATTGCGGCCATGGCCGGCCAGCGTGCGAAAGGCCCCGCGGAAGCCTCCCGCGGCCGCGGCGGTGAAGCCCTTGGCCCGGGGCACCAGAACAAGGAACAGGACTGCCGCTCCGCTAGCCAGAACGGAGACCGCCAGGGCCGCGGCCCGCCAGCCCCACAGTTCGCCCGCGGGCCCGGCGACCAGCCGGCCGGCCAGGCCGCCCAGGGTGGTCCCTGCGACATAGCTCCCGGCGGCGACGGCGGCGTGGGCCTTGTTGACCTCCTCGTTGAGATACGCGATCGCGATCGCCGGGATGCCGCCGAGGGCCATTCCCTCCAGCATCCGCAGGCACAGCAGCACGGGGAAGCTGGGGGCCAGGGGGACCAGCAGGCCCAGGACGGTGGCCGCGGAGATGCCCCACATCATTGCCCGGACCCGGCCGATCCGGTCGGCCAGGAAGGACCACGGGAGCACCGTCAGGGCCAGCCCCACCGTAGCCAGGGAAATCGTCAGCGCGGCCTCGGCGGCCGAGACGCGAAGATCCGCCGCCAGCAGCGGGAGCACCGCCTGGGTGGAGTAAAGCTGCGCGAAAGTTGCGACGCCGGCAAAGGCAAGCCCGGCGAGGATCCGGCGGTAGGCCGTGGAGCCCTTCGGGTGGCCCGCCCATGCGGCAGCGTTGGCTGCAGGATCAGCTGCGAGATTGGCTGCGTCCTTCGCCGCGGGGCGTGGGCCTGTGCCGGTGGGTGCGGAAATGCGTAGCATGCCTTCAGGCTAAAGCCTGCCCGAGGGATGCTTCCAATGCATGATTTCCATAGAATAGATAGCAAATATGGATCAGTGTGCTGGAGGGGAACATGGACGTCGAACACAGGCAGCTCGTGCAGCTGCTGCCCCTGCTCCCGATGCTGGCGGAACTGGGGCGGACGGAGCACATTACCGAGACGGCCGAGCTCCTGGGCCTGCCGCAGTCGACCGTGAGCCGTGCCATTGCGCGGGCCAGCGCCATCGTGGGGACGGAGCTGCTGATCCGGGACGGCCGGGGCGTGCGTTTGACGCCCGCGGCGAAGGCGCTCATGCCCCACATCGAGGCTGCCCTGGCCGAATTCCAGACGGGGCTGGACAGCGTCAGGCACGAATCGGAGGTGGTCCGCGGCCGGATCGCCGTGTCGTTCCAGCACACCTTCGGCGAGGCAATGCTGCCGCTGCTCATCAGTGCGTTCCGGAGCAGGCACCCGCAGACTGCCTTTGACCTCAGCCAGGGTGCACGGGACGGCTGCCTCGCGGAACTGGCCGCGGGCTCCGCCGACGTGGCGCTCACGGCACCCGTTGCCACACCCAGCAAGCGAATCGGTTCGGCCGCGCTGTACCGCGAACCGTTGCGCCTGGTGGTCCACCACCGGCATGCCCTGGCCGGCCGCCGTCGGGCCAAGGTTGCCGAGATCCGGCAGGAGCCCTTCGTGGCGATGGGGTCCGGCTACGGCATGCGCTCGCTGACCGACGCGTTGTTCCGGGAGGCGGGGTTCCGCCCGCGCATTGCCTTCGAGAGCCAGGACTCGCACACCGTCCGCGGCCTCGTCTCGGCCGGGCTCGGCGTCAGCATTCTGCCGCCCGGCGGCTCCGCACCCGGCAGAGCCGCACAAAACAGCCACCACCCGTCGCGGGGCACCGAAGCCGACGACGGCGGACCGGGCTGGGTGGAGATTCCCCTGGATTCAGTCCTGGCGTTCCGCGAGATCGGCCTCGCGTGGCGGGAGCCGGTTTCGCGGAATGCCGTGGCCGATGCCGAGTCCGATCCCGTGCGCTTGTTCCGCGAATTCGTGCTCCGCGACGGTCCGGCGCTCCTGGCAGGCTTCGTGCGCGAACGCTCGGCAGGCTGAGCCGGGCCGACGGGTGTGCCGGGGCTGGTCCGCTCAGGCCGGAACGCTCAGGTCGCCGGTTGGCGCCGAGGTCGCCGTAAGGTGACGGCGGTTTGGCACGTTTCCGGCGACTTCGGAGTTCGGCCAGGTCCGGCCGGATTCCGATGGTGGGGGTCGGCGGCGGTCAGCGGCCGGCGAGCAGCCCTCGCACGACGCCGGCCACGGGTCCGGCTTGTGCCTTCTGCCAGCCCGTGCCCGCCCACAGGTTCAGGCGTTCCGCGTCGCGGGCTGCGGTGGCCGCGGCCCGCAGGGGCGCTGTGAGGTGGTGGACGGCAGGGTAGGCCTCCGGCGCCTCGGGGTGGTCGCGGACGAATTCGTTCTCCAGGGCCCGGGCCTGCCGGCCGGTGAAGGCGCGCGTCAGCCGGGTTCGGGTGAAGTGCGGATCGGCCAGGGCATCCTTGTGCAGCTGCTTGGCGCCGCTTTGGTCAGTGCGGAGAAACGCGGTGCCGAGCTGGGCTGCGACGGCCCCGGCACGCAGCACGGCGTCCAGCCCGGCCGCATCCATGATGCCGCCCGCAGCCACCAGCGGAAGGTCGACGACGGACCGCACCTCGGCGAGCAGCTCCGCCGTCGTGCCGCCCGGCTGCGCCGTTGTGCCGCCCGGCTCCGCCGCGTCAGCCGGTTGCGGCTCCGGGGCCGGAAGGAACGCCGCGCTGTGTCCGCCGGCGCTCGCGTGCTGCACGACGAGGGCGTCCACGCCTTGCCCTGCCGCCTGCACGGCCTCGGCCGCGGTAGTGACAGTGGCCAGCACCGCGGACCCCGCCCGCTGCAGGGCCCGAACGACGTCCGGGCCGGGCAGCCCGAAGGCGAAACTGACCAGCTCCACGGGCTCTGAGAGCAGGGCATCGATCTTTCCCTGCCATTCGTCGTCGTCGTCGAGCCGCAACTGCGGAAGCTCGACGCCGTAGCGCCGGGCGTCGGGGCGCAGCTGCTGCCGGTAGTCCTCGAGTTCCGCCAGCACCGCCGCGGAGGGCGGCAGCTGGGCCGGATCCGGGACAAACACATTCATGCCGAATCGGGCGCCGGACTCCCGGATGGTGCGGATTTCCGCCTGCATGGCCGCCACGCTCTTGTAGCCGGCCGCGAGGAAGCCCAGCCCGCCAGCCCGGTGTACGGCCTCGACGAAGGCCGGTGTGGAGGTGCCGCCGGCCATGGGCGCCGCGATGACGGGTGTGCCGAAAAGATCGTGGGGCATTGCGGGCTCCTTGCAGCGATTCAGTAACCTGTTCCAGTGACTAACACTGATATGCCGCCGGCGGCGGACTCCGTTCCATCTTCCACCACGCCATCTGCCACGGCGAGGACAGGTGCCGTGATCGGACTGGACATCGGCGGCACCAAAACCCGGGGCGTCAGGTTCGAGGACGGCGCGCCCGTTGCCGATGAATCGGTGGGCAGCTCCAATGTCCAGAACGTCAGCCCCGAGGAAGCCGCCTTCAACCTCGCGGAACTCTTCGCCAGGATCGGCGGGGGAGACGTCGCCCAGGTCTACGCCGGAGCCGGCGGCATCGACACCGATGACGACGCCGCGGCGCTCGCGGCACTGATTGCCCCGCACGTGCCCGGTGCCCGGATCACGGTGGTCCACGACTCCCGGCTGCTGCTTGCCGCTGGCGGTGCCAGCACCGGCGTCGCGGTCATCGCCGGCACCGGATCGGCCGCGTGGGGCAAGAACGGCCGCGGCGAGGAAGCACGGGCCGGGGGCTGGGGCTACCTGCTCGGCGACGAGGGCAGCGGCTACTGGCTGGGCCGGGAGGCAGTCCGCCACAGCCTGCGCCGGATGAACCAGGGGCTGGAACCCGACGAACTCTCCACTGCCCTGCTGGCATCCTGCGGGGTGGATGACCCGAACAAGCTGATCGCCATGTTCCACTCGCCCGAGACCGGGCGCCGGTTCTGGGCCCAGCAGGCCCGTCTCGTGGTGGAGGCTGCAGACGCCGGGCATGCGCCGAGCCGGGCCCTCATGGAGCAGGCCGGGCGCGACCTCGCCGACCTCGCCGCGCAGACCGTCCGGCAGCTCGGCATCGAGGGCCCCGTCATCCTGGGCGGCGGACTCGGCATGAACGTGCCGGGGCTCCAGGAGTCGTTCCGCACGGCACTGGCCGCCGCGGGGATCACCGATGTCCGGGTCCTGGCGCAGGAGCCGGTGTTCGGGGTGCTGCAGCTGGTGGCGGAACAGGGCTAGGCGGAGGCAATCCTCCGGCCACTACGCTGGGGGGATGAGCATGCAATTCGACACCCGGCCCGCCGCCTACGCCGTCATCATCCGCGATGCCGGGATCCTCCTGGCGTACTGGAAGCAGGACGGCCGCGAGGGCTGGACGCTGCCCGGCGGCGGCCTGGACCTGGCTGAACACCCGGTGGACGGGTGCCGACGCGAGATTCACGAGGAAACCGGTTACGACGCCGAGGTCGGCGCCATGCTGGGGATCGACGTCGGGCACTGGCCGTCCGAAGTCCGGCTCGACGGCGGCGTACGGGACTTCCAGTCGCTCCGGCTGGTCTATGAGGCGACGATCACGGGCGGGGAGCTGCGTCACGAAGTGAACGGCAGCACCACCCACGCGGCCTGGATTCCACTGGATGAGGTGGCGCAGCTAAACCGGGTCTCGCTCGTGGATGCCGGGCTGCGTTTGTACCGTGAGCGGCCGTTGAACGGAAAACTTTCCGGCTAAACCGCTGGCCAGGCACGGGCACCATCGCTATCCTGTAGAAACCGCCGGCCGCAGCAGACCGGCAATCGACGGGGAGGTGGAAGCAATGACTGCGATATTTCTGAGCGCGCAGCGCACCGATACAAGCCATGTCATTACTCCTGCCCCGTCCCACGGCGCAGCCTAGCCATCGAGCGCTAGTCTCCGCGCGCGGCATCCAAACCGCCGCCGCCCGCAATGCGCCGCACCACGGGGCCCCACCAAAGGGTTTTCGTTGACCATTCATCCTGCATCCCGGGGCGCCGGCAGCGCCCTCATTACCAATTCATCCGAACCTCATTCATCTGTGCCTCATTCATCTGTGCCTCATACGTCTGTGCCTCATACGGCCGTGCCCTCCGATGAGGCTGGCCCCGAAGGTCCTGTCCTCTACGGCTACACGGCCGGCGTCGCCGAGCGGTTCGCGGCCCAGCCGGTGCCGGGCGGCGACCGCCCGGGCCGCGTCATCCGGGTGGACCGCAACCTCGTCCTCGTGGCCGACGGCGGCGGAACCGCCCACCTGCCCTACCCGCGCGGCGGGGAGCTTCCCGCCACCGGGGACTGGGTCTGGCTGGGTCCGAACGCGGCGGGGGAGCCCGCCATCGTGGGCATCCTGCCGCGCCACTCGGAGCTGAGCCGCAAGCGTGCCTTCGAGGCCTCGTCCGAGGCGCAGGTCCTTGGCGCCAACATGGACGTCGTCGGGATCGTCGTTCCGGTGGATCGTCCGCTCACGCACAACCGGCTCGAACGGACCCTGGTTGCGGCGTGGGACTCCGGTGCCACGCCGCTCGTGATCATCACCAAGGCGGACATCGCGGACCTCGCGGACGACGTCGTGGCGACGGTCGTGCGCCAGGCAGCCGGCGTCGACGTCGTCACCACCTCTGCCGAGAACGGCGATGGCCTCGACGAAGTGCTGGGCCATCTGCCGCCCGGCGGCACGCTGGTGCTGCTGGGGCCCTCTGGCGCCGGAAAATCCACGCTCATCAATGCCCTCGCCGGCGTCCCGGCCCAAGAGACGGGGGCAGTGCGGGCGGGCGACGGCAAGGGCAGGCACACCACCACGTCCCGCGCGCTCGTTCCCCTGCCCGGCGGCGCCGTCCTGATGGACACGCCGGGGGTGCGCGGCTTCGGGGTCTTCGACGCCGAGGGAGGAATGGAGGAGATGTTCGGCGACCTCGAAGAGCTCTTCGAGCACTGCCGCTTCTCGGACTGCGCGCACGGCCGGGAACCCGGCTGTGCCGTGCAGGCCGCGCTCGCCGACGGCGTACTGGAGGACCGCCGGTGGGCCAGCTACCTGAAGCTGCAACGCGAACTCGCCGCCCTGGCGCGCCGCCACGACGCGGCCGCGCGGCGCGCCTACCAGCGCGAATGGCACCAGAAGATCGTCGTAGCGGGCAAGAGCCAGCGGTCGGCCGAACGGGACAACCACGAGAACGCGCACGGCGGCGGAAAGAGCCGCCAGGACGGAAATAGCAGAAACACCAGTGGCGCGAAGGGTGCGCGGCGGCCCCGCTGAAGCACACCGCCGGGTGAGACAAGGGCCGCGGTGGCGCGCCGGAAGGATTTCCGGCGCGCCACCCATCCAAAATCGTTGTGCTTCCGAAGCCTTACGGGAGCCCCGCGCCGCTGACATAGTCCGGGGTGCTGGTTAGTCTATGAGCTAACTGCTTTATGGCCAGCACACTGACGAAACCGTGCGCTGGCCCGACCAATGTTGCCGCCAACAGTTAGGTAAGCCCGGAAATGGCCGAAGCCATGATCGAGTTCCAGAACGTCACCAAGCAGTACCAGGGCGGTCAGGCCGCCGTTGACGGGCTGACCATGTCCATCGATAAGGGCGCCATCACTGTCTTCGTCGGACCCTCCGGCTGCGGTAAGACCACGTCCCTGCGGATGATCAACCGCATGGTGGAGCCCACGTCCGGCGTCATCACCGTGGACGGGGCCGATGTCACTTCAGTCCCTGCCGCGCAGCTGCGGCGGTCCATGGGCTACGTCATGCAGTCCTCCGGGTTGATGCCGCACCGCTCCGTACTGGACAACATCGCCACCGTTCCCCGGCTCAACGGCGTGTCCAAAGCCGACGCCCGCAAGCGCGCCCAGGAACTGCTCGACGTCGTCGGGCTGGCCTCCTCGCTCGGCAAGCGGTACCCGTCCCAGCTCTCGGGCGGACAGCAGCAGCGCGTGGGCGTGGCCCGGGCACTCGCGGCCGATCCTCCGGTGCTGCTCATGGACGAGCCCTTCAGCGCCGTGGACCCGGTGGTCCGCGACGAACTCCAGAAGGAGCTCCTCCGGCTCCAGCATGACCTGGCCAAGACGATCGTTTTCGTCACCCACGACATCGACGAGGCCACCGTCCTGGGCGACAAAGTGGCCGTGTTCGCCGTCGGCGGCAAGCTGGCGCAGTACGCCGCCCCGGCGGAGATCCTGCGGGCCCCGGCGAACGAGTTCGTGGCCTCCTTCGTGGGCCGTGACCGCGGGTTCCGGCACCTTGCGTTCAGCCCCTCGGACGGTGTCACCATCCACCCCGTCCCCACTCTCACGCCCGATCAGCTCAGGGGTGAGGGCAGCTCCGATGAATGGCAGCTGGTGGTCGACGACGCTCTCCGGCCCCTGGGCTGGGCCGGGCCCCGCAGCGCCACCGGAACCGCCCCGGCGATGGTTCCCGGAGGCTCCCTGTTCCGGAAGGGGGACACGCTCCGCCGGGCACTGGACGCGGCCCTGTCCTCACCCTCGGGCCTCGGCGTCGCCGTGGACGACGACGGCCGGGTGGCCGGAGTCATCGGAGCCGCCGAAGTCCTCGCCGTCATCGAGTCAGACCGCAACGTCCGGCACGGAGGGCTCTGATGGAGTGGTTTCTGGCCAACAGGGCCGAAGTCTTCAGCCTCGCCGGCCAGCACCTCATCCTGGCCATCCTGCCGATGGTGTTCGGGGTCCTCATAGCCGTTCCGCTGGCCCAGCTCGCCCGGCAGAGCCGCGGGCTCCGGTCCTTGGTGCTCACCGGGTCCTCACTGCTGTACACGATCCCCTCGCTGGCGCTTTTCATCATCCTTCCGACCATCCTCGGAACCCGGATCCTGGATCCGGTCAACGTGGTGGTGGCCCTGACCATCTACGCCATCGCCCTGCTGGTGCGCGCCACGCTGGATGCCTTCGACTCGGTGGACGAGGACCTGCGGCAGGCCGCCGTAGCCATGGGGTTCAAACCCTTCGCCCGATTCATGCAGATCGACCTGCCGCTGTCCTTGCCGGTGCTGTTCGCCGGGCTGCGCGTGGTCTCGGTCAGCAATATCTCGCTGGTCAGCGTCGCGGCACTGCTCGGCATCGGCAACCTCGGAATGCTCTTCACCTCCGGCCTCCAGCGTGACTTCGTCACCGAAGTGGTGGTGGGCATCATCGCCATCCTTCTCCTGGCTCTGCTGATGGACGCCGTCCTGGTGCTGCTTGAACGGCTGCTGACGCCCTGGACCCGGGCCACGGCGGCCACGGGTGGCAGCACCGGTTCGGGCGCGGGCCCGGACAGGACTGGCCCAGCCGCGGCGGCGATGCGGTTTTCGCGTCCCAAGACCGGAGGGGGAAACGCGTGAATAACGTCGTCACGGACACCTTTGCCTGGCTCAGCGACCCGGAGAACTGGTCCGGCAGCGCCGGAATCCCGGTGCGCCTGGCCGAACACCTGTTCTACACGGGCCTGGTGATGGTGATCGCCATCGCCATCGCCGTCCCGATCGGCCTGTTCGTCGGACATACCGGCCGCGGGCGGGTTGCGATCGTGTCAGTCGCGGGCGCGCTGCGCGCACTGCCCACCCTCGGCTTGCTCACCTTGTTCGTCCTGCTCGCCGGCATCGGGCTGATGCCGCCGATCTGGGCGCTCGTGATCCTGACCGTCCCGCCGCTGCTCGCCGGCACCTACGCCGGAATCTCCAGCGTCGACCGCAACGTGGTGGATGCCGCCCGCGCCATGGGCATGACCGAATGGCAGGTCCTGTTCCGGGCGGAATTCCCGAACGCGCTGCCGGTGATGTACGGCGGGTTCCGGACCGGGGTGCTCCAGGTGATCGCCACCGTTTCCGTGGTCGCCTACATCAACCTGGGCGGCCTGGGCCGTTACCTGTTCGACGGGCTCGTGCTCTCCGACTTCCCGCAAATGCTGGGAGGCTCGCTGCTGATCGCCGCCCTTGCCATCAGCGTCGACCTTATCCTTGCCCTTATTCAGAGGCTGTTCCTGTCACGGGGCGCCTCATCCAAGCCGAACCGCAGCCAGCAGGCTGCGGTTGATCTCACAGACCCCGTGATCGCGGAGACTGTTGTTCAAGGAGGTACGTCATGAAGGAATCCCGCCAACGAGGCCTTGGCCGGCGCGCATTCGGCGGCCTGGCCGTCGGCGTCGGCCTGGCCATGGCTCTGTCCGCCTGCGGAGGCTCATCAAACCCGCTGAGCTCGGCCCCGGCCAGCAGCGGTGCCGCCTCCGGTTCCGGCGGTGCCCTGGTGATCGGGTCGGCTGATTTCCCCGAGAGCCAGATCCTGGCCGAGGTCTACGCCGGTGCCCTGAACGCCGCGGGCGTCACCGCCAGCACCAAGCCGAACATCGGCTCGCGCGAGGTCTACATCAAAGCAGTCCAGGACGGCTCGGTGGACGTTGTTCCCGACTACAGCGGCAACCTGCTGCTGTATGTAAACAAGGACGCCACCGAGGTCTCCGCCGAAGACATCGCGAAGGCACTCCCGACCAAGCTCCCGCAGGGCCTGGCCGTGCTCGATGCCTCCAAGGCTGAGGACAAGGACGCCATGGTGGTCACCAAGGCCACGGCCGAGAAGCACCAGCTGAAGTCCATCGAAGACATGGCGAAGGTCTGCGGCGATCTCGTCATCGGCGCCCCGGCGACCTTCGCCGAGCGCGCCTACGGCCTGCCGGGCCTGGCGAAGAACTACAACTGCGTGCCCAAGAAACTCGAGCCGTTCAGCGACGGCGGCGGCGCCGTCACGCTCAAGGCGCTGCTCTCGGACCAGGTCCAGGTGGCGGACATCTACACCACCACCCCGTCCATCCCGGACAACGACCTCGTGGTGCTGGAGGATCCGAAGAACAACTTCATCGCCCAGCAGGTGCTGCCGCTGTACAACTCGGCCAAGATGACGGACAAGGCAAAGGAAACGCTCAACGCGGTGTCCAAGGTCCTCACCACGGAAGACCTCATCAACCTCAACCGTGCCGTGAGCGGCAGCCAGAAGCAGAACCCGAAAGATGCCGCCGACGCGTGGCTGAAGGAAAAGGGCCTCGCCCAGCAGTAGGCCACTGGCGACCCTGCGACGCCGGTGCCCGGGCTTACAGCCCGGGCACCGGCGTCGTTGTTGTTACTGCGGCGCCCGCGTGTGAGTCATGTCTCAGCGGAAGTACATCCTCCATATGGCATATTTGATGAATGGCAGAATTCAAGCAGTCCACCAAGCTTCATAATGTCCTTTACGACATCCGTGGACCGATTCTTCAGGCCGCCCAGCAGATGGAGGCGGAGGGTCATCGCATCCTCAAACTGAACATCGGAAACCCGGCCCCGTTCGGGTTTGAAGCGCCGGACGCGATCCTGGTGGACATGATCCGCCACCTGCCGCATGCCCAGGGCTACAGCGACTCGCGCGGCATTTTTTCGGCCCGCACCGCCGTCTCGCAGTACTACCAGACCCGCGGGATCCAGAACATCCACGTGGATGACATCTACCTCGGCAACGGCGTCAGCGAACTGATCACAATGTCGCTCATGGCCCTGCTCGACGACGGCGATGAGGTCCTCATCCCCACCCCGGACTACCCGCTGTGGACGGCCTCGGTTGCCCTGGCCGGCGGGAAACCCGTGCACTACCTCTGCGACGAAGAATCCGGCTGGCAGCCCGACCTCGAGGACATGGAAGCGAAGATCACGCCGCGCACCAAGGGCATCGTGGTCATCAACCCGAACAACCCGACAGGTGCGGTGTACCCGAAGGCGACGCTGAAGAAGATCGTTGCCCTCGCAGAGAAACACGGCCTGGTGCTCTTCGCCGACGAAATCTACGAGAAGATCCTCTACGAAGACGCGGTACACGTAAACCTCGCCTCGCTCACCGGCGACGATGTCCTGTGCCTGACGTTCAGCGGGCTCTCCAAGGCCTACCGGGTCTGCGGCTTCCGGGCCGGCTGGATGGCCATCTCCGGGCCGAAAAAGGCCGCCGCGGACTACCTCGAGGGCATCAACCTGCTGGCCAACATGCGCCTCTGCGCCAATGTGCCGGCCCAGCACGCCATCCAGACCGCCCTCGGCGGCTACCAGAGCATCAACGACCTCATCCTGCCCGGCGGGCGCCTCCTGGAACAGCGGAACAAGGCCTATGACATGCTCAACGCCATCCCGGGCGTCAGCACGCAGCAGGCGCGCGGGGCCATGTATCTGTTCCCGAAGCTGGACCCCGAGGTCTACCACATCCGCGACGACGAGAAATTTGTCCTGGACCTGCTCCGCGAGCAGAAGATCCTGCTGTCCCACGGAAGGGCGTTCAACTGGGTCCGGCCGGACCACTTCCGGATGGTGACGCTGCCGAACGTCAAGGACCTCGAGGAAGCAATCAACCGCATGGCGGACTTCCTGAGCCGGTATAAGGGGAACTAGGCTTCGGTCAGCAGCGGAGCTCGGGGACTCGCCCGCGCAGCGGCTGCACGAAACTGGAAAGAGGCTTTCCATGACAGATGCTGTGATGTTCGAGCGGCACCCCGCCGAGACGCTGCTGGTCGGAAAAAAATTCAAGCTGAAGGACTGCGACCCGGACTCCACCCCGGGCTACCCGGGCGGGAAATCCGACGGCGAGGCGCTCCTGGCAGAGCTCGATGGCAAGCTGACCACCCTGCAGGAGCAGCTTTTCGCCGAATCCCGGTTCGGCGGCACCAAGCGCATCCTGCTGGTCCTGCAGGCGATGGATACCGCAGGCAAGGGCGGGATCGTCAACCATGTCATGGGCCAGATGGACCCGCAGGGTGTCCAGCTCAAGTCCTTCAAGGCGCCGACCCCGGAGGAGAAATCCTACGATTTCCTCTGGCGGATCGAGAAGGCAGTGCCGGGGGCCGGCATGGTGGGCGTCTTTGACCGCTCGCATTACGAGGACGTCCTGATTCACCGGGTCCACCGCTGGGCAAGTCCCGAGGAACTGGAGCGGCGCTACAAGGCCATCAACGAATTCGAGGCAAGGCAGGCGGCAGCCGGGACCACGGTGGTCAAGGTCATGCTCAACATCAGCCGGGACGAGCAGAAGGACCGGCTGCTCGCCAGGCTGGATGACGAAACCAAGGTGTGGAAGTACAGCAGCACCGACCTCAAGGAGCGCGCCTTCTGGAACGACTACATGGATGCGTACCAGGAGGCGTTCGAGAAGACGGCCACTGACATCGCGCCCTGGTACGTCGTGCCGGCCAACAAGAAGTGGTACGCCCGCATCGCGGTGCAGCAGCTGATGCTGGACGCCCTGGAAGGGCTGAAGCTGCAGTGGCCGGATCCGGAGTTCGACGTCGATCTGGAACGGGATCTGGTCGAGCGCTCCTAATACGGAGGGAACCGGCACGCCGCGGCGTGCCGGCGCCTAGTTCTTGTCCGCGGCCTGGTCCCGGGCCGCGGCGAGCCGCTTGCGGGCACCTTCCAGCCACTGTTCGCAGCGCTTGGCCAGCGCTTCGCCGCGTTCCCACAGCGCAAGCGATTCCTCCAGGCTTGCGCCGCCGGCCTCCAGCTTGCCCACCACGGCGACCAGCTGCTCGCGGGCGTCCTCGTAGCTGAGGGCCTCGATGTCGGCGTTCGGGTTGGGTTCTGCTGCCATGTGGGTGCTCCTTGATTGTCGCGGTTTGTGCCGCGGTGACGCTGTCTGTGGTGCTGACGGTGGTGCCTGTTCGGGGCGCTGACGGGTGGCCGTGTGGGCACGTCCGTCCGCCGGGGTTATTCCTCGGCCGGTTCCTGGCCGCCGGTGGATTGGGCCGTGAACCGGCCGCCGGCCACCCGAACCGTGAGGTCCGTGCCGGCGGGCACCTGGGACGGATGGCGCACAACGTCCCGGTGCGCCGCGGGGGCGTTTCCGTCGCCGGCGAGCTGGACCACCGCGTAGCCGCGATCCAGTGTCTTTTGCGGCGAGAGTGCGCGCACCTGCGCCTTGAGGTGGACCAGTTGGTCCGCTGCCCGCACGACGGCGGCGCTGATCGCCGAGTGCGAGCGGACCTTGAGCCGTTCGACGTCCTCGTGGCGCTGGCTGATCATGACGTCGGGGGAGAGCAGCACGGGGCGCGAACGCAGGGAGGCCAGCCGGTCGCCCTCGCGTTCAACGAGCCGGGTGACCCCGCGACGGAGCTGGTCCCGTGCCTGCCGGACCCTGACAAGCTCCTCGGCGACGTCGGGAACTATCCTCTTCGCGGCGTCGGTGGGCGTTGATGCCCTGAGGTCTGCGACGTCATCGAGGATAGGCCGGTCCGCTTCGTGCCCGATCGCGCTCACCACGGGGGTGGACGCGTCCGCGACGGCCCGGATGAGCTCCTCGCTGCTGAACGGCAACAGGTCCTCGAGGGCGCCCCCGCCGCGGGCGATGACGATGACGTCGACCACGGGGTGCGCGTCGAGTTCCCGCAAGGCCGCGATCATCTGGGCTACGGCGGTGTTGCCCTGGACCGCTACTTCGCGGATCTCGAATTCGACGGCCGGCCAGCGCAGGGCGGCATTGCGCAGCACATCCTTCTTGGCGTCAGAGTCGCGGCCGGTGATCAGGCCGATCCGGTGCGGGAGCAGTGGAAGCCGCTTTTTGCGCGAATCGGCAAAGAGTCCTTCGGCGGCGAGGGCCTGGCGCAGCCGCTCGATCCTGGCCAGGAGGTCGCCGAGGCCCACGGGCCGGATGTCCTTCACAGACATGTTCAGCCGGCCCGTCTTGAGCCAAAACTCGGCCTTGATCAGGGCTACAACCCGGGAACCGCGTTCCAGCGGGGCGGCCTGGCGGTCCAGCACTGTGGTCCAGACCGATGCCGGCAGCGAGATTTCGGCGTCGATGTCCCGCAGGGTCAGGTAGGCGTTGCTGCCACGCCGGTTGAGCTCGATTACCTGCCCCTCAACCCATGCCGAGGGCGCGCGGTCGATATGCATCTTGAGCTTCTGGGACAGCAACTGCAGCGGCCAGGGGTTGTCCGGACTGGTTTGGGCCGCGGTGGCCGGTAGCGTGGTGGCCGCCGCCGCGTCCTCAGGCATGCGTGGGCTCCATGGCCGGGAGTGCCTGGTGGAGTGCCTTGTACATATGCGTGCGTGTCCTTTGCTGCGTGCCGTTTACTGCATGTCCTTACACCGCGACTGCCGGCGGCCCGCTCCCCGGCGGGTGGGCCGGCCGGCAGCCGGAAGTTGTCTCTGTCAACTCTATCCATAGCTCTACCACCGGGGTCCGACTTTATGGCCGCGCCCGGCCCCGCCCTAGGATGGGAGGGATGCCATCAACCTCCTAGGAATCCCTTGCGCACTTTTGTCTCTGCCGTCGCCGTCCTCATCGGGCTCCTGATGGCAGCCGTCGCCGTTCCAGCCATGTGGGTGGACCAGAACATCGTCCAGGAAGAGGGCTTCGTTGCCCTGACCGCGCCGCTGGGCAAGGACCCGGCGTTCCAGCAGCGGCTGGCCGCGGCCGCCGTCGACGGCCTGGCCGCCAGCGCCGGCATTCCCGAAGCCTTCACGGAGCTGGCCCGGCCGGTCCTGGACAGCGCGGCGCGCTCGCTGACGGGACTGCCCGGCTACCCCGAGGCCTGGGCTGAAACCCTGCGCAAGAGCCACCGCCTCACGTTCGCCGACCCCAGCACGCTGCCGCCGGAGGTTGACGGCTCGTCCTCGCTCACCCTGGATGTCGCGCCGCTTGCCGGGCTGGTGGCCAAG
This sequence comes from Arthrobacter sp. 10N44_2, assembly GCF_056394385.1. Classification (NCBI taxonomy): domain Bacteria; kingdom Bacillati; phylum Actinomycetota; class Actinomycetes; order Micrococcales; family Micrococcaceae; genus Arthrobacter; species Arthrobacter sp. 10N44_2. The sequence continues at coordinate 61,839 of NZ_JBFTHT010000002.1, read as the reverse complement.
CAGGTCACTGCGGCGACCACCCTTCCGCTGGAGGCACCCGGCCAGGTGCTGATCCATATCGGGCAGTCCGACCAGCGCCAGATGATCGAACGCGTCACCGTCTACGCCCCGATGGGCTACGCCGTTGCCGTCGGCGCGGCCATCGCCTTCATTCTGGCGTTCGTTGCGGCCCGACGCCGGTGGACCGTGCTGGTCGGAATGGGCGTTGGGACGCTGGTGCTCGCGGGGGTATGGAAGCTTGCCAGCGATGCCGCCGGCGCCGCTGTCGCCGGGACCTCGAGCGGTAACGATGTGGCGGAGCTGTTCAAGAACGAGTTCGTCGCGGCGTGCTCTGCCAGCTTCGGCCAGTGGATCGTCGCTGCTGCCGTCGCGGGAGCAGCACTGGTAGCCACGGGAGTGGCTGTCCGGGTCGCCGGCGGCCGCAAACGGGGCAGGATTGAACACCGGTAGCATGGGAGCATGACCACCACCGCTGTCTCCGTTCCGATGCCATCCGTTCCGCGCAGGCGGCGTTCCCCGGAAGACGTCCTGGCCGCGGCCCCGGTCGCCGGTCCCAAAAAGGTCCTTCTGGCAGCCCCGCGCGGCTACTGTGCCGGCGTAGACCGTGCAGTCATCGCGGTGGAAAAAGCCCTGGAACACTACGGCCCGCCGGTCTACGTCCGCAAGCAGATCGTGCACAACGTCCATGTGGTCAGCTCCCTGGAGGAAAAGGGCGCCATCTTCGTCGATGAAACCGACGAGGTTCCGGAAGGCGCCCTCGTGATCTTTTCCGCGCACGGAGTCTCGCCCGCCGTCGTCCAGTCCGCCGAGGACCGCGGCCTGCGCACCATTGACGCGACCTGCCCGCTGGTCACCAAGGTGCACCGCGAAGCCGTCCGGTTCGCCAAGGATGACTTCGACATCCTGCTGATCGGCCACGACGGCCATGAGGAAGTCGAAGGCACCGCCGGCGAGGCCCCCGAACACATCCAGATCATCAACGGCCCGCACGAGGTCGACAAGGTCACGGTCCGCGACCCGGAAAAGGTCATCTGGCTCTCGCAGACCACCCTCAGCGTGGACGAGACCATGGAGACCGTGCGCCTGCTCAAGGAGCGGTTCCCCACCCTGCAGGACCCGCCCAGCGACGACATCTGCTACGCCACCACCAACCGCCAGGTGGCCATCAAGAAGATCTCGCCCCAGGCGGATCTGGTGATCGTGGTGGGCTCCGCCAACTCCTCAAACTCGGTCCGCCTCGTGGAGGTGGCGCTGGAATACGGCGCCAAGGCCTCCTACCGGGTCGACTTCGCCAACGAGGTTGACGAGACGTGGTTCGAGGGCGTCGCCACGGTGGGCGTGACGTCGGGGGCCTCTGTCCCGGAAGTCCTCGTCAAGGATGTGCTGCGGCTCCTCGCCGACTACGGCTACGGATCGGTCGAGGAAGTCGTCACGGCCGAGGAAGACCTCCTGTTCTCCCTGCCGAAGGAGCTCCGGGCCACCCTGAAGCAGGCCGGCGACGTCACCCGCGCCCTCGGCGGCCGCGGCACCCGCCCCGAACAGTCCTAGGCACCGGACACTCCTAAGCACTGGACAGTCCTGGGTACTGGACACTCCTGGGCATTGGACAGTCCTGGGGTACTGAGACCCAAGCGCAGGGCACCTAGGCCGCGGACTCTTCTGACTCGTCACGGGACTGAAGTTCCGGGGCCGCGACTGCCCGCGGTGTAACTTCGACGGCGGGGGGAGTGGCCAGTCCGGCGGCTTCCAGGGCGTTGAGTTTCCTCGCGGTCGGCAGGACGCGCGCCTCAAGGGTCCCGACCATGGAGTTGTACCGCTCAACCGAGGTCTTCAGCGAGGACCCCAGCTTGGTGACGTTCTCGCCGAGCGTGCCCATCCGGTCGTAGAGCTGCCGGGCGAGCTCGAAGAGTTCCCGGGCGCTGTCCGTCAACACGTCCTGCCGCCACGTGAACGCCACCGACTTCAGCACCGCCAGCAGGGTCCCGGGGGAGGCCAGGACCACGTTCTTGGCCAGTGCGTAGTCCAGCAGGGCCGGGTCGGCCGTGAGGGCGGCGGCCAGGATTGATTCCGCCGGCAGGAAGCAGACCACCAGCTCCGGAGAGTTGCCTGGGATGTCCCAGTACTTCTTGCTGCCCAGCGCGTCCACATGGGCCTTCAGGGCCTTGGCATGGGCGGCGAGGTGCGCCTGCTGGCTGCCGGGCAGCTGCGAGGACTGCTGGCCCGCCTGGGCGGCGCCGAGGTCCTGGGCGGCAAGATACGACGCCAGCGGGACCTTTGCGTCGACCACCAGCTGCTTGTCGCCGGGCAGCTGCACCACGAGGTCGGGCCGGAGGCTGCCGTCCGTGCCGGAGCTGTGGGCCTGCCCGCTGTGGAGCTGTTCGTGGAAGTCCACGTGCCGCAGCATGCCTGCCGCCTCGACCACCCGGCGCAGCTGGACCTCGCCCCACTGGCCGCGGGCGCTGTTGGAGCGCAGAGCGGACTCCAGCGCATGCGTGGACCGCAGCAGCTGCTCATCGGACAGGCGGGCCTCCTGCAGCTGCTGGGCCAGCTGGCCGTACTGCTCCAGCCGGTCGCGTTCGAGCAGGGATACCTGCTGCTGCACGGCAGTGAGCTTTTCTGCCACCGGCGCCAGCGCACGGAGCACACTGCCGTCGTGGTTCCGGGACTCGCCGAGTTCCCGGTTCTGGGCCGCGAGCAGGCGCCTCTCGGCGTCGGCGGCGGCGAACTGGGCGCTGACCTCGGACAGCCGGGCTGACACGCCGTCGAAGTCCTGTTCCACGGCCAGATAGCGCCGGCGCAGCAGAACATAGACGACGGCGGCGCCGGTGACGGCGCCCGTGAGCAGCATGAGCAGGGCGAGAATCAGAGAAAAAGCTTCCATGCCTTCACTGTGACATGCCCCTGTGACAGTTTTGGCTTCGACGCCCGGAACACCCTGGAACACCCGGAAACACTCCGGGATGTACCCGCCGCACCACCCGACAACGCCGCGGGAACACCCCACACCGCCCCGCGCCCGCGCCGGCACCCTGCCGCCCCACAGGCGCAGCCGCAGGCCGCAGCAACGGCCGGCGGCTGGTGCGGGTAGAATATATGCTCGTGGCTCTTACTATTGGCATCGTCGGACTGCCCAACGTCGGCAAATCAACCCTTTTCAACGCACTGACCCGCAACCAGGTCCTCGCGGCGAACTATCCGTTCGCCACGATCGAGCCCAACATCGGCGTCGTGAACCTGCCGGATGCCCGGCTTGAAAAGCTGGCCGGCATCTTCGGCTCCGCGCGCCTGCTGCCCGCCGCCGTGTCATTCGTGGACATCGCCGGCATCGTCAAGGGCGCCTCCGAGGGCGAGGGCCTCGGCAACCAGTTCCTCGCCAACATCCGCGAGGCCGAGGCCATCGCCCAGGTTGTCCGCGTGTTCGATGACCCGGACGTCATCCACGTCGACGGCAAGGTCGATCCCAGCTCCGACATGGAGACGATCAACACCGAGCTGATCCTGGCCGATCTGCAGACCATCGAAAAGGCCATCCCGCGGATCGAAAAAGAAGTCAAGATCAAGAAGCGGGAGGCGGCCGAACTGGCGGCCATCCTGGCGGCACAGGCAGTGCTGGAACGCGGCGACACCATCTTCTCGTCCATAAAGAGCGACAAGCTGGAGATGGAGCACCTCAAGGAACTCGGCCTGCTCACGGCCAAACCCTTCATCTATGTCTTCAACTCCGACGAGGGAATCCTCGGCAGCCCGGAGAAGCAGGCCGAACTGCGGGCCCTCGTGGCCCCCGCCGACGCCATCTTCCTGGACGCCAAGCTCGAGTCCGACCTGGTGGAGCTCGACGAGGCAGAAGCCCGCGAGATGCTGGAAATGAACGGCCAGGATGAATCCGGGCTCGATCAGCTCGCCCGGGTTGGCTTCCACACCCTCGGACTGCAGACCTACCTGACGGCCGGCCCCAAGGAAACCCGCGCGTGGACCATTCGCCAGGGCGACACCGCCCCGCAGGCGGCCGGCGTGATCCACTCCGATTTCCAGCGCGGCTTCATCAAGGCCGAGGTCGTCTCCTTCGATGACCTGATCGAGGCCGGTTCCATGGCCGAGGCGAAGGCCCGCGGCAAGGTCCGGATCGAAGGCAAGGAATACATCATGGCCGACGGCGACGTGGTGGAGTTCCGCTTTAACGTCTGAGTCAGCTCCGGTACCTCCCGGGAATCCTCGGCCGAAGTGTTGGGGAACTTAACGTTCTTCCGAGACGGTGATTGTTCCCGAGGCGGTGGCGGCTCGGAGTGCGCTAGCCTGAACGGCGTGGACCGCATAGACATGGATGACGCTGCAACGCTCGTGACCCTGCTGCATGATGGGAGGCGCTCCTCGTCGCTCCGTGCGCTGCTGCCGGGGTGGGACATGCTGCAGGCCGACGTCCCTTCCCGGGAACGGGTAGAGACGGCAATAGCGGTCCTGGTCGGTTCCAGCCTTGCTGAGGTCGACTCATCCTGGGGGATGCGGCTCACGGAGCAGGGCGTGCAGCTCAGGCGGTCCGTGAAAGGTGCTCGGGGGACGCGGGAGATCCCGGGGGCAATCAGCGATCTGCTGGTAGGACGCCAGTTGAGCCGTGCAACGCTGAGTCTTCCTCACGAGGTCTTTGATGCGGCGCGCGAGGACTATCTGGACGCGGCCCAACGCAGGGCTGAGCGCCGATCGCGACATCGCTGGTGGTGGCCCGACCCATCCAGGCCCCGTCCAAGGAAGCCGCCATCCTCGACCTCCTGAGAAGCACGAACGGCCACCCGTGACGTTGTTCGACTGCGGAACGTCGTGGAGTTCCGCTTCAACGTCTGGTTTCTGATCTCCCTGAGGCCAAAAGCGCTAGCCGCAAAGAACACGTGTTCTTGGCGGCTATCGCTTTTGCGAGCGGGTGAGGGCTTCACGGACAGTTGGCTATGTGGCGGACTCAAGCCAGGAGCTAACGGCGTCCCGTGCGGCGGCGGGCTGCTCATGGAACAGGAAGTGGCCGGCACCCTCGACGACGGTGAACCGGGCCGTGGGCAGCGCTTCTGCCATTTCTTCCGCAGCGTTCAGAGGGATGAGGCGGTCCTGGGCTCCGTGGATGATCGCTGTCGGGCAGGCGATGGACGGCAGAATCGAGCGAAGATCGGCGCGCTGCACGACTGCCTGCTGCTGTCGGAGAAAGGCTTCTGCACCGACTGGGCTGGTCATGGAGCGCCAAGTGGCTAGGAGTGCATCGTCGGATTCGTTGTCTGCCGCGACGACGCCAGGGAAGGCGGCGTCGACAAGAGCGTCGAAATGCCCGCCTTCAACGAGCGCGGACTGGCGCGCCCGCGCTTGGAGCTGCTCCGCGGAGTCGGCTCGGGCGGACGTGCTTACGAGTGCGAGAGCGGTGACGCGATCGGGCGCCTGGCGGATGACTTCGAGGGCGACGTACCCTCCCATGCTTGTTCCGAGAACAGAAATGTCGCCGACGTTCTCGCGGAGGATCCGTTCGGCCATGGCCGCAATGGTGTCGTCGTGCCGGGTGTCGGCCAAAGTGACTTGCCCGCGCGTCCAGACGGTATCGATCACCGGGGCGTAAGCGAGCGGAGAGCAGAGCAGAGGCGGTATCCGGACAATATTCACGTTCTCAGTCTTGCTGCACCTGCCGACAATAAACTATCGACGCAGGCGTTCTGGCTCACGGTAATCATTTCGACCACCAGAACAGACCAACCGCGTTGATCCAACACACGAAACCGAATCTGTTATCAACGGGCGATGCTTACGGGCTTTACGGCCAGGTTGTTAGGATCGGGCCGACCCTACTGACCATGAGCGTTTACCCGAGAGCGAGGATCCGTGAAAGCCGACCATTATGACAGTTTTGCCGAGAGCTACTCGGCGGAAAACGAGTCCAGCCTCCTCAACGCCTACTACGAGCGGCCGGCGATGATTGGCCTCGCCGGCGACGTCGACGGCCACCGGGTCCTGGATGCAGGGTGCGGCTCCGGGCCCCTGTCCGCGGCACTGAGCGCGAAGGGCGCGATCATGACCGGATTCGATTCCAGTCCTGCGATGCTCGAACTGGCAAGACAGCGACTTGGCGGAACCGCGGATCTATACTTGGCCGACCTCAGCAAGCCGCTGCCTTTCGCGGATGGCTCCTTCGACGACGTTGTCTCGTCTTTGGTTCTGCACTACCTGGAGGACTGGTCAGCGCCGCTTGGCGAACTGCGGCGCGTGCTGAAGCCGGGCGGTCGCCTGATCCTGTCGGTCAACCACCCCACGGTCAGCGTGATCACCCAACCAGCCGAGGACTACTTCGCCATCCGGCAGTACTCGGAGGATTACGAGTTCGATGGGGAGCCTGCGGTTCTGACCTTCTGGCACCGACCACTTCACGCGATGATCAACGCCTTCACATCGGCGGGATACCGCGTCGCCACCGTGAGCGAACCAGGGCCATCTCCAAACACACCGCACGAACTCCTTCCGCCGCGCATCCTCACCGGCGAGAAGACAGCGTTCCTGTCCTTCATCTTCTTCGTCCTCGAAGCCGGCTGATGGCAGCTGAGGAACGTGAGGACACGAGCCGCCGCCGTCCCAGTTCACGCCAACGACCTGTCGCGATGGTCAGCCGTGATGAGAAGGAGGCTCTCCGTGACGAAACGCGGGTGGAACTCCGATTCAATGTATAGTGCCCAGCCATAGCCATGTGGGGGTCTCGCGGCGTCGCCGTCTTCCATCTGGCCTTCACGTTCTATGCTCGGGGGAGGGTGTCGTGTCAGATGGCTTGGTAACTGGGCTCCTGCCAGTGCTTGGCAGGTCCCTGGAGTTGGGTTTCAACGTCTTTGACGTTATGCACCACGGACTCCACGAAAAGCAGATCTCGAATGTCTTCAGGTGGTTGTTGGACCCCGAACAGACGCACAACCTGGGCGACCGTTTCCTGCGGATCTTTATCGACGAGTTGAACCGGGTTTCGGCGGGGAGCGAACCGCTTCCGCATGGCAGCTACTTGGTGCGTCAGGAGGTGAACGTCGCGATGGGCGCGTGGGGAGCGGACATCGCCGACCTTGTCCTTGAGAGCGAAGCTGCGGTCGTCGTCGTCGAGAACTATTTCACCTCTGACGGTCACGGACACAGTTACAGCGGCTACCTGGCGTTCAGCGTGCGGGACGGCAAACGGGGTTCCGTCGTTCTCTTGTGTCGCGATGAGGATGCGTCCTTGCAGACCATGGGGTGGGAGAACGCCGCGGTCCTCACGTATGGCAAGTTGGCTGAGCGACTGCTGGAACACGTCGGTGGCGACAGGGCTTACCAGCGGAAGAACCCCGATGCCTACGCGTTCATCGAGCAGTTGCACCGCAAATTCGTTAGGGGAAGGGGTCGCGTGGGTGACCAGGAAGTGCTCAACTTCGTTGTTGCCATGTGTGATACCGGGGAGGTCCGCAGATATCAGGAGCAGCCGCAGGAAGTAGCCGCCAAGCGCTTTGCTGATGATCTTGCGGTGCAAGCGAGGGAACGGTTTGGCGAGGGCCGCGACCTCCTCCAGCGAGTCAAGGGGCGCCTCAGCGCCTTCAGCGAAGGACCGCTCAGACGACAGCTCAACGCGACTCGGGGCGAGGGGTTTGTGCGCGGAGTCGACGCGAGATTAGCGGGGATATACCAGTGGACCATCAACATTGACGTGAAAGATGAAGCGAACCAGACAGGCCAGTCGAGGCTCCAGCTCAAGTTCGGGCCGTCCGCGTGGTTCGCCAACGAACGGGATCCGAGCTGGACCCGAACGGTCGAATCGGGCCAAGCGGACTACTCGCGATTGTTCCTCACGCGGGCCGGCGTCAAGGAAGTCCGTCAGTCGACCGTGAGTATCCAAGACGTGCTTGACGGCCTCGGACCCGCCGACCCCAGGCTTCACGACGAGATTATTGGGTTGCTCAGCGCGGTAATTCTGCCAAGTAATTAAGGATTAACTGGAGGGCCCCGATTCTCGGATTGGGGCTTTTCCTGTGTGCGGCGCTTTTATCCTTTTGTTACGCCGCCGTCAACGTTTTGTGGGAAAGCTGGCCCTGTGGAACCTGCCCAATGTTGCAGCTCCATAACGAACTTTACGGTGAGTCAACTTTGGTGGCTCCGGACGGTCTTTGGGGTTACGCTTCATGCCATGTGAGACGGGCCACACTGCCGCTGGGGGAGTGTGGACGTCTGTCTGGCGCCTTCGGCGCCGGTCTCACCCACACCACAGAAACAAGGAGGCGGAATGCGCTTGGGTCGTATTTCCAAAGCAGTGGGCGTGGCGGCAGCAGCTGCCATCGCCCTCAGCGCCTGCGCGGGCAACAGCGGCGGGACAACCCCGACCACTGCGGCGGCAGCAAGCAAGCAAGGCGGATCGGCAACTGTAGTAGAGGTCAACGCATTTAATACGTTCAACCCGAACACGGCCGATGGAAACACTGACATCAACTCAAAGGTCAGCTACGCCACGCACTCGGGCTTCTTCTACATCGACAACAAGCTCAATGTTGTCCGCAATGAGAAGTTCGGCAAGATGGAAAAGGTCTCTGACGATCCGCTGACGGTGAAGTACACCATCAACGACGGCGTGAAGTGGTCCGACGGCACTCCTGTTACCGCAGCCGACCTTGTGCTGCAGTGGGCCGCCTTCTCCGGTTACTACAACGACGCCGACGCGGAAGGTAAGACCGGAACGTCCTACTTCTCCTACGCCGGTGACCCCACCGGTATCGCCCTCACCGACTTCCCGGAACTCGGTGACGACGGCCGCAGCATGACGCTGAAGTACTCCAAGCCCTTCGCGGACTGGGAAATCGCCATCGGCGGCCCCGGCGTCGACATCCCCGCCCACGTCCTGGCCAAGAAGGCAGGCCTGGCGGACACCAAGGCGTTCATTGACCTGCTGAAGGGCATGCCCCGCGGCGATTCCAAGGCCCCCAAGCCGGCGAACGCCCAGCTTAAGGCTATGGCGGACCTGTGGAACACCGGATTTGACACCAAGACCCTGCCGGCCGATCCGAGCCTTTACCTCTCCAACGGTCCGTTCATCGTCAAGAGCGTCAACCAGGACCAGTCCCTGACCATGGTCAAGAACAAGGACTACAAGTGGGGACCGGAAGCCAATCTGGACGAAATCACCGTCCGCTACATCGGTGAGGCACCCGCCCAGGTCCAGGCTCTCAAGAACGGCGAGGCCGACATCATCGCCCCGCAGGCATCCGCGGACACCGTGGAGCAGCTCAAGGCACTCGAAAGCCAGGGCGTGACGGTCGACGTCGGCAACCAGCTCGCGTACGACCACATCGACCTGAACTACTCGGGCCCGTTTGCCGACAAGAACGTCCGCGAGGCGTTCATGAAGGCCGTCCCGCGTACGGACATCGTCGACAAGATCGTCAAGAAGCTGGACCCGAAGGCTGCACCGCTTGACTCCCAGCTCTTCGTTCCGGACCAGGCCCCGTACGCCGACTCGGCCAAGAACAATGGTTCCTCCGCCTACCAGGGTGTGGACATCGAGGGTGCCAAGAAGCTCCTCAACGGCGCCACCCCCGAAGTTCGCATCATGTACAACAAGGACAACCCCAACCGTGTTGACGCTTTCTCCCTGATCAGCGAGTCCGCCACCAAGGCCGGCTTCAAGATCGTCGACGGCGGCCTCGGCAAGTCTGACTGGGGCAAGGCCCTCGGTGACGGCAGCTACGATGCCACCATCTTTGGCTGGAGCAACTCGGGCGTCGGCGTGTCCGGCGTTCCGCAGATCTTCAAGTCCGGCAACGACTCCAACTTCAACCAGTTCAGCGACCCCGCAGCCGACAAGCTGATGGACGAACTGATTGTCACCACCGACAAGAGCAAGCAGGACGGCCTCGTTGCGCAGATCGACAAGATGATCTGGGATTCGGCCTACGGCCTGCCGCTGTTCCAGTCGGTTGGCGTGGACGCGTACAGCGACCGCATCACCGGTGTGAAGTACATGCCGAACCAGACCGGCGTTTGGTGGAACTTCTGGGAATGGGCGCAGAAGTAGCCCGCGACCCCAAGTAACACTGCTGGAAAGGCGTCGGGACCACAGCTTCTTCGGTCCCGGCGCCTTTCTGGCGACATCCCTGACGATGCCGTGGTCCCGCCGCCACATCGGCGGGAACCGGCCAAACTCCGCGACCGGTCCGGGCAATCCCTGGGCCCGAATTCCGAGGTTCTATTCCAATGGTGACCTACATCTTCCGGCGGCTCGTGACTGCCGCCCTCATCCTTCTCGGTGCGTCTTACCTCGTATATCTCCTGACAGCGGCGTCCGGCGATCCCCTCGAGGAATTCCGCGCCAACCCCACGCCCCAGAAGCAGCAGCTCATGGACGCGAGGACCGAGCTCTTGCAGCTGGACACCCCGGCCCCGCTGCGGTACTTCAAATGGTTCGGCGGCGCTGTCCAGTGCCTCGTTCCGTTCGCCAACTCCTGTGACCTCGGGAAAAACATCGCCGGTCAGCCCATCACCGAGGCCCTCGGCTTCGCGCTCGTCCAGACCCTGACCCTCGTCACCGCGGCAACGGTGCTCGCCATCCTGATCGGCATCACCCTGGGCATCGTCACCGCCCTGCGGCAGTACAGCACCCTGGATTACGGCGTGACGTTCATGGCCTTCCTGTTCTTCTCACTGCCGATCTTCTGGGTCGCCGTCCTGCTCAAGGAATTCGGCGCCATCGGCTTCAACGACTTCCTGCGGAACCCCGACGTGCCGCTGCCCGCGGCCCTCGGGATCGGCGTCGTCGTCGGCGCAGTGACAGCCGTCGCGGCGGGCGGGACCATGCGGCGCCGGCTGCTGGCCGGCGCCGTCGCCTTCGCCTTCGTCACCGCGGTGCTCATTTACTTCTCCGCCACCGAATGGTTCAAGACCCCGGGCATGGGCCCCGTGGTCATCGCCATCGCCGGTGTCGGCATCGCGTTCGCCGTGACCCTGCTCTCCGCCGGGCTGAAAAACCGCAAGGCCCTGCAGTCGGCCCTCATCGCCGTCGGCGTCGGAGTCGTGCTCTACTTCCTCCTTCAGCCGCTGCTCAACGAGGCTACGTTCCTGATGATCGTGCTCCTGGCGGTCGCCTTCGTCCTGATCGGCATGGGCATCGGCTACCTGGTGGGCGGCTACGACCGCGGGCAGTCCATGCGGGCGGCAGCCATCACCTCGTTCCTGGTCGGCTTCCTGATCCTGCTGGACCGGTACATGCAGGCGTGGCCCAGCTACTTCAACAACAGCCGTGTGCGCGGCCGGCCGATCGCCACCATCGGTGCCAGCACGCCGAACATCCAGGGCGACTTCTGGGTCCTGAGCCTTGACTCCTTCACCCACCTGATCCTGCCCACCCTGGCCCTGATCCTCATTTCACTGGCCAGCTACACCCGCTTCACCCGGGCCTCGATGCTCGAAATCATGAACATGGACTACATCCGCACGGCCCGGGCCAAAGGCCTGAGCGAGCGGACCGTCATCATGCGCCACGCCTTCCGCAACGCCCTGATCCCGATCGCCACGATCGTGGCCTTCGACATTGGGGCGCTGATCGGCGGTGCCGTCATCACCGAAACCGTCTTCTCGGTCCGCGGCATGGGCTTCCTGTTCCTGGACGGGATCGCGCACACCGATCCCAACCCGGTCATGGGCGTCTTCATCTGCGTGGCCATCACGGCCATGGTCTTCAACCTCATCGCGGACCTCGCCTACTCCGCACTGGATCCGCGCGTAAGGGTAAAAGCATGAGCCAACCAAGTCAGCAGGAAGTAATCATGGCCGAAGACGAAGCCTCGCGGATATCAGCCGCGGCCGGCGTTGAGCCGGTCCTTGAGGCCAAGGGTCTCAGCCAGGGCCAGATCGTCCGGAAGCGTTTCCTCGGACACTCCGGCGCCATTATCGGCCTCGTGGTGTTCGCCTTCATATTCATCCTGGCCTTCACCTCGGTGGGTTACCTGGGAATCCCCGGCTGGTGGAAGTACTCCCACACGCAAGTCTCGCCACTGGTCAACGGCGGCGCACCGACCTCCTCGCTGTGGCCGCTGGCCTGGGGCGAACATCCGTTCGGCCAGGACCGGATCGGCCGCGACCTCTTCGCCATGACCATGCGCGGCGCGCAGCAGTCCATCACCATCATGATCGTGATCGGCCTCATCGCCGGTCTGATCGGCGTCGTGGTCGGTGCCATCTCCGGGTACTTCCGCGGCTGGTCCGAGGCCATCCTGATGCGCCTGACCGACGTCATCATCATCATTCCGGCCCTGTTGCTGGCCGCCGTCATGGCCGCCCTCGCCGGCCGCCGGGACCAGGGGAGCTGGTTCGCCTCCTTCGCCAGCACCAACGGCGTCCTGGCCCTCGGAATCTTCCTGGGCCTGATCAGCTGGGTCGCCCTGGCCCGACTGATGCGCGGCGAATTCCTGTCCCTGCGCGAACGCGAGTTCGTGGATGCGGCCCGGATTTCCGGCGCCAGCAACGCCAGGATCATCTTCAAGCACATCCTGCCCAACGCCGTCGGCGTGCTGATCGTGAACGTGACCCTGACCATGTCCGCCGCGATCCTCACCGAAACGGCGCTGAGCTACCTCGGCGTCGGCGTCAAGGCCCCGGACACGTCGCTGGGCCTGCTCATCTCCCAGAACCAGCAGGCCTTCGCCACACGGCCCTGGCTCTTCTGGTTCCCGGGCATGTTCATCGTGCTCATCTGCCTCAGCATCAACTTCATCGGCGACGGCCTGAGGGACGCCTTTGACCCACGGCAGAAGAAGTTCAATGCCAAGAAGGCGGCCGATCATGGGGGTGCCGCGGTGCAGGCAGGTACCGTCACCGGACTTGGCGCCTCGGCGCCTGAGGATCCCCGCAACGACGGGCCGGCCGACGGAACACGGGGCCAGTAGATGCCGGCCCCCTGCAGGACCGCTCTAACCGGCGGTAATCGCCAGGTAGCTTGCCGCCAGGAGCAGTACGACGGCGCCAATCGCCACCCAGCGGACGGTCACCGTTGCCGCGGTGCTGGCAGCGTCGCCGGCGGCGAGCTGCCCGCCTTCCACAAGGTCATGCCACCGGGCCCGCACCAGCATGGCAGCCTGGCCGGAATCCGTGGTCTTCAGATCTCCCGGACGGACCGACTTGCCGGGACCGTAGGTGGTTGCCGGCAGGCCGTGGAGGTCCTCCGGGCGGGCATGGCGGCCGCCCCAGATACCGGGGGCCGGCGCGGCCCAGGAGGTGTAGCTCTTCCGGGCGGTGACCAGCGTCAGCGCAAAACGGGTATCGACGTGCACCAGCGCTGCCCACGGCACCTCAATCGAGCGGAACGGATTCTCCAGGGTGACGCCGGCATCGTGGACTACAACGGACGGCATCCAGAACAGTTGCCAGCCCATGAAGGCAATGAAGGCCAGCGGGGCGATGCCGCCCAGCGCCCCCGGACCCGCCATGACGACCGTGACCACGACACCGAACGCGGCCACCGCCCAGGACAGCAACGCGAACCACTTGTTGGTTCGTGCTTTGAAGACTTCAACATTTCCGGCGTGCGGCGTAGAGCTCATGCCCCCAATAATTCAGTATTCCGAGCCGCAGCACTAATCCCCGGTGCGCCGGCGGCCCGGGCGGAAGGATAGCCCATCATGACTGACTTCATCACCCTCGATCCGCCGGCGTCACCTGTGCCTGGCAAAGGCGAACCTGTCCTGGAGGTCCGGGATCTCAGCGTGGATTTCGGCGTGGACAAGAAATGGGTCCCGGCAGCGATCGGCCTGAACTACGAGGTCCGGGCCGGCGAAGTGCTCGCCATCGTGGGGGAGTCCGGCTCCGGAAAGAGTGCCAGTTCGATGGCGCTGCTGGGCCTGCTGCCGAGTAACAGCCGTGTGACAGGAAGTGTCAAGCTTGCCGGCCGTGAGCTGCTGGGGAGCAATGAGGCCAATATCCGCGCGGTGCGCGGCAAGGACGTCGCAGTGATCTTCCAGGAGCCGATGACGGCCCTGAACCCGGTGTACACCGTGGGGTCGCAGATCGTCGAAACTGTGCGTCTGCACAATGAAGTTTCCCCGGAAGAAGCCCGGCTCCGGGCCCTGCGCATGCTGGAACTTGTCGAACTGCCCGATCCGGAGAAGGCCTTCCGGTCTTACCCGCACCAGCTTTCCGGCGGCCAGCGCCAGCGCGCCATGATCGCGCAGTCGCTCTCCTGCGACCCGAAGCTGCTCATTGCCGATGAGCCGACCACGGCCCTCGACGTGACCGTCCAGGCCGAAATCCTTGACCTCATGCGCAACCTGCGGAACAAACTGGACAGCGCCATTGTGCTCATCACCCACGACATGGGAGTGGTGGCCGACCTCGCCGACCGGATCGCCGTCATGCGCAAGGGCCTGATCGTGGAGACGGGCACGGCAGCGCAGATCTTCCACAACCCGCAGCACGAGTACACCAAGGCGCTGCTGGCTGCGGTCCCACACCTGGGCCAGGGCGGCGCGGATTCCACGGCGGACGTGGACGTCACCGCCGCCCTCGCCGCCGCGACCCACGTCGAGATCTTCTCCATTCCTGAAGACGAGCTGATCCGGCGAGAGCGCGAAAACGCCGCCGCCCTGGCCGCGGCCGAAGCGGCCAAGCCGAAGGGCGAGCCGGTCCTGGAGCTCACCGATGTCGCCATCGAGTACCCGAAGCAGGGCCGGGTGCCGGCCTTCCGTGCCGTGGAAGGGGCCAACCTGGTCATCTATCCCGGACAGGTAGTCGGTCTCGTCGGCGAGTCCGGCTCCGGAAAGACCACCATCGGCCGGGCCGCCGTCGGCCTGCTGCCGGTGGCGGCAGGCACCATGCGGGTAGTCGGGCAGGACATTTCCGCCGCCAAGCGGAACGGCCGGCAGCTCCACGAGATGCGCCGGCATGTCGGCATGGTGTTCCAGGATCCGTCGTCGTCCCTGAACCCCCGGCTGCCCATCGGGGAAAGCATCGGGGAGCCGATGTTCCTGGCACGGGCCGCGAAGGGCGCCGACCTGCAGCGGCGGATTGAGGCGCTGCTGGACCAGGTCGAGCTGCCGCGCGACTACCGCAACCGCTACCCGCACGAGCTCTCCGGCGGGCAGAAGCAGCGCGTGGGGATCGCGCGGGCCCTCTCACTCAAGCCCAAGCTGATGGTCGCCGACGAGCCCACCTCCGCCCTCGACGTCTCAGTCCAGGCCAAGGTGCTCGATCTGTTCCAGAACCTGCAGAAGGAACTGGGGTTCGCCTGCCTCTTCGTCACCCATGACCTCGCGGTGGTGGACGTGCTCGCGGACCGGATCTGTGTCATGCAGCGCGGCCGGATCGTGGAGCAGGGGACCCGCGACCAGATCCTCCGCAATCCCCAGGAGCCCTACACCCAGCGGCTTTTGGCGGCGGTTCCGCTGCCGGATCCGGACAAGCAGCGCGAGCGCCGCGAACTGCGCGCGCAGCTGCTGTCAGGGGCCAGCTGAGGCTTGCCTGGAGGGGGTCGGAACAGGGGCCAAAACCGGCAGATTCCAGTTAAGGGCGAGTAACCCAGGTCACACCGCGGGCGAATACTACCAGCCGGTAGCGTGTGACTTGAAATACACTCCGCTTGACGTTACTCGTCATGAGATTGTCGGATCACGGTTTGGCAACAGAGTTCCAATATTTGGACGGTTTAGGGCTAGGCTACTTCCATATGTAGGCCACGTCACAGGGGATACCCCTGTGCCTGCTTACGGGGAAGCATAAGTTTTTCCCTCACGAACTCCCACAACTCATAGGAGGCGGAATGCGTTTTTCGCGCACTTCCAAAGCACTGGGCATGGTGGCTATCGCCGCCCTCGCCCTGACCGGATGCGGTGCCAGCGGCTCCGCAACCGGTAGCGGCAGTACCGGCGGCGACACCAGCAAAGTGATCCTCGCCGACGGCTCCGAACCCCAGCGTCCCCTCATGCCCGCCGACACCAACGAAGTCGGCGGTGGCAAGGTCATCGACATGATCTTCGCGGGTCTGGTCAGCTACGACCCCAGCGGCAAGCCGGTCAACGAACTCGCCGAGTCCATCGAGGGCAAGGACGGCCAGCACTTCACCATCAAGGTCAAGAAGGACCAGAAGTTCACGAACGGCGAGGCCATCACGGCCAAGTCCTTCGTCGATTCCTGGAACTTCGGCGCCGCAGCCAAGAACGCCCAGCTCAGCGGTGGCTTCTTCGAAAGCATCAAGGGCTACGACGAAGCCAGCGCAGAGGGCTCCACGGTTGAGACCATGTCCGGCCTGAAGGTCGTTGACGACCAGACGTTCACCGTCGAACTGAAGCAGCCGGAATCTGACTGGCCGCTTCGCCTTGGCTACACCGCGTTTGTTCCGGTTCCCTCCGGTGCCCTGAAGGACCCGAAGGGCTTCGGCGAGAAGCCGGTCGGCAACGGCCCGTACAAGCTCGCGGACGGCGGCTGGCAGCACAACGTGCAGATCCAGCTCGTTCCGAACCCGGACTACAACGGCCCGCGCAAGGCCAAGAACGCCGGCGTGACGTTCAAGATCTACCAGAACGACGACTCGGCGTACCAGGACCTGATGTCCAACAACCTGGACATCCTGCAGACCATCCCGACCAGCGCGCTGAAGAACTTCAAGTCTGACCTCGGCGACCGCACCATCAACAAGCCGTACGCCGGCAACCAGACCATCGCCATCCCGGAATACCTGCCGGAATGGAGCGGCGAGGCCGGCAAGCTGCGCCGCCAGGCGATCTCCATGGCGATCAACCGCGAAGAGATCACCAAGGTGATCTTCAACGGCGCACGCCAGCCCGCCAAGGACTTCACGGCACCCGTGCTTGACGGCTACAGCGACTCGATCGCCGGAGCCGAGAACCTGACTTTCAACGCCGACAAGGCCAAGGAAGCCTGGGCCAAGGCTGACGCCATCCAGAAGTGGGACGCGAACAAGACGTTCACCATTGCCTACAACGCCGACAAGGGCGGACACAAGGCCTGGGTTGAGGCAGTAGTCAACCAGCTCAAGAACACGCTCGGCATCAAGGTTGAAGGCAAGCCGTACGCCACCTTCAAGGAAGCCCGCAACGACGCCACCGCCAAGACCCTCACCGGCTCCATCCGTGCCGGCTGGCAGGCAGACTACCCGTCGCTGTACAACTTCCTCGGCCCGATCTACAAGACCGGTGCCGGCTCCAACGACGCCAACTACGCCAACCCGACGTTCGACAAGGCCATCTCTGACGGCCTGAACGCCGCGTCGGTCAGCGACGGCAACAAGGCCATGAACAAGGCCCAGGAGATCCTCCTGACGGACCTGCCGGCCATCCCCCTGTGGTACCAGGTTGCCCAGGGCGGCTGGAGCGACAAGGTCACCAACGTCGACTACGGCTGGGACGGCGTCCCGCTGTACTACAACGTAACCGGTAAGTAACAACAAAACGACGGCGGGGGCCGCCCATACTGGGGCCTCCGCCGTCGTCGTGTTTCCCCTCCATTTATTTTCTTGATGCCCGGCTCTTTCGGGCGAACTTTTCGCAGCCCTGCCGCCGTGAGCATTCCGGCGCCGGCCTGCATCCATAGTGAAAAGGTTCTTTGATGAACAACTCCGCCGCATCCCTGGACAGGATGCCTGCCAACGAGGGTGTGACTCGCTGATGTCGACATACATCCTCAAGCGTTTCCTGCAACTGATTCCCGTCTTCCTGGGCGCAACACTGCTGGTCTATTTCCTGGTCTTCAGCCTGCCCGGTGACCCCATCGTGGCCCTTTTCGGCGACAAGCCGGTGAACGAGGCGGTCGCAGCCAAGCTGCGCATGCAGTACCACCTGGACCAGCCGTTCTGGATGCAATACCTGCTTTACCTCAAGAGCATCTTCACGTTCGACCTCGGCCAGGACTTCTCCGGACGCCCCATCGCCGCCGTGCTCGGCGAGGTCTTCCCCGTCACGGCGCGGCTGGCCATCATGGCGCTGATCTTCGAGGCCTTTTTCGGCATCATCTTCGGCCTCATCGCCGGCCTGCGCAAGGGCAAGCTCTTTGACGCCACGGTCCTGATCTTTTCGCTGATCGTAATCGGCATCCCGATCTTCGTCCTCGGCTTCCTGCTGCAGTTCACCATCGGAGTCCAGCTCGGCTGGGCCAAACCGACCGTCAGCTCCGCGGCGACCATCCCGGACCTCATCCTGCCGGCGATCGTGCTGGGACTGGGATCGTTCGCCTATGTCCTGCGCCTGACCCGCACGTCCGTCATCGAAAACATGAACGCCGACTATGTGCGCACCGCCACCGCCAAGGGCCTCTCCCGGTTCCAGGTGGTCCGCGTCCACATCCTGCGCAACTCCCTGATTCCCGTCATTACCTTCCTGGGCGCCGACCTCGGTGCCTTGATGGGCGGGGCAATCGTCACGGAAGGAATCTTCAACGTTCCGGGCGTAGGCAACCGGCTCTACCGGGCCGTGCTGTCCGGCGAAGGGCCCACGGTGGTCTCGATCGTCACCGTCCTGGTGCTGATCTACTGCCTCTCCAACCTGCTCGTTGACCTGCTTTACGGCTGGCTTGACCCGAGGATCCGTTATGACTCCTGATAACACCACCACCACCGCACGGCACGCCGATTCGCGCCGCCCGGCCCGCCGGACCGTGCACTTCGTGGCCGATGTCTCCGAGACTCCGCTCCAGGTAACGGACCGGGTCAAGGACGAAGCCGCACCGCTAAGCCTGTGGGGTGAGGCCTGGAAGAACCTGCGCAAGCAGCCGCTCTTCATCATCTCCGTGTTCCTGATCCTCGTGGTCGTGGCGGTGTCGCTCTTCCCGGGGCTCTTCTCGCCGATCGACCCGACCTCGGAGGCCTGCCAGCTGGCCAACTCCGACGCCGGCCCCGCCGCGGGCCACCCGCTGGGCTTCACCCAGTTGGGCTGCGACGTCTACGCCCGCGTTATCTTCGGTACGCGGTCCTCGGTGACCGTGGGCCTGTTGACCACCATCGGCGTGCTGCTGATCGGTGGCATCATGGGTGCCGTCGCCGGCTATTACGGCGGCTGGATCGACTCGGTCCTGGCCCGCATCAATGACATCTTCTTCGCCCTTCCCCTGATCCTGGGCGCGATCGTGCTGATGCAGCTGCCGATGTTCCGGGCTAACAAGACCGTGTGGACGCTGGTGCTCATCCTGATCATCTTCGGCTGGCCGCAGATTGCCCGCATCACCCGCGGCGCCGTCGTTGAGGTCCGGAACGCCGACTTCGTCACGGCCGCCCGGTCGCTGGGCGTCTCGAAGTTCGGCGCCCTCATGCGCCACGTCCTGCCGAACTCGCTGGCTCCGATCATCGTCGTGGCCACCATCTCCCTGGGAACGTTCATCGTGGCCGAGTCCACGCTGTCCTTCCTCGGCATCGGGCTGCCGGCCAGCGTCATGTCCTGGGGCAATGACATCGACGCGGCAAAGGCTTCCCTCCGGTCCAACCCGATGCCACTGATCTACCCGGCCATCGCGCTGTCCATCACCGTCCTGAGCTTCATCATGCTGGGCGATGCCCTGCGTGATGCCCTCGATCCCAAAGCCCGCAAGCGATGAAAGGGGACACCAT
The DNA here is from genome assembly GCF_056394385.1 of Arthrobacter sp. 10N44_2. Classification (NCBI taxonomy): domain Bacteria; kingdom Bacillati; phylum Actinomycetota; class Actinomycetes; order Micrococcales; family Micrococcaceae; genus Arthrobacter; species Arthrobacter sp. 10N44_2. The sequence continues at coordinate 42,281 of NZ_JBFTHT010000002.1, read as the reverse complement.
GAGCGCCTCTGTTGACTTCCAGGAAGCTGAGTACGCCACTGAGCGCCCGCTGCTTGAAATCAAGGACCTGGCCATCGGGTTCACCACCAGCAACGGCCAGGTCAACGCCGTCCGCAACGCCCACCTCACCGTCATGCCGGGCGAAACCGTCGCGATTGTGGGCGAGTCGGGCTCCGGCAAGTCCACCACCGCGCTGGCTGCTATCGGCCTGCTCCCGGGCAACGGGCGGGTCGCGGCAGGCCAGATCCTGTTCGATGGCGAGGACATCTCCAACGCCAGCGAAAAGCGGATGATCGAACTGCGCGGCAACAGCATCGGAATGGTCCCGCAGGACCCGATGTCCAACCTGAACCCGGTGTGGAAGATCGGCGACCAGGTCCGCGAGACGCTGAAGGCCAACGGACTCCCGAGCGGCCCCGACGACGTCGCCAAGGTCCTTTCCCAGGCCGGGCTGCCCGACGCCGGAAGCCGCGCCAAGCAGTACCCCCACGAGTTCTCCGGCGGCATGCGCCAGCGCGCGCTGATCGCGATCGGGCTCGCCTGCCAGCCGCGCCTGCTCATCGCGGACGAGCCGACCTCGGCGCTCGACGTGACCGTGCAGCGCCAGATCCTCGATCACCTGGACAAGATGACCACGGAACTGGGCACCGCGGTGCTGCTGATCACGCACGACCTCGGCCTCGCCGCCGAGCGTGCCGATCAGGTGGTGGTCATGTACCGCGGCCAGGTTGTCGAATCCGGACCCTCGCTGGAGCTGCTGCAAAACCCGCAGCACCCGTACACCCAGCGGCTGGTCGCCTCGGCGCCGTCGCTGGCGTCCCGGCGCATCCAGGCGGCCAAGGAACTCGGTGTGGAAACCGACGACATGCTCGCCCCGAGCGAGACCGGCGTGGTTGAGCCGGCCAAGTCCGACGACGTCCTGCAGATCCAGAACCTCAGGAAGGTCTTCAAGCTGCGTTCTGGCCTGGGCAAGTCCACGGACTTCACCGCCGTCGACGACATCTCCTTCAACGTCAAGCGGGGAACCACGACGGCGATCGTGGGGGAGTCGGGTTCCGGCAAGTCCACGGTGGCGCAGATGGTCCTGAACCTCCTGACGCCGACCTCCGGCAAGATCATCTTCGACGGCGTGGACACCTCCACGCTGAACAGCAAGGAGCTCTTCGCCTTCAGGCGCCGGGTACAGCCGATCTTCCAGGACCCGTACGGTTCCCTGGACCCGATGTACAACATCTTCCGGACCATCGAGGAACCGCTGCGGACCCACAAGATCGGGGACAAGGCCAGCCGCGAGAAGAAGGTCCGGGAACTGCTGGACCAGGTGGCGCTGCCGCAGTCCACCATGCAGCGGTACCCCAACGAGCTCTCCGGCGGCCAGCGCCAGCGGGTCGCGATCGCCCGCGCCCTGGCCCTGGACCCCGAAGTGATCATCTGCGACGAGGCCGTCTCGGCACTGGATGTGCTGGTGCAGGCGCAGGTGCTGAACCTGCTCGCCGAACTGCAGTCCCGGCTCGGCCTGACCTACCTGTTCATCACCCACGACCTCGCGGTGGTCCGGCAGATCGCCGACCGCGTGTGCGTCATGGAGAAGGGCAAGCTGGTGGAAACAGGCTCGACGGACGACGTCTTCGAGTCGCCGCAGCAGGACTACACCCGGGCGCTGCTCAACGCCATCCCCGGCGCCGGCCTCATGCTGCCGCCGGAAATGGACGTGGCCTGAGCGGCCGCTTCCTGAGGGCTTGAAGAAGTCCGCCGCCAGCAGCGCTTAGCGGCTGGCAGTACAGGAGCCGGTGTCCTCCCTTCGGGGCGGACACCGGCTCCTTTGTTGTGCTGTGGCCCGTGCGCCGGCGGTGCCTGCGCCGGTGGCGCGTCCGCTGGCGGTGCCTGCGCCGGTGGCCCGGCGCTGGCGGTGCCTGCGCCGGTGGGACAAGCCTGCGTTAGTGGGATAAGCCGGCGAGCATGCCGGGGTCGGCGTAGTCAAACCCCAGGGACTGCAGCCGCTGGCCGAAAACGGCGCCCAGGGCCGCGTGGCCCTGCCGGTTCAGGTGGACCCGGTCCGCCATCGAGCCCGTCAGGTTGTACCGGGTGAGCCAATCGCCTGCGCTGACGAACGACAGCCCGTGATGGTCCGCCACCCGCCCCAAAAGCGCGTCCACATCGCTCCGGCGTCCTCCGCCGTAGTGGGCGCCGCGCCCGAGTGTGCCGACCATGAGTATCCGGGCAGCGGGGTAACGCTGCTGGATGCTGGCGATCAGCCGTTCCGCGTTGGAGACGATCTGCGCGTCGGAGGCGCCGCGTGCGGCATCGTTCCCGCCGCCTTCGATCACCACGAGGGGAGGAGTGCCGTACGGGAGTTTCCAGTCGCCGCGCTGAAGCGCGTCGATGTAGTTGCCGGTCTTGCCGTTGGACGCCACGAAACCGGTGCCGCCCCGGCCACAGAAGAAGATTTTGTACCCAGCAGCGGCCAGACCCTGCCTGGGCCAGCCGTAGGAAGGTTCCGATTGCGAGTCGCCAATCAGCACGGCGACATTGCTGGTGTCCTTGACGATGATCTCGTTGCGGCCGTTGGCAGGATTGCGGTAGGTCGAGCCGCCCGGCAGTGCGGCGGGGTCGATGGTGGACCCGATGCGCGTCTTGGCCGCGGACCCGGCCGCGACCGGGACTCCGGCGCCAACGGCCGCTCCGGCCCCGCTGCCGGTCAGTGGCGTGCCCACAGCTTCCGACTCTGATGATCCAGCGTCGGAAGAGCCCACTTCGGAAGAGCCCGCGTCGGGCGCAGGTGAATAAGAGGTCTGTCCGCAGCCGCCAAGAACCACGCCGGTGGCGATCATCATTGCGACGAAGCGGGACAGGGCCGAGGCGTTTCGCATGAATGTCTCCGGGCTTGCTTGCTGCTATCAGAGCAATGATGGTGCATGGGCGCTGGAAAATCCAGTGACTTTACTCACACGTGATAGACCATTTCCGTGCGCCCGTCCTGCTCTGGCGACAGCGCGGACGCTGGTCACCGATCCGCATTTTAGGCCAATAAATGACCTAGCGTTTAGAATGGTAGTAGGTGCCCTGTGCCAAAGGGACTTATCTGTCGTGCGTTCCGGTTGGAAATGTCGCGATACCACAGCTGACTTCACCACTGAATCGAGCAATAACGCATGTCTGAAACCACCACCAACACCGCGGTAGCCACTGCATCGCGCAGTGACCTGCGCAACGTCGCGATCGTGGCCCACGTTGACCACGGCAAGACCACGCTGGTCGACGCCATGCTCAAGCAGACCAACTCCTTTGCCGAGCACAACCACCTCGAAGACCGCGTCATGGACTCCGGTGACTTGGAACGCGAAAAGGGCATCACCATCCTGGCCAAGAACACCACGGTGGCCTACAACGGACCGTCCTCCAACGGCGAAACCATCACCATCAACGTCATCGACACCCCCGGCCACGCCGACTTCGGTGGCGAGGTGGAGCGCGGCCTGTCCATGGTCGACGGCGTCGTCCTCCTCGTCGATGCCTCTGAGGGCCCGCTGCCCCAGACCCGCTTCGTGCTGCGTAAGGCCCTCGCCGCGCACCTGCCGGTGATCCTCCTGGTCAACAAGACCGACCGCCCCGACGCGCGGATCGAAGAAGTTGTCCACGAATCCATGGACCTGCTCCTGGGCCTGGCCTCCGACCTCGCCGACGAAGTTCCGGACCTCGACCTGGACAAGATCCTGAACGTGCCGGTTGTTTACGCCGCCGCCAAGGTCGGCCGCGCCTCCCTCGAGCAGCCCGCCGACGGGAGCGCCCCGGAAAACGAAGACCTCGAGCCGCTATTCCGGGCCATCATCGAGCACATCCCGGCCCCGACCTACAACCCGAACGGTGTCCTGCAGGCACACGTCACCAACCTGGACGCCTCACCGTTCCTGGGCCGCCTGGCGCTGCTGCGCATCTACAACGGCACCCTGCGCAAGGGCCAGACCGTGGCCTGGGCACGCGCCAATGGCGAGCTCAAGAACGTCAAGATCACCGAACTTCTCGCGACCAAGGCACTGGACCGCGTCCCGGCTGAGTCCGCTGGCCCGGGCGAGATCGTCGCCGTCGCCGGCATCGAGGAGATCACCATCGGTGAGACCCTGACCGACGCCGAGAACCCGCAGCCGCTGCCGCTGATCACTGTTGACGACCCGGCCATCTCCATGACCATCGGTATCAACACCTCCCCGCTGGCCGGCAAGGTCAAGGGCGCCAAGGTCACGGCCCGCCAGGTCAAGGACCGCCTCGACAAGGAACTGATCGGTAACGTCTCCATCAAGGTTCTCCCCACCGAGCGTCCCGACGCCTGGGAAGTCCAGGGCCGTGGCGAGCTTGCACTGGCCATCCTGGTCGAGCAGATGCGCCGCGAAGGCTTTGAGCTGACCGTCGGCAAGCCGCAGGTGGTTACCAAGACCGTCGACGGCAAGGTCCACGAGCCGATGGAACACATGACCATCGACGTGCCCGAAGAGTACCTCGGCGCCGTCACCCAGCTGATGGCAGCCCGCAAGGGCCGCATGACCAACATGGCCAACCACGGCACCGGCTGGTGCCGCATGGAGTTCATCGTTCCGGCCCGCGGCCTGATCGGGTTCCGCACCAAGTTCCTCACGGACACCCGCGGCGCCGGCATCGCCGCCTCCATCTCCGAAGGCTACGAGCCGTGGGCCGGCCCCATCGAATACCGCACCAACGGTTCGATGATCGCCGACCGCGCCGGTGTTGTGACCCCGTTCGCCATGATCAACCTGCAGGAACGCGGATCCTTCTTCGTCAAGCCCACCTCCGAGGTGTACGAGGGCATGATCGTGGGCGAGAACTCCCGCGCCGACGACATGGACGTGAACATCACGAAGGAAAAGAAGCTCACCAACATGCGTGCAGCTTCCTCGGACACCTTCGAGAACCTGACGCCCCCGCGCGACCTGACCCTTGAAGAGTCCCTCGAATTCGCCCGCGAAGACGAGTGCGTTGAGGTTACCCCGGATTCAATCCGTATCCGCAAGGTCATCCTGGACACCAACGAGCGTGCCAAGGCCAACCGCGCCCGCGCCAAGGTCTGATCCCGGTCTCCGGGCTTTAGCCACAACGTGATTAAGAGAGCTGCCGGTACGGCAGGCGGCATTGCCGCCGCCGTGCCGGCAGCTCTTTTTGTTGCCCTGGCCGGCACCGCCCTGCATCGCCACGATCTGGTCCTGGGCGGAGTGGACGTCCCGTGGGGCGCCGTCGCTGCGCTCGTGCTGCTGGGCTCGGTCCAGCTGTGGCTGGGGGCGGCATTCCGTTCTGTCATCCCGACGGCGGCTTGCGGAGTCCTCTGCTACGCGCTGATTGGCTGGTGGTCCACCCTGGAAACGGGCAAGCGCCTGGTCATCGGCGACGCCGCGGGCAATATCTGGGTCTTCGGCATCGCAGGCATCACCGTGGCCATGCTCGCCTGGTGCCGGCGCTACAGGAGGCCGGCCGGCCAGGACCGGTGACGACGGGCCAGGACCGGACCGCCCTGCCCGGCTCCCCACGGGACATGCCCATTTTTCGGTCGCTCGAGTGGGCACAATGGCATTATGTCCGGCCCCGGGTTGGTGCGCGGGACATGCCCACCTCATGGTCGGAGCTGTCCGGCACCGCCCCCATCCGGCCGGTGCAGTTTTCCACATAGTGCGGGATCCGACTTCCAGGGCGCAGAGTGCGGCTCCACCATGGGTGAATGGCCAACATCATCGAGGTGCTCTCGAATTACGACGGCGTCGCCCGCGCCAAATACATTGCCGCCGCGGGGGTCTCCGATTTCCAGCTCAAGTCCGCGATGGACTCGGGAGCCGTGTCACGCGTGGCCCGCGGCGTCTATGCGTTGCCCGGAGCAGACGCGCAGCTGATCGCCATACGCTCGCTTCCGGCGGAACCGGCGTGCATCACCGCGGCACACTTCAGCGGGCTGTGGGTCCTTGAAGCCCCGGCCCAGCCGCACGTTGCCCTCACCCACAGCAGGAGCTACCAGGGCTTCGTCTGCCACCGGGCGCCCGCCCCGCCGACACTCCTGGACACGGTCATCCAATGCTTGCGCTGCCTACCCGAACCTCACGGGCTGATCATCGCCGAATCCGCCGTCGTGCTGAAGGGACTCCCGCTGGGTTCATTGCGTCGGCGCCTCGATGGCCGGAACGACACCCGGGAGCGCCGGATCGTGTCGGAGATTGTCCCGCAGTCGCAGTCGCTCATTGAGTGCCTGGCCCGGTTCCTGCTGCGGCGGGCCGGCTTCCATGTTGAATCGCAGGTCAACGTTCCAGGGATGGGACACCTGGACCTGATGGTCGACGGCCGTCTCGGCATCGAGACTGACGGGGCGGGATTCCACATGGACAGGGCAAGCTTCGAGGAAGACCGGCGGCGTTGGAACGTCACCACGCGACGTGGAATCCCGACTCTTGTTGTGACGTACCCGCTGCTGAGGGACCACCCCGAGGATTTCATCGCTATGGTCCGCGAAGCCTTGAACAGGCTATCTGCCGCCGCCTAGAGTCAGACTCCACGTCCGGCTTCGTGTGCCCTTGCGATGCGGTTCGGCACTGTGGTCCTGCACTCTGATCCTGCACCGCGCCCAGCCGCCGCTGAAATTGTCCCGCGCTCTTTCGATGCACCACTGGACATGTCCCTTGTTCTGTTGGTTTACCGCTGGACATGTCCCGCGGTGGCTGGCGGCGATGAGCACGGCGCCGAAATGTCCATCTCCAGCAGCAAGGGGAGTACATGTCCATTGATGGCCGGAGGTGGGGCTGGACATGTGCGTGGTTGGCCAGGTGGGGAGGGCATGTCCATTGGTGGCCGGGGGTGAGGCTGGGCATGTGCGTGGTTGGCCAGCAGGGGAGGGCATGTCCATTGGTGGCCGGGGGTGAGGCTGGGCATGTGCGTGGTTGGCCAGCAGGGGAGGGCATGTCCATTGGTGGCCGGGGGTGGGGTTGGGCATGTGCGTGGTTGGCCAGCAGGGGAGGGCATGTCCAGTGGTCAGGTGGGGCGGAGGGCATGTCCCCTCGGCGCAACCACCACCGACGCGCCCACCCCGGAACCGCCCGTCAGGGCTCCTGCATCCGCGGGGCGCGGCGCGGCGGGGGCGGCGGGACTTCCTTGGCTGCCACGACAAGGGGGAGTGCAATGACGACGTCGGAGCGGCGGGTGCGGACGGTGCATACGCCGTCGGCGCGATCCACGAGCTCGCCGAGGGCATCCGTCAGGCCGCCGTCGATCCTGTACCGGACCACAACGCGGGTGCCGAGCGGGGCGGCGGAGAGAAACTGCTGGGGCAACGGCAAAGGCGAGCTCATCAGAACATCGTAAGACGCGGAGCATGTGTGACGTCCGGCTAGGTTCGCGGGAACAGGCTGGGAGATAATAGGCTCAGAAGTCAGCAGCCCGGCTCAGGGCCTGGAAATCATCCGGCCGGTCGCCGGAACCAACGTGGAGAGGCCAGGGACGTGACGTACGTAATCGCGCAGCCGTGTGTAGATGTCAAAGACAAGGCATGTATTGAGGAGTGCCCCGTCGATTGCATTTACGAGGGTGAGCGTTCCCTGTACATCCACCCCGACGAGTGCGTGGACTGCGGTGCCTGTGAGCCGGTCTGCCCCGTGGAGGCGATCTACTACGAGGACGACACCCCAGAAGAATGGGCCGACTACTACAAGGCCAACGTCGAGTTCTTCGACGAACTCGGGTCCCCGGGCGGCGCCGCGAAGGTTGGGAACACCCACACCGACCACCCCATGATCGCCGCCCTGCCGCCGCAGAACCAAGAGAACTAGGACGGCGCTACGGTGACATCCGCGGTGCGCACCTTCGGCCTGAGCCTGCCCGATTACCCGTGGGAGGCCATGGCGCCGTATCTCGCCACGGCAGCCCGGCACCCGGCAGGAGCCGTCAACCTTTCCATCGGAACCCCGGTGGACGCGACGCCGGCCCTCATCCAGGACGCACTGCGCGCCGCCGCGGACGCCCCCGGCTATCCCACGGTGCACGGGACGCCGGCCCTGCGGGAAGCCATCGCCGGCTGGTTTGCGCGCCGGCGCGGCGTCCCCGGGCTCGACCCGCAGAATGTGATGCCAACGGTGGGTTCCAAGGAACTCGTCGCGTGGCTGCCGTTCCTGCTCGGCCTGAAGCCGGGCGACGTCGTCGTCCGGCCCACGGTTGCGTACCCCACCTACGACATCGGGGCCACGTTCGCCGGTGCAGAGCAGGTCGCCGCGGACGACCTTGACGAGCTCGACGCCGGCACCCGGGCCCGCGTGCGCCTGGTCTGGGTCAATTCGCCGGCCAACCCCACCGGCAGCGTCCGGGACATCGAGTCGCTGCGGCGGATCGTCCGGCAGGCCCGCGAGCTCGGCGCCGTCGTCGCGTCCGATGAATGCTACGCCGAACTCGGCTGGGGGGAGTGGGACCTCCAGCGTGGCGGCGCCCCGGTCCCGAGCGTCCTGGATCCGCAGGTCGCAGAAGGCTCCCACGATGGCCTGCTCGCCGTCTATTCGCTGAGCAAACAGTCCAACGTGGCCGGTTACCGCGCGGCATTTGTCGCCGGCGATCCGGTGATCATGGCGAACCTGGTCAACAGCCGCAAGCACGCCGGGATGATTGTGCCCTATCCGGTCCAGGAAGCCATGCGCGTGGCCCTCGGCGACGACGCCCACGTCCAGGCCCAGAAGGACCTGTACCGGGGCCGGCGGGAACGGATCGTGCCCGCGCTCGAAGGTTTCGGCCTGAGAATCCATGAATCGAGGGCGGGCCTTTATCTGTGGGCCACCGCCGGCGAGGCCACGTGGGACACCGTGGGCCGGCTCGCGGACCGCGGAATCGTCGTCGGCCCCGGGGTCTTCTACGGCGACGCCGGCAACGGGTACATCCGGGTGGCGCTGACCGCCAGCGACGAAAGGATCGACGCCGCCGTCTCGCGGCTGGACCCGGAAGCGTAACAATGCTGTGACGCGTGCCACATGTGGCGTGTTTTTGGCGTTTTGCGGGCCCCCCGGATTAGTGCCACCCGCGAAGTGAAGGTACTTTTTAACTGACGATCAATGGTGGCTTTCCACAAGAAGGCAGCGCAGCCTTTGGAAATCCTGTCCGCACAGGATCCGCGGGCAGCTTCACCAGATGTTGGACCAGCTTTCGACAGAGGCCCCGATGCCTCATGAGGAGACTCCATGACTGAAACCACCAGCGCAACCCTGCGCCATGCCGGCGGCGAACTCGAACTCCCGCGCATCAAGGTTGTAGAAGGGAACGAAGGCTACGACGTTTCCAAGCTGCTGAAGCAGACCGGCGCCGTCGCCTTCGACCCCGGTTTCATGAACACCGCGGCCACCACCTCGGCCATCACCTACATCGATGGTGACGCCGGCATCCTGCGCTACCGCGGCTACCCGATCGAGCAGCTGGCCCAGCACTCGAGCTTCCTGGAAGTCTCCTACCTGCTGATCTACGGCAACCTGCCGACCCCCACCGAGCTGGAGTCCTTCGACCAGCGGATCCGCCACCACACCCTGCTGCACGAGGAGCTCAAGGGCTTCTTCAGCGGCTTCCCCCGTGACGCCCACCCGATGCCGGTGCTGTCCTCGGCCGTGTCGGCGCTGTCGACGTTCTACCAGGACTCGCTGGATCCGTTCAACGCCGAGCAGGTGGAGGTGTCCACCATCCGCCTCATGGCCAAGATGCCGGTCATCGCCGCCTACGCCCACAAGAAGTCGATCGGGCAGCCCATGCTGTACCCGGACAACTCGATGAACCTGGTGGAGAACTTCCTGCGCCTGAGCTTTGGCCTGCCGGCCGAGCAGTACGAGGTGGACCCGGTCATCGCCAAGGCCCTGGATCTGCTCCTGATCCTGCACGCCGACCACGAGCAGAACTGTTCGACGTCGACCGTCCGCCTGGTCGGTTCCTCGAACGCGAACCTGTTCGCCTCCGTCTCCGCGGGCATCAACGCCCTCTTCGGCCCCGCCCACGGCGGTGCCAACGAGGCCGTCCTGAAGATGCTGCGCCAGATCCAGGCCGACGGCATCAAGCCCGAGGACTACATGGAGAAGGTCAAGAACAAGGAAGACGGCGTCCGCCTCATGGGCTTCGGGCACCGCGTCTACAAGAACTACGACCCGCGTGCCAAGATCATCAAGGCCACGGCCCACGAGGTCCTGAGCAAGCTCGGCGGAAACGACGAGCTCCTCGACATCGCCATGCGCCTTGAAGAGAAAGCCCTGGGCGATGACTACTTCATCCAGCGCAAGCTCTACCCCAACGTGGACTTCTACACCGGCCTGATCTACAAGGCCATGGGTTTCCCGGAGAAGATGTTCACCGTGCTGTTCGCCATCGGGCGCCTGCCGGGCTGGATCGCCCAGTGGCGCGAGATGATCAGCGACCCCAATACGAAGATCGGCCGCCCGCGCCAGCTCTACGTCGGCGAACCGGAACGCAACTACCCGTCGCTGTAGCCCGCCCGCCGGCCACGGCGCGCGTGATAGACAGTACGACGCCGGCCGCGCACCTTTTGCTGAGGTGCGCGGCCGGCGTCGTCCTTATGGGGGCACTGTGCCGCTGTGACCCGCGCCACGTCCCCGCCGGGACCGGTGTGGCCCGGGGCGGCCGCGGCACGTACGTGCTAAAAAAGACCAGTGCCTAAATTTGTCGACGCCGTCATCCGGCGCCAGGAAATAGTTGACGCAGTCTTCAGGATCATCGCAACGGATGGCCTCGAGCGGGCCTCGCTGCGGGAAGTTGCTGATGAAGCGCAGCTGGCCGTCGGCTCGGTGCGGCACTATTTCGCCAGCAGCGACGAGCTGTTGACCCACGCGTTCGCCGTGGTGGTGGACCGAATCGTCGGCCGCCTCACCGACGCGGACTCCCGGATGGGCGATGCGCCGCCGGCGTCGGGGGAGCAGCATGCGGCCGTCCTGGCACTGCTGGGTGAGTTTCTTCCGCTGGACGAGGAACGGGCGGTTGATGCCTGCGTCTGGATGGCCTTCAAGAATGCCGCCCGGACAAGGCCGTTCCTGGCCGCCGAGGCCGACCGCAGCCACCGGGCGGTGGCCGCCGTCGTGGGCGGGCTCATCCTGGGCCTGGCCGAGGCTGAAGGCGTTGACGCCGACCACGCGGCCGGCCTCGACCAGCAGGTGCTCGTCACCGAAGCGGAACTGCTGCTGGCAGTCCTGGACGGCCTGACGATGCACGCCCTCCTGCAGCCCGAGTGGATGACGGCCGTGATGTGCAAGGATGTGCTCGAAGCCCACCTGGCGGGCCTGAACCGACGGCTGGCGGCCGGGCAGCCAGCCGTTAACGCCTCATAACAACAGGAATAGACTGAGATCGTACGTCTTGCCAAGGAGGCAATTGGATGCACCACACCGGCGGACCAGGCTGGCGGATCACGATGGATACTTCTGGTCCCATGCTCATTGCCCTCTACGTTCGTGACGCCGCCGGCTTGGACACCGCGGGACACCCGGCGCTCTGCCATGCGGCACCGAAGATCCGCGCCTCGGACCACTCCCACCTGATCGCCGAGGTTGGCGGCCCGGCTGCGCTCAAGACCGAATGGGAGGCCTGGTGGGAACAGCTGCTGAAAGACCACCCGGAAATGTCCCCCGAGCTCTCCCCTCCGGGCTTCCGTGCGTTCAGCAATTCGCCGGCCCTCCGGCGCGTGCTGCAGGCCCACTTCGGGGCCGCTTTGACGTGGGCCCGGGAACGCCTCGCCGAATACGGAACCCTCGAAGCGGAGCGCGAAGCCAACGGCAACAACGAGCTGCTGGCCGACATGGTGGAGGACCGCCTGCTTGACGTGGGACGGGCTTCAAAGGATTTCGGCCTGACGATCATCGAGCTCCCGCTTGCGGAGCCGCGGGCCTGGTATCTCGAGCCCGACAAGATCATCATGAGCCACGAGCTGTTGTCCCAGCCGGAGCTGTTCCGCAGCTACGTGCAGCCGGTGGTCGATCTCCTCGTCTGAGCCCGCCCGGTGACGGCTGACCCCGCTGGCAACTGACCCGCTGGCAACTGACCCCGCTGCCAGCTGACCCCCGTAGCGGTCAGGTGCCGGGGGCGTCTGCGACGGTAACCCTGACCTGGCCGGCCGGGACTTGGGCCGGCTGCCAGCCGTCGCGGGACTGCCGGTTCCAGGCGCGGCCCTCGACCTCCACGCTGGTGATTTCGAGCTCCTTGGCGTTGGCCACGGCCCACTGGCCCACAGCCCAGGCCTGGGTTCCTTCGGCCTCGACGAGCAGGGTCCGGCCGTCGGTGGACGCCGTCACGTCCCCGAGTGCAGCGGTCAGCCCTGCGGTGACGGCGGCAGGATTCCCGGCGGCGTCGGGGGAGCGCAGCGAGCAGTCCAGGCCTGCGGGCGTCTGCCCGCTCAGGGCGGAGGCGAAGGCGCGGGCCATCACCTCATGCTGGGCGTAGGCCTCCGGGTACGCCGAGCGCTGGACGCGCTGGGCGGCCACGGTGATATCGAGCGACTCGTACCCGGAAACCTTGACGAGGGCATCGTAGAACGCATTGCTGGCGTGGTACGGGTCCATCACCTGCGCCGTGGTGCCCCAGCCCTGGGACGGCCGCTGCTGGAACAGTCCGCGGGAGTCGGGACCGGCCTGGTCGCCGTGGCCGATGTTGCGCAGTTTGGATTCCTGCATCGAGGTGGCCAGCGCGATGCTGGCGGCCCGGGCCGGAAGTCCCCGCCGGACCGCGACGGCGGTGATGAGGGAGGCGTTGGCCGCCTGGTCGGTGGAGAGGTCATCGCCGCCGCTTCCCGTGGCCGTGCAGCGTTCGGTGATCAAGGTCTCCGACCGTTGCAGGAACGTCACCGCGGTGTAGATGCCGCCCGCGACCATCGCCAGGGTCAGCAGAAGGACAATCCGGCGCCGCCAGCTCCCTCGTCGTGCCACGAAAATACTCCCTCAGGCCCCTGCGGGCTGCGTCATCGGCTTTTTCGTCGGGGCGGGTCGGCCCCGCCAGCGCGGTTTTCGCCGCCCGCCATACCGTACCAGCCGGTGCGGTCAGTTGGCGTGCAGGGCCTCGTTGAGCTCCACCGTCTGGCCCTTGCGGGGGAGGACCTCAACCTCACCAGTGGTGGAATTGCGGCGGAAGAGCAGGTTCGGAACGCCGGAAAGGTCCACGGCCTTGACGATCCGGCTGGTGTCTTCGCCGTCGGCGTCCTTGGGGCCGATCACGCGCACACGGGTGCCGGCGGTGACGTAGAGGCCTGCCTCCACTACCGAGTCGTCACCGATGCTGATGCCCACGCCGGAATTGGCGCCGAGGAGGACCCGCTCGCCGAGGGAGATCTTTTCCTTGCCGCCGCCGGAGAGGGTTCCCATGATCGAGGCCCCGCCGCCGACGTCGGACCCGTCGCCGGTGATGACGCCGGCCGAGATCCGGCCCTCGACCATGGAGGTACCCAGGGTTCCGGCATTGAAGTTCACGAAGCCCTCGTGCATGACCGTGGTGCCTTCGGCCAGGTGCGCACCGAGCCGGACCCGGTCGGCGTCGGCGATCCGGACGCCGGAGGGAACGACGTAGTCCACCATGCGCGGGAACTTGTCCACGCCGAACACCGTGACGGCGCCGCGCTTGCGCAGGCGCGCCCGGGTCAGCTCGAAGTCCTCCACGGCTGCGGGGCCGAAGTTGGTCCACACCACGTTGGGAAGCTTGCCGAAGATGCCGTCAAGGTTGATGGTGTTGGGCTGGACGAGCCGGTGGGAGAGCAGGTGCAGGCGAAGGTAGGCGTCCGCCGTGTCCGCGGGTGCCGCATCCAGGTTGATCTGGGCGAAGACAACGATCTGCTCTGTGCCCCGGTCCGGGTCAATGCCGCTGGCGGCGATGTCGATCAGCGACTGGTCCGCGTTCTTCACGTCACGCTGGTGCTCCGCGGCGACTCCGAGCGCGGGCGCCGGAAACCACACGTCCAGCACGGTGGCGTCACCGTTGCGGGTGGACACGGTGGCCACCCCGTAGCCATAGGCAGAGCGGGCGTCGGAACGAGCGTCGGCGGGCACAGCGGAAGCAGCAGTTTCAGTCATGGCCCAAGTCTAACGAGAGGCCCGTCGGGCGCTGAAACTCATGACAACCCGATTGACACGCTGCAGGGCCACTTGACGCCTGGAAACGGCCCCTGCAGCGACTCAGGTGGGACGGGGAGGCAAACAGATAAGGTGGAACGGTGACCCCCACGAACCCGCGCACCCCTGCCAGTGCCACCGCCAGCGTCCCTGTCCGCACACCGGTCCATCTGGACCTCCGCCAGGACGTCGCCCTGCTCACGGCCGCCCTGATCGACATCAACAGCGTCTCCGGCAACGAGGGGGTCCTGGCCGACGCCCTGGAACATGCCCTCCGCCAGCTGCCGCAGCTGGAGCTGGTCCGCGACGGCGATTCGATCATCGCCCGCACCAACCTGGGCCGGGCCGAGCGCGTCATCCTGGCCGGCCACCTGGACACCGTGCCGTTGCCCACCACAGAGGGCTCGCTGGGGACCGTGCCGGCGTACTGGCCCTCCGGGGCCCCTGGAGAGGGGATCCTCTACGGCCGCGGCGCCACTGACATGAAGGGCGGCGTCGCCGTGCAGCTGGCGCTGGCGGCCACCATGTTCGACGGCGGGGCGGAACCAGGCAAGGACGTCACGTTCGTCTTCTACGACCACGAGGAGGTCGAGGCCGTAAAGAGCGGCCTGGGCCGTCTGGTGCGCAATCACGGCTCCCTGCTCGGCGGGGACTTCGCGATCCTGCTCGAGCCGACCGACGGGACGGTGGAGGGCGGCTGCAACGGCACCAGCCGCTTCGAAGTGACCACGAACGGCGAGGCGGCCCACTCGGCCCGGGCCTGGATGGGCAGCAATGCCATCCACGCCGCGGCCCCGATCCTGGCCCGGCTGGCGGCGTATGAGCCGCAGACCGTGACGGTTGACGGCCTGGACTACCGCGAAAGCCTCAACGCCGTGAAGATCCACGGCGGCACGGCCGGGAACGTCATTCCGGACAAATGCGTCGTGGAAATCAACTACCGCTTCGCGCCGGACAAGACCCCGGACGGAGCCGAGGCCGTCGTGCGCGAACTGCTGGACGGTTTCGACGTCATGCGCACCGACAGCGCGGCCGGCGCGAGGCCGGGCCTGCACCACCCCGCGGCGGCGTCCTTCGTCGCCGCCGTCGGCGCGGAGCCGAAGCCCAAGTACGGCTGGACCGACGTCGCACGCTTCAGTGAACTGGGCATCCCCGCGGTGAACTTTGGACCCGGCGATGCTCTGCTGGCGCACAAGGACAATGAGCACGTCGAGGCGGACGCCATCCGCGAATGCCTGCGGGCGCTGCGGACCTGGCTGAGCGCCTAGCAAAGCCCAGGAACCAACGCCAGGACACAACGACCGGGAAACAAGGCGTAACGCACAAAGGGTCCGGAACCTCCGTGAGGTTCCGGACCCTTTGTGGGTGGGACGGCTTACTTGGCGGCCGGAATACCGGCGACCGGCACGTGCGCCACGCCGCCGGCGGCGCGCTTGGAGCCGCGGCGTTCGAGCCAGATGGCCAGGCGGGAGACCGCCAGGTCGATCGCGATGTAGATGGCCGCGGCCACGAAGAACACCGGGAACAGGTACTGCGGACCCAGGAAGTCAGCCATGACCTGCACGGCCCGGAGCAGCTCGCCGTAGGCGACGATGTAGCCGAGCGACGTGTCCTTCAGCAGCACCACGAGCTGCGCGACCAGGGACGGCAGCATGCGCCGGATGGCCTGCGGCAGCTCGATGGTCAGCCGGCACTGGAAGCTCGTCAGGCCGATCGCCAGGCCGGCCTCACGCTGGCCCTTGGGCAGCGACTGGACGCCGGCGCGGATGATCTCGGCGAAAATCGCCGAGTTGTAAAGGACAAGGCCGGCCACGACGGCGATGAACGAGCTGGTGGCAAAGACGAGCAGCACGAACAGCATCATGAGCACGACGGGCATGCCGCGCAGGAATTCCAGCACGATCCGGGTGGGCACCCTGATCCAGGCGTTGTCCGAGATGCGCATCAGGCACAGGAGCAGGCCCAGCGGGAAGGCAATCACGGCCGACACGGCCGCGGCGGCCAGCGTGGCGCCGATGCCGGCGGCGATCAGGGCCCAGACCTCGGGAAGCTGGAAGACCGCCCAGCGTTTGGGGTCGAAGATTCCCTGCTGGGCGAGGGTCACGACTGCCAGGACGAGGAGGCCGCCGATCACGATCACGCCGATGATGGAGCCGATCAGCGAGACCCGTCGGGCTTTGGGGCCGGGGACGTCATAGAGAACAGAGCTCATCGTGCGATCGCCACCTTTCGTTCAACGACGCTGGCGAGGAAGCCAAGCGGGATGGTTATCAGCAGGTAGAAGAATGCGATGCCGACCAGGACCCACATGACGGCGTCGCCGTTGGCATTGGCCAGTTGCTTGCCCTGGCCGAAGAGTTCCAGCACATAGAACGCGCCGGCCACAGAAGAGTTCTTGACCAGGGCAATCAGAATGTTGATCAACGGCGGGATCACGGTGCGCAGGGCCTGCGGCAGGATGATCAGCGAGAGCACCTGGGTGAACTGCATGCCGATGCTGCGGGCGGCCTCCGCCTGGCCCACCGGGACGCTGTTGACGCCGGAGCGCACGGCCTCGGCAATGAAGGCCGAGGTGTAGGCGCTCAGGGCGATGATGGCGGCGACCTCGAACTGCTGGAACGTAACGCCGAGGCGGGGCAGAACCACTGCGGCGAAGAAGAACGCGATGGTCAGCGGGGTGTTCCGGACGATCTCGACGTACGTCATGCTGAAGCCACGCAGCGCGGCGACGGGCGAGACACGGGCGGCAGCCAGGATGGTGCCGAAGACCAAGGCGATAATCCCCGAGACCAGGGACAGGAAAAGGGTTCGGAGAAAACCGTCCCAATACTGGGGGAGGTTTTCAATAATGACGTCCATAAGTTCCTTCAGCTGCGTTGAGGGGGTTCCAGGCGAAAGACGGGAGTGGCGGCTGCCGGTTAGTAGCGGTCGATCGTGGGAAGCGCGGGCGTGGTCTTGATGACGGTGCCGGCCGTGTCTTCCCAGGCCTTCTTGTAGGACCCGTCCTTGTCGGAGGCCTCCAGTTGGTCATTGACCCACGTGCGGAAGGCGGTGTCGTCCTTCTTCAGGCCGATGCCGTAGGGCTCCTTGGTGAAGGTCTGATCCGATGCCAGCTTGAAGGCGTCCGGTTCCTTGGACACGAAACCGGCCAGGATGACGTTGTCGGTGGTGACGGCTTCAACCTGGTGGTTCCGCAGCGGTTCCAGGCAGGCTGAGTAGGTCGCGGCCGGAACCAGGACGGCTCCGTACTTCTCCACGATCGTCGAGGCTGGCGTGGAGCCGGTCACGGAGCAGACGTTCTTGCCCTTGACGTCTTCGGGCTTGGTGATGGAGTTGTTGTCCTTGTTCACCATGAGCGCCTGTCCGGCCTCGTAGTACGGTCCGGCGAAGTCGACTTCGGCCTTGCGCTTGTCATTGATGGTGTAGGTGGCGACGATCATGTCCACCTTGCCCTGCTTGAGGAACTGCTCGCGGTTGGCGGAGACAGTTTCGACCCACTCGATCTTGTCGGCGGGAATGCCCAGCTTGGCAGCCATCAGCTTGCCGATTTCGACGTCGAAGCCGACGGGCTTGCCGTCGAGGCCCTTCTGGCCGAAGAGCGGCTGGTCGAACTTGGTGCCGATGGTGATCTTGCCCGCGGAGGAAAGCTTGGCCATGGTGGAATCGGCGGGAAAGCTCGGCTTCTCGGCTACGGGCGGGTTGGTGGTCGTGGAGGAGCTGCCGCCACAGGCGCTCAGGCTGAGTGCCAGTGCTGCGGAAGCGGCAACCAGAAGGGATTTCCTTCGGGTCAAAAATGCCATCATGACATTCCTTTCATTGGGCGGCCGCCGTCCGGCAGCCAGGGTGCGAAAACGTAGTCGGTCAGTGTGTCAGCAGCTTGGACAGGAAATCCTTGGCCCGGCTGCTCTTGGGGTTGTTGAAGAATTCCTCGGGGGTCGCGTCCTCAACGATCTGGCCGTCGGCCATGAACACGACGCGGTCGGCCGCCTTGCGGGCGAAGCCCATCTCGTGGGTGACCACGATCATGGTCATGCCTTCTTTGGCGAGCTGGACCATGACGTCCAGGACCTCGTTGATCATTTCCGGGTCGAGGGCAGAGGTGGGCTCATCGAAGAGCATCACCTTGGGCTTCATGGCTAGGGCACGGGCGATGGCAACGCGCTGCTGTTGGCCGCCGGAGAGCTGGGCCGGAAGTTTGGGGGCCTGATGCCCGACGCCGACCCGCTCCAGGAGGGCCATGGCGTCCTTGTCGGCTTCGGACTTGGCAACGCCCTTGACCTTGATGGGGCCGAGGGTGACGTTTTCCAGAATGGTCTTGTGGGCGAACAGATTGAACGACTGGAAGACCATGCCGACGTCGGCGCGCAGCTTGGCCAGTTCCTTGCCCTCCTCGGGCAGTTCCTTGCCATCGATCTTGATGTCGCCGTCGTCGATGGTCTCGAGGCGGTTGATGGCGCGGCAGAGCGTCGACTTGCCGGAACCCGAGGGGCCGATGACAACAACAACTTCACCCTTGCGGACGTTCAGGTTGATGTCCTTCAGGACGTGCAGCTGGCCGTAATGCTTGTTCACGGCCTTCAGGGAGACGAGGGCATCGCCGGGCACTTGAGTAGTCATAGTACGAATCTAGCGAAGATTGACCAGATATGACGGCAATCACTCATTTTGGTGCAGATCGTGATTCAAGAGATACCTGCACGTCAGGCCCCTTGTTGGACTGCGTCGGACATTCGCCGTTGACCTCGGCATACGGCCTCGGCAGGCGGCTGCGGCCGTGCGGCGCCGACGCGCCGACGCGGCGGCGGCCGAGTTCCGCGCTAGCCTATGGGCATGAGTACCGATCCGCAGCACGGCCCCAAGCAGAACGCCGAACAGAACCCGGAACAGAATCCCGGCGGAAAGCCGGCAAGGGAGGCCCGGAGCACACCGGCGCCCAACGGGATCCGCCACAAGGGTCCGCTTGAGCTGCGCCGCAAGGCCGCCAAGGTCACGATGTCCGACCAGACCTTGCTGGACACCAAAGGGCCGGGACAGTTCGTCCACACCGACCCCTGGCGCGTGCTGCGGATCCAGAGCGAGTTCGTGGAAGGATTCGGCGCGCTGGCCGATCTCGGTCCGGCAGTCAGCGTCTTCGGTTCCGCCCGCACCGTGCCGGGGAGCCCGAACTACGAGCTCGGCGTCGAGGTCGGACGCCGGCTGGCCGAGGCCGGCCTGGCCGTGATCACGGGCGGCGGCCCCGGCTCGATGGAGGCCGCCAATATGGGCGCCGTGCAGGGCAACGGCGTCTCCGTGGGGCTCGGAATCGAACTGCCCTTCGAACAGGGTATGAACCAGTGGGTGGACCTGGGCATCAACTTCCGGTACTTCTTCGCCCGCAAGACCATGTTCGTCAAGTACGCCCAGGGCTTCATCGTGCTCCCCGGCGGCCTCGGCACCCTGGATGAGCTCTTCGAAGCCATGGTCCTGGTCCAAACCCGCAAGGTCACTTCCTTCCCGATCGTCCTGGTGGGAACCGCTTTCTGGAGCCCCATGCTCGAGTGGGTCCGGGACACGCTCGTCGCGGAGGGAATGGTCTCGGCCGAGGACCTGGACCTCGTGCAGGTGGTGGACGACCCCGCGCGGGCCGTCGAGCTGGTCGTGGAAGGCGCCGCCCGCCACCGGAACCCGAACGGCGGCTCCACCAACGGGACCGGCACGGCAAACATCAAGGGAACGCGGGGCTGATCCGTCCGCCTGAGCGCTCCGGCGTCCGGCTTCTGGCACGATGGTCTAGTGAGTCTTTTCCTGGTTTTCCTGGCGATTGTGCTGATCGGCGTCGCCGTCCTCCTGGGCACCGGCCTGGCACCGAAAATCTTCCGTCGCCGCCGGGACGGCGGTGCGGGCGGTTCCTTTGACGACGGTTTCGACGAGCCGGTCGCATCCCTGCCGCCGGTCCTGTTGCCCGAGCGCGCGGCCGCGGCGGACATTGACCGTCTGCGCTTCGCCGTCGGACTCCGCGGCTACCGGATGGACCAGGTGGATCAGGTCCTGGATGACCTGCGGGAGCAGATCACCGCCAAGGACCAGGAGATCGAGGCACTCGGGGAGGAACTGGAGCGCCTCCGTCCGCCGACCGAACAGCGTCCGTGAGCCGCGTGGAAGACCCGAAGACCGTCGCGGCGCCTGGGGCCCGGAAGCCCCAGGGGTTGAACGCGGCCCTGTGGAGCCGCATCGCCGCCGCGGGCGCCGGGATGGCGCGGTGGCCTTGGTGGGCGCAGGTAGCCGGACTTTACATCGCCGCCAGGCTGGTCAGCGCCTGCATCTTCATGGCCGCCGCCCTGCACCAGGGCGTGAATCCGTGGTTTCCCGCCAAGCCCGACTATTGGAACTTCATCAATATCTGGGATGCCCGCTGGTACGCCCAAGCGCTGCAGGCGGGGTATCCGGCGCTTCTGCCGACCGACGACGCCGGCACCGTCCAGGAGAACACGTGGGCCTTCTACCCCCTGTTTCCGGTGCTGGGCCGGGTGGTGTCCGGGCTGACAGGCACGGGCCCGGCGTGGTCCCTGACGGCCATCGCCCTGGTCTCCGGTGTGGGTGCAGCCCTCGTGGCGTACAGAATTTTCCGGCACCGGGCCACGCACCGCACGGCGCTCTGGGGGACCGTGTTCCTGGCGGCTTTCCCGGTGGCGCCGGTGCTGCAGGTGCCCTACGCCGAATCCCTCAACCTGCTGCTCCTCGGCGCCGCGCTGCTGCTTGTCATGGAGCGCCGGTACCTGTGGGCCATGCCCGTTGTGGTCCTGATGTGCCTTTCCCGGCCTACCGGGGTTCCGTTTGCCGCGATGATGGGCCTGTTGCTGCTCTACCGTCTCTGGCAGCGCCTCACTGCGCAAACCCGTACTGCGCAAACCCGTACTGCGCAGACCCGCACTGTGCAGCATCCCACGGCACAACACGCCACGGCACAACACCCCGCGAACCAGAGCCCCGCGACACAGGGCGTCACAGTGCAGCGCCGGGACGGCCTCGCCCTCCCCGGCAACGCCGAGCTGTGGTCACTGGGCGGGCTCACCGCCGTCAGCGGCATCGGTGCCCTGCTGTGGCCAGCCATCGCCTGGGCCGCGACCGGCGATCCGGGCGCCTACACCAAGACCGAAACCGCATGGCGCGGCGAAGACCTGGTGCCGTTCAAGCCATGGTTCGACGCCGGCATCATGCTCTTCGGGCCGACTTTCGGCGTGCTGGCTCCCTTCGTGTTCGTTGCCGCGTTCACGCTGCTGATGATGTCCCGGCCGGTCGTCGCCCTGGGCACCGAGCTGAGGCTCTGGTGCTGCTGCTATATGGGCTACCTGCTGGTCTTCCTGCACCCCCAGACCAGCACGTTCAGGATGCTGCTGCCGCTGTTCCCGCTCGCCCTCAGCGCCGCCCTTCTCTCGCGTTCCCGCGCCTACCGCGGCACCGTGGTGGTCATGTTCGTGCTGCTGCAGGTCGTCTGGATTGTGTGGCTGTGGGCGTGGGCGCAACTGCCGGGCGGAGGGGACTACCCGCCGTGACGCACAGCACCATTTGGCGGTGCCGGCCCGGCCTGGCGGGACGCGCTGGAAAGTCCAACGATTAGCTACGGGCGGATTGTTACGCGATAATAGAGGATAAGCAAGGACAAGAAGCACACAGTTTGTAAGCGGTTTATTTGTGAGTTTGCCGGTCACGGCAGCCTCCTGGAGCGCTGCCGGACGGCTTGATTGGCCAAGCGGACGCAGCCCGGCCGGGCTGGTATGTCAGGGACTAATGGAGGGGATATTCCTTATGGCGGCAATGAAACCACGCACCGGCGACGGCCCTATGGAAGTGACGAAAGAGGGACGAAGCCTGATCATGCGTGTTCCGCTCGAAGGCGGGGGGCGGCTTGTAGTCGAACTCAATGCCGCTGAGGCGACGAACCTCAAGGAATGCCTCGTCGGCGTCACCGAATAGCGTCACGCCAAGAGCTTTGCAACAGGGCGGGGTCCCGGCCACCAGGCTGCGGACCCCGCCCTTTGCTGTCAGCGCCCGCCCCTGCACCCGGGCTAGTGAATCCTGGCGGCTACTTCTTCACCGCGATCAGCAGGCCGTCTCCGGTGGGCAGCATGGCGGAAGCGAGACGGTCGTCGTCGCGGATGGACTTGCCGATCTGGCGCAACACCACGGTGGTGGCTTCCCGGGCGGCCGGGTTCGCGACCCGGTCCTTGTCGAGGGCATCGTTGACGATCAGCAGCCCGCCGGATTTGAGCAGCCGCACGGCCTGTTCGACGTAACTGGGGTAGTTCGGTTTGTCCGCGTCAATGAAGACGAGATCATAGGCGCCGTCCGTAAGCCGGGGCAGGACATCCCCGGCCCGGCCCGAAATGGTGCGGGTGCGGTTGGCGGGGCTGCCGGCCTCCTGGAACGCTTCGCGGGCTGCCTTGAGGTGTTCGACGTCGACGTCGATAGTGGTCAGGACAGCCTGCGGACCCAGCCCGCGCAGGATGCACACGCCGGACACGCCTGCGCCGGTGCCGATCTCCACGGCGGTCTGTGCCTTGGACGCCGCCGCCAGCACCGTCAGCACGGCGCCCACGCCGGGGCCGATCGGGGTCACGCCAAGCTCGAAGGACCGTTCGCGCGCGTGCAACAGGACCTCATCCTCGGCAGGCAGATCTTCTGCATAGGACCAGCTCGTGGACTTATCGGCGCTCATGGGATATCGCTTTCTGGGCGGCAGGGGAGTGTTCCCTACAGCGTACTGTGTCCGGCGTGACGGGACGCGGAAGCGGCAGCACCGTGGCCCCGGCCGGAGGGGGTCGTTCTGCCTTCGGCGGAAGACCGCGGTGGATCAGGAAATTCCCAGCTTATTTTGAAATGATGGGTATCCGCTCATCCGCGTGGTGATCGGCGTCGAATGAAGGGTGCAGGAACCTGTGCAAGCAGGCACAATTCAGGCGTAGGTACCATCCACGAGGGGAGTGGACGATGTCGATTCTGGCACCTGTCCCGGCAACAGAGGCAACAGATTCAACCGGCCAGTCCCGGACCGCGGCGGAAGCCGAATGGGTCCGGCCGACCTGGGAGGAAGTGGTGACGAACCACTCCGCCAAGGTCTACCGCCTTGCGTACCGTCTGACCGGAAACAAGTACGACGCCGAGGACCTCACCCAGGAGGTGTTTGTGAGGGTCTTCCGTTCGCTCGAGAACTTCAAGCCCGGCACGCTCGATGGCTGGCTGCACCGGATCACCACCAACCTGTTCCTGGACCAGGCCCGGCGCAAGAGCCGGATCCGCTTTGATGCGTTGGCCGACGACGCCGAGTCGCGGCTGCCGGGCCGGGAGCCCGGGCCGGAGCAAAGCTTCGAATTCAACAACCTCGACGTCGATGTCCAGGCAGCGCTCGAGGAACTTCCGCCCGACTTCCGCGCCGCCGTCGTGCTGTGCGACCTCGAAGGGCTCTCCTACGACGAAGTCGCCGCCGCGTTGGACATCAAACTCGGGACCGTCCGGTCCCGGATTCACCGCGGCCGGACAATGCTCCGTGAAAAGCTCGCGCACCGCGACCCGCGCCCGGCGCAGCCGGCCAAGCAGTCCCTCAAGCCGCGGCTCAAGATGCCGCGCATCGCCGGCCTCCTCTGAACCGGTCAATGGGTCTGCTGAGACGGCTGCTGGGAGCACCAGGCTGCAGGTTCTGGGGCGGGCCCGGGGCTACCCGGAAATGGGCCGCCGGCCGCCACGATCACGTGGAATCGTGTGCCGAATGCCGCGCCCGGCAACAGCGCGAACGCCAGTACCTCGAGAAGCTCCGCGGCGCCGCCGTGCCCGAGGCCAGTGAGGACCTGACTGCACGGCTCCTTGCACGGACCGGTCAGCTGGCCGCGGAACGGGCGGCGGCTGAACGGACAGCCGAAGCGGAGCGGGAACAAACAGCCCCGGAAGCTACGGTGCCTGCAGCTACAGCTACAGCTACAGCTCCGGCACCTACGGCTCCTACACCTTCTGCACCTTCAGCTCCGGAACGGGCCATGGCGGAACGCCCCGACCCGGCGGACACAGCGGACGTATTGGATGCAGCGGAACGGCCGGGCGCGGCGGACGCCGCCGGGGCCGGCCATCGTCCGTGGCCCTCGGACCGGTTCCCGGCAGGACACCCCGTGCCGGGTCGGCCAGGGACGGCGGGACCGGTCGCCGGTCGCGCCGCCGCCGCGGGTCCACACGGCGCCCGTCGCCGCGGCCCGCGCCTGCCGGTGCTTGCTGTCGGCGGAGCCGTCGCCGCTTTGGCCCTCATGACCGGCACCGCGTACGTCATGGGAGGCGACGACGCGGTCCCCGCCGAGGGCGCAGGGACTGCCACCCTCGCCCGCCCGGATGCCCCCGGGCTGCCCGGCAGCGGTGAGCCGCTCGGTGCAACGGAGCTGTTCGACGCCAGCGGATCCGGCGTCCCCGGCGCTGAGGGAACCGGGCCCCGTGTTGCGTTCGGCCTCGGCGGCGAGCCCGACTTCACCCCTGCCGGGACGCTGAACACCGGTGAGCTTGCTGCGTTCCGGTCGCAGGGGTGGACATGTCCGGAGCTGCGCGAACTCGGATTCCACCTCATCTGGGCCCGTGCCGGCGTCATCTCCGGGGACGAGGTCCTGGAACTTCGCCTCACGGATGGCCGGCACTTCGCCACGGTCCTTGAGCAGCACGCTTCGACGCGGGCGCCCGCGGCGCCCCCCGCACCCGCACGGGCCGAAGATTCGCCCATCAACGTGCTGACCGGACACGCCGCCGTGGCTGACGGCTTTATCCCGGCCAGGGCCGGCACGCCGTCGGCCGCCCCCGAACCCGGGTATGGCTTTCTTTGGGTCAACCCCGCCCCGCCCTACCGGGCCATCTACCAGACGTCGGCGGCGACATACACGTACATTTCGGACCTGCCGGCCGAGCAGGCGGACGACGGCGTTGCCGCGCTGACCCGGGTCAGCAGTGGCACTCCCGTGCCGGCCTCGCACAACGGAATTCCGGAACGGATCGAGCGCGGATTGAGCCGAATCCTGGAGCACCTGGCACCGTGAGGCAGGGACGGGCCGGACATGGCCGGCATACGGACTTCGCGGAATCGTCGCCAGCCCGAGCGAGAGGGTAACCTTCCTAAAGTGCTTGGAATCAATGGACCGGAGTTCTTACTTCTGCTGATCATCGGCCTTCTGGTGATTGGTCCCAGCAGGCTGCCCGAATACACCCAAAAACTTGCCAATATTGTCAAGGAAGTGCGCCGGATGGCGTCAGGTGCGCGGGAACAGATCAAGGAAGAAGTCGGCATCGACATCGATGAGGTCGACTGGAAGAAGTACGATCCGCGCCAGTACGATCCCCGCCGGATCATCAAGGAAGTGCTCCTTGACGATGACACCAAGCCGATGAGCGCCGGGGCACCGGCAACGGTCTCCACGGCCGCTGCCGCGACTGCTGTCGCCGCGCACCGCCCCGAGCGGGTGCTCGAGCGGCTGCCCGAGGGCGAACCGGCACCCTTCGACTCAGAGGCGACCTAGGACTTCCCGCGGCGGGCCTGCCGCAGTGCCTGCGCAGGGATGCGGCCGGGCGCTGTCAGCGGGCATCCGTGTCGGCATCCGCCGGCACGGGGCGCTGTCAGCGGGGCTGCAGACCCAGCGGCATGCCCTTGAGGCCGCGGGGAACCGACGCCAGCCTGCCGGCGATCCCCGCCAAGGCCACGGCCGCAGGCGTCTCCGGACGGCCCAGCACCAGCGGCACTCCGGAATCCCCACCCT
The DNA here is from genome assembly GCF_056394385.1 of Arthrobacter sp. 10N44_2. Taxonomy (NCBI): domain Bacteria; kingdom Bacillati; phylum Actinomycetota; class Actinomycetes; order Micrococcales; family Micrococcaceae; genus Arthrobacter; species Arthrobacter sp. 10N44_2. The sequence continues at coordinate 16,429 of NZ_JBFTHT010000002.1, read as the reverse complement.
CACGCAGCAGGACTTCGAGTGGAATCTGGCCCAACAGCGGCACGTCCTCACCCACGGTGGCCGAGAGGCGCCCGGCGAGCACGGCGCCGCCGCCGCTGCCGAACAGTTCCATCCTGCCGCCGTCGGGCATTTCAAGGTAGGACATGTTTTCCACGACGCCGGCCACGGTCTGGCCCGTCTGGGTGGCGATCGCACCCGCCCGCTCGGCAACATCCGCGGCGGCCGCCTGCGGGGTGGTCACGACGAGGATCTGCGCCTTGGGCAGCAGCTGGGCGACGGAGATCGCGATGTCGCCGGTGCCGGGGGGCAGGTCCAGGAAGAGGGCGTCGAGGTCGCCGAAGTAGACGTCGGTGAGGAACTGCTCCAGCGCCCGGTGCAGCATCGGGCCCCGCCACGCCACGGGCTGGTTCCCGGTGACGAACATGCCGATGGAGATGACCTTGACCCCGTAGGCCACGGGCGGCAGGATCATGTCGTCCACCCGCGTGGGGGCCTGTGTGATGCCCATCAGCGCCGGAACGGAGAAACCGTACACATCCGCGTCCACGATCCCTACACGGAGCCCCTGGGCGGCCAGGGCGCACGCCAGGTTGACCGTGACCGAGGACTTGCCCACGCCGCCCTTGCCGCTGGCGACGGCGTACACCTTGGTCAGCGAGCCCGGCGCGTTGAACGGGATGCCGCGCTGGGCGCCGGCGCCCCGCAACTGCTCCTTGAGGGCGTCGCGCTGGACCTGCGTCATGACTTTGAGGTCCACGTCCACGCCGGTGACGCCCGGGACGGCGGACAGAGCAGCCTTGGTGTCCGCCGTGATGGTTCCGCGCAGCGGGCAGCCCGCGATGGTCAGCAGCACCGCGATCCGCACGCGGCCGCCGTCGCCGATCTCAACGGACTCCACCATGCCGAGCTCGGTGATGGGGCGGCGGAGCTCAGGGTCGATCACGGTGGCAAGTGCGCCGTGCACTGCCTGTTCCAGCGGGGTGCTCATGCGGGCGATGCTCAGCTTTCGGGGATGGTGCGGTGTGCGGGCTGGCGGGTGGGATCGGCCGCGGCCCCGGAGTGGTTCGCCGACGGGTTCGGCAGTTTCCCCGAAGGGTTCCCTGTCGGGTCCTGCGAAGAGCCCTGCGAAGAGCCCTGGGCACGGTCCCTCGCCGGGTCATCGCGCTTGCCGCCGGCTTTTACCCGGGGGATTTGCTGGGTCCGGGGGCTGCGCTGCTTGTCGCGTCGCTCCTTCATCTTTTCCTTGACCTTTTCCCGCGGGGTCTCGTGGGCGCCGGCGGAAGGATCGTGGGTGCGCAGTTCCTCCTGGGCCTCCAGCATGTCCTCCAGCAGGCTGCGGAGCTCGGCGCGGACGTAATCGCGGGTGGCGACCTCGCGCAGCGCGATGCGCAGGGACGCAAGTTCCCGGGTCAGGTATTCAGTGTCGGAGAGATTGCGCTCGGCCCGCTGGCGGTCCTGCTGCAGCGAGACCTTGTCGCGGTCGTCCTGGCGGTTCTGGGCCAGCAGCAGCAGGGGCGCGGCGTAGGAGGCCTGCAGGGACAGCATGAGGGTCAGCAGCGTGAAGCCCAGCGCCCGTGAATCGAACTGCCATTCCTCCGGCGCCCACGTGTTCCAGCCCAGCCAGAACAAGCAGAACACCGTCATGTACATCAGGAACGCGGGGGTGCCCATGAAACGGGCGAAGCCTTCCGTGGCATGGCCGAAGGCGTCCGGGTCGGGACGGAAGTTGGGCAGGATACGCTGCCGGCCGCTTAGTGGCGTGTCGAGGCCGCCGGTGGTCCTGCCGCCAGGGCGGACATTGGAGGTCCGTGGTGCTGTGGGATCAGCCAATGCGGCCTCCAAGCTTTCTTATCGGGGCATCGTCCTCGTGGGCGCGCCAGTCGTCCGGCAACAGATGATCAAGCACGTCGTCAACAGTCACCGCCCCCACAAGCCGTCCGTCATCGTTGACAACTGGAAGCGAGTTGAGGTTGTACGTTGCCAGCGCGCGGGCGACCTCGCTGATGTGGGCCTGGTCGGAGACCGGCTCCAGGCTTTTGTCCACCAGATTGCCCAGCGGCTCCGGCGGCGGAAAGCGCAGGAGCTGCTGGATATGGACGACGCCGAGGAATCGTCCCGTCGGCGTCTCCAACGGGGGCCGGGCGACGAAGATCGACGACGCCAGGGCGGGGGAGAGTTCCTCCCGGCGTACGTGCGCGAGGGCCTCGGCGACGGTTGCTTCCGGGGGCAGGATCACCGGCACGGGCGTCATGAGCCCGCCGGCGGTGTCCTCGTCGTATTCGAGCAGGCGGCGGACGTCTTCGGCGCCTTCAGGTTCCATCAACTGCAGGAGTTCTTCAGCCTGGGCGCTGGGGAGTTCGGCGAGGAGGTCGGCGGCGTCGTCCGGATCCATCTCCTCGAGGACGTCGGCGGCACGGTTGACGTCCAGGGCGGAGAGGATCTCCACCTGATCACCTTCGCGCATCTCCTGCAGGACGTCCGCGAGCCGTTGGTCCTGGAGTTCGCTCGCAACCTCGAAGCGGCGCTTGTCGCTCATTTCCTGCAGGGCCTCGGCGAAGTCGGCGGGCTTGAGGTCCTCGTGCGTGGCCACGAACTGGGTGGCGGCCTGGGGCTCGGTCTTGGCGCCTTGCCGGGCATCGGCCCAGTCGATGATGAGGGTTTCATTGCGGCGCAGCCGGCTCAGGGGCGAGAGGGAGTGGCCGCGGCGGACGAAGAGCTTGCTGACGAACCAGTCGCCGGAGCGGTGCCGGTCCATGGCGATGTCCTCGATGGTTGCGTCGCCGCTGCCGTCCGCAAGGGTCACCCGGCGGTCGAACATTTCGGCCACCACGAGGGTTTCCGCGCCGCGCTGTTCGAAACGGCGAAGATTGACCAGCCCGGTGCAGATGACCTGGGTCTGGTCTATGGACGTAATCCGGGTCATCGGCACGAAGACGCGCTTCTTGCCGGGGACCTCGACGACGATGCCCACCACGTGCGGGGCGCCCTTGGTTCCGCGGGAGAGCACCACGACGTCGCGCAGCCGACCCAGACGGTCACCCAATGGGTCGAAGACGTCCAGTCCGAGGAGGCGCGCGACAAACACTCGCGAAAGATTCGTGCTCACCCCTACAGGCTACCGAGTCTGCTCTCTTTTAGCTGAATTTCCAGCCGCACACCAGCCCGATGGGTGAGAATGGGCATATGTCAAACATTTTTGGTGCTCCCAGGGCCGGTGCCCCCAACGGCTCGGACGAGGCACGCACCGTCCCGAGAGGCGACGTTGTCGGTTCCTACAACTCCTACCTGGATGCCCAGAAGGCGGTGGACTACCTGGCTGACCAGCAGTTCCCCGTGCAGATGGTGTCGATCGTGGGCAATGACCTGAAGATGGTCGAGCGGGTGACCGGCCGGCTTACCTACCCCCGCGTCGCCCTCTCCGGCGCCCTCAGCGGCATGTGGTTCGGCCTGTTCGTCGGCGTCATGCTGTCGTTCTTCTCCACAACCCCCGGTTATTTCTCGATTGTGACGTCAGTGCTGATGGGTGCAGCGTTCTTCATGCTGTTTGGCATCGTCACGTACGCCATGCAGCGCGGCAAGCGTGACTTCACCTCAACCAGCCAGGTGGTGGCGACCAATTACGACGTCGTGGTCTCCTTCGAGGCCGCCGGCGAAGCGCGGCGCCTGCTCCACCAGCTGCCCATGACGGCGCATGACGCGTCCGGTGCCGCAGCCGGCGGTTTCGCGCAGCAGGACTACCGCCATCAGGCACCGCAGCAGCCGGGCCCGCAGCAGCCGGGACAGCAGAGCCATGCGCCGCAGCGCCCCGCGGGCTGGAACGACCCGTACGGCCAGAGAACGCCGGAGACCGGCGCAGACCCCGCCGGACAGTACCAGGGCGGTGCACCCCAGCAGGAGGGCCCCGCAGGCCCCGCTCCGACGGCACCGGCCGCGGCTGAGGAGGCGGCGGCCCGCCCGGCCGGCCGCGTTTCCGGGGTGAGCTATCCGGATCTCCCCGACGGCCGCCCGCAGTACGGGGTCAGGGTCACGGACAGCGAGAAGCCCGCGGCAGGCCAGGACGGCCAGCAGCACTGATTCAGGCAGGAAACAGCAGCAAGTAGCAGCAAATAGCAGCAAGAAGGGAGCGCCCCGGTGCGGGGACGCTCCCTTTCTTGCTGCTATATACTGCCTGGCTGACCTACGGCGTCTGGCCGTCCACTTCCAGGTAGATGCCCGCCATCCAGGACTCGACGTCGTCGGCCTTGCGCGGCAGTGCGGCGCTGAGGTTGACCGGCCCGTCGGCCGTCATGAGAATGTCGTCCTCGATCCGGACGCCGATGCCGCGGTATTCCTCGGGGATGCCGATGTCCTCGTTCTTGAAGTACAGGCCGGGTTCGATCGTGAACACCATGCCGGGCGTGAGCACGCCGTCGAGGTAGAGTTCCCGCTTCGCCTGGGCGCAGTCGTGGACGTCGAGGCCGAGGTGGTGGCTGGTGCCGTGCGGCATCCACCGGCGGTGCTGCTGGCCCTCGGTGCTCACGGCTTCCTCGACGGAGACGGGCAGGAGGCCCCATTCGGCGAGCCGCTCGGCCAGCACCGTGGTGGCTGCGGTGTGGATGTCCCGGAACTTCGTGCCCGGCTGGGCAGCGGCAAAGCCGGCGTCGGCGGCGTCGAGCACTGCCTCGTAGACCTTGCGCTGGACCTCGGAGAACTTGCCGTTGGCCGGCAGGGTGCGGGTGATGTCCGCGGTGTAGAGGGAGTCGGCCTCGACTCCGGCGTCCAGGAGCAGCAGTTCGCCGGCGTTGATCTTGCCGGTGTTCCGGGTCCAGTGCAGCACGGTGGCGTTGTTGCCGGAGGCGGCGATGGTGTCGTAGCCGAGCTCGTTGCCTTCTTCGCGGGCCCGGGCGAAGAACGCCCCTTCCACGACGCGCTCGCCGCGGTGGTGGGTCAGCGCCCGCGGGATCGCCTTGACCACCTCCGTGAAGCCGGCCACGGTGGCGGCGACGGCGATCTTCATCTGTTCGATTTCCCACTCGTCCTTGAGCAGGCGCAGTTCCGAGAGGGCCTCTGTGAGTTTCTCGTCCAGGGCGTCGAGCACACTCAGGTCGAGGTTGTCGGGGTCCTTGGCCGTGTTGTAGCGGGCAGTGTCGACGAGGGCATCAATGTTCTCGTCAACCTTGCGGACCAGCCTGATGGAGATTCCGCCGATCTCCGGCGCACCGACATTCTTGGTGATGGCCAGTTCGAGTTCGGCGATGTCGGCCGTGTCCAGTCCCAGCTTGGCCTTGAACTCGGCCAGGGTCGGGCGTGCGCCGATCCAGAACTCCCCGGAGCGGGAATCGGCGTAGAACTGCTCGGTGTCGCGGCCGGCCAACGGGCGGAAGTACAGCGTGGCGTGGTGGTTTCCGCCGTCGTCGCCGGTGCCCTCCGCTACCGGTTCCAGGATCAGGACCGCATCAGGTTCGTGGTCCAGGCCGAGGCCGGTGAGGTGCGCGAAGGCGGAGTGCGGCCGGAAGCGGTAGTCGCAGTCGTTCGAGCGGACCTTCAGCGGGCCGGCGGGGATGACCAGGCGTTCACCTTTGAACTGGCCTGAGATGGAGCGGCGCCGGCCTGCGGCGTGGCCCGCGACGGCATCCCGCTCGGGGAGCTGTTGCGAGGCCGGCGCCCAGTTGCTGGCCATGAAGGCCTTGAAGGCGTCGGAGCTGGGCCGCTGCGAGCGGTTGTTGACGCGCTCTTCGAGGGGCTGGGAAGCGGAGACTAGGGTGTTATCTGCATCGTTCACCGTCCCATAGTCTCACCAGCGCCGCGGCTTAGGCCAACGGCGCGCTCGCGGTGCAGGGCCGCTGCAGGGCCCCGGCACGAAGGGGCCGAGGCTTTGGATCCTGCCATCTACTAGGCTGGTGAGGTGAGGATCGACCTGCATGCGCACTCCAACGTTTCCGACGGCACTCAGGCGCCGGCCGGCGTCATGGAGTCCGCCGCCGCCGCGGGCCTCGACGTCGTCGCCCTGACCGATCACGATTCCACTGCCGGGTGGGCGGAGGCCGCCGTCGCAGCCCGGAAAGCCGGGGTCGCGCTGGTCCCGGGGATGGAGATCTCCTGCCGCACCGCGGAAGGCATCAGCGTTCACCTGCTCAGCTACCTCCACGACCCCGCGCATCCCGGGCTGCTTGAGGAAATCACCAAGTCCAAGGACGCCCGGCACACGAGGGCGCAGAAGATGGTCACCCTTTTGTCGGAGGACTACCCGCTGACATGGGACGACGTGATTCATCACGTCGCGCCGGGTGCCACCCTGGGCCGCCCCCACATCGCCGACGCGCTCGTCGCGGCCGGTGTGGTGGAAGACCGGGCCGAGGCTTTTGGTTCCATCCTCACAGCACGCTCGCGCTACTGGGTCCAGCACTATGCGCCGGAGCCGGCGCTCGCCGTCGAACTGGTCCGTGCAGCCGGGGGCGTCCCGGTGTTCGCCCACCCAGTGGCATCCGCCCGCGGCCGGATCGTGGGGGAGGGGACCTACCGGGAGATGATCGATGCCGGCCTGGCCGGCCTGGAAATCTACCACCGGGACAACCCCGAGGAGGGCCGGACGTTCCTGCGCCGCATCGCCGAACGCTATGGCCTGCTGATCACAGGGTCCTCCGATTACCACGGCGCGGGAAAGCCGAACCTGCTGGGCGAGAATCTGACCTCCGCAGAAGTCTTTGCCCGGATCGAGGAACTGGGCACGGGCTCGTCCGTGGTGCGCTGAGACCCAGTCCGCTGAGACCCTGGACCCGTGTTGAGCTATCACTTAGCGTCCCTATGAGGCCCCCCAGGACCCGAATAGCCGCCACAAGTGTTAGCGCAACGGGCGGGAACGGCGGGGCGTGGTGAGGGCGGCGGGTCAGAGGGTCGGGAAAGACGTGAACTGCGCCTGCGCGGCCAGGCGTTTGGCCATCACGTCGATGGCCGGCTGGTTCTGGTCCACGCACACGAACCTGCGGTCGAGTTTCGCGGCCACGGACCCGAGCGTGCCGGAACCTGCGAAGAAGTCCAGGCACCAGTCGCCCGGCCGGCTCGAGGCCGCAACCACGCGGCGGATCAGCCCCTCCGGCTTCTGCGTCGGGTAGCCGGTTTTCTCCTTGCCGGTCGGCGAAACGATCGTGTGCCACCACACGTCCGTGGGCAGCTTGCCGAGCTCGCGCTTGGCGGGGGTCACCAGTCCGGGCGCCATGTAGGGCTCACGGTCCACCTCGGCGCTGTCGAAGTGGTACTTCGCCGGGTTCTTGACGTAGACGAGGATGTTGTCGTGCTTGGTGGGCCAGCGGTACTTGGCCCGTGCACCGTAGTCGTACGCCCAGATGATCTCGTTCAGGAAGCATTCGCGGCCGAAGATCGCGTCCAGCATGACCTTTGCGTAGTGCACCTCGCGGTAGTCCAGGTGCAGGTACAGGGTGCCGTCGTCGGCCAGGAGCCGCCAGGCCTCCACGAGCCGGGGCTCGAGGAAGGACCAGTAGTCGCTGAACGCGTCGTCGTACTTGTGCAGGGCGCCCTTGATGGTGTCGTAGGACCGGCCCTTGAACCCGACGCGGTCACCCTCGCCGCCGGCGTTGAGCACCATCCTGGTTTCCTGGCGCCGCTGGACCCGGCCGGTGTTGAAGGGCGGGTCCACGTAAATCAGTGTGAAGGCGCCGTCCGGCAGCGTGGGGAGGTATTCCGCGTTGTCCGCGTGAACCACCAGGTTGCTGCCGTCCGGCGCCCAGACGGTGTCAGTCATGGAGGGGATTAGGCCTCGGCGCCGCTCGGCTGTGCGTCGCCGCCGGCCACTACCTCGCCGTTGCGGCGGCGGGTGCGGGTCCGGCGCCGGGCACGGGTCGCCCGGTCCACCTCGGTGGGGGCCTTCGCCGGCGCGGCGGCAGCAGCTTCCGGTCCCTGTCCGTTCGCAGTGGACGCCGTGGCGGCATCGGCCTCGGCGGGACGGCGACGGCGGTCCCCGGAGCGTCCGCCGGCTTCGGTGCCGCTGCGGCGCGAGTCACGTCCGCCGGTCCGGCTGCCCTCGCGGGCACCGTCACGGCTGCTCGTGCGGCTGCCTTCGCGGGCGCCGTCACGGCTGCTCGTGCGGCTGCCGTCCTTTGCGCCGTCCCTTCCGCCGTCCTTTGCGCTGGTGCGCGAGTTCTTCTTGCCGGTCTCGCCAAGGTCTTCGAGGACCTCCGCGTCGACCCCGGCCAGCACACGCTTGTCGCGCGGCAGCCGGCCCTTGGTGCCTGCGGGGATGTCGAGTTCCTCGAACAGGTGGGGCGAGGATGAGTAGGTTTCCACGGGCTCGGGGTAGCTCAGGCCGAGGGCCTTGTTGATGAGCCCCCAGCGCGGCATGTCGTCCCAGTCGACAAAGGTCACGGCGGTGCCCTTGTTGCCGGCACGGCCGGTGCGGCCCACGCGGTGCAGGTAGATCTTCTCGTCTTCGACGCACTGGTAGTTGATCACGTGGGTGACGTCGTCGACGTCGATGCCGCGGGCGGCGACGTCGGTGGCAACGAGGACGTCCACCTTGTTGTTGCGGAAGGCGCGCAGCGCCTGTTCGCGGGCGCCCTGGCCGAGGTCACCGTGGATGGCGGCCGCAGCAAAACCGCGGTCCACCAGTTCCTCGGCCACCTTCGCGGCCGTGCGCTTGGTCTTGGTGAAGATGATGGTCCGGCCGCGTCCGCGGGCCTGCAGGATGCGGGCCACCACTTCCACCTTGTCCATGCTGTGGGCACGGTAGATCAGCTGGCGGATGTCGCGCTTGGTCAGGCCCTCGTCGTCCGGGTCCGCGGCGCGGATGTGGGTCGGCTGGGTCATGTAGCGGCGGGCCATGGCGATGACCGGGCCGGGCATGGTGGCGGAGAACAGGAGCGTCTGGCGGACCGCGGGCGTGCCGGCGATCAGGGTCTCGACGTCCGGCAGGAACCCGAGGTCCAGCATCTCGTCGGCTTCGTCGAGGATGACGATCTTGACGTTCTTCAGGCTCAGGTGCTTCTGCTTGAAGAGGTCGATCAGGCGGCCGGGGGTGCCGACGACAACCTCGACGCCGTTCTGCAGCGCCTCGACCTGCGGCTCGTAAGCGCGGCCACCGTAGATGGTGGCGATGCGGGCGTTGCGCTTCTTGGCGGCGTTTTCGAGGTCCTTGGCTACCTGGACGGCGAGCTCGCGGGTGGGCACGATCACCAGGGCCTGCGGGGCGCCGGGAACGGCCAGTTTGTCGAAGCCGGCGTCGTCCCGGCCCACGACGCGCTGCAGCGCCGGGATGCCGAAGCCGAGGGTCTTGCCAGTACCGGTCTTGGCCTGGCCGATGATGTCATGCCCTGCCAGTGCGACCGGCAGGGTCATGGCCTGGATCGGGAAGGGGTGGGTGATGCCGGCGTCGGCCAGTGACTCCACGATGTCCGCGCGGACATTGAAGTCGGCAAAGGTCTTCTCGGCAATCTCGTGCGGCTTTTCGTCCGAGATGATGGTCTCTTCGGGCTCGATGGTCTCCGTGCCGGACTCATCGGTCAGAAGCTGGTGCGTGTGCAATTCACTCACAGGGGAGTTTCCTTATTCATTTTGGGCTGCGCTGCTTGCTCAACGGGGCCGACCGTGGTGGCCGTTCCGGAGCACGCTCAGGCGCGCAAGCAATTCCAGTGGAAGCCGATCGCGGGCTATCTAAATGCTGGCACTGGGGACCAGCGGGTGTATCTCAAGATCGCGTAGGGGCGGGCTTGTTGAATTCGAAAATCATGGAAATCAACGACCGGGCATCCATTTCTACCTCTTCAGTCTAGCTGTACAAGGCGTGGATCCTCGACTGGGCGGGTGATTGCGCCTTGGGAAGTGACCGGGAGGGCGGCCGGGAGCGCTGGCTGGGGACGGCCTGCGGACCGCCAGCGGGCCGTCAACGGACCGATAGGGGGCCGTCAGCCCACGAGCTCCAACTGGATTTCCCGTGTGGCGATGTCCGAGGACACCACCCGGACCCGGACTTTGGTGCCCGGTTCCAGCTCGCCGGGGCATCGTGCGGTCACGGCGGGCTCGGCGATCTGGACGATCCCGGACGGGCCGTTTCCGTTGCCGTTGGTCTTCCCGCCGTTGCCGTTGCTGGCGCCGTTGGTGCCCTTGGCCGGCTTGGGACCGGAGATGACGACAGCGTCGAATTCCTGGCCGACGTGGTTGACGAGCAGCGCCGCCTCAACGGTGTCCAGCGACAGCCGCTCCAGTTTCGCGGCCAGCTGGTCCGAGGTGCCCATGATGGCAGGGAGGGACGGCAGCGCCTCCCGGGCCCAGGCAGGAACTTCGGTGCCGTTGCTCAGGGCCTCGCAGATTACCAGCACGAAGCGGTCGACCAGCCGCCGCAACGGTGCCGTGGAATGGGCGTAGGCGGCGCCGATGGCGGACTGGACGGCGGCGTTGGGCACTGTGCCGTCGAAGGGTGTGTATCCGGCGCCGCGGAAGAGCATCCCGGCCGAATGCACAATGGCCAGCTGCCGGGGGTCCGTCGGGTCAAGGGTCCGCAGGTACTCGCCGTAGCGCATTTCCCCGTCCCAGGGCTTGCCGAGGGCGTGGGTCTGCCGGTGGAAGTGGCGCAGTGATGCCTCGTCCGGGGCGGGCATGGTGCGCAGGATGCCGACTTTGCCCTGGAGCATGAGCGCCGCGGCGGCCATCCCGGTCATGAGTGAAATCTGGGCGTTCCAGTCCTCCACCGGCAGCGGCGGGGCCGCTACGATCCGGTAGCCGCCGTCGGGCAGTTGCTGGATCTCCTGTTCCGGCATGTTCAGGCTCGCACCGCCGCGCAGTCGTTCCAGTTCCACCCGTTTGAGGCCTACTTCTTTCAGCAGCTGCAGCACGGGCGCCGCGGTGCCGGCGTCGAGCTCGGCCTGGACGCCTTTGTAGTTGAGCTTCGCGCGGCTGCGGACCTGTGCCCGGCGCACGAGGACCGAGGCGACCTCTGCCGCGGCGTCGAGTTCGAACTCCCAGACGAACGCCGCGCACAGCTGCCCGGCGAGCAGGCTGCCGGCGGCCTCGCTGATGATCTCCGGATGCAGCGGAATCCGGCCGTCCGGGGTGTAGAAGGTCTGGCCGCGGCGCCGGGTCTCGGCGTCCAGCGCCCCGCCCGGGGCGACAAAGGAGGGGACGTCGGCGATGGCGTAGAAGACCTTGTAGCCGCCGTTGCTCCGTTCGATAAACAGGGCCTGGTCCAGGTCGGTGGACGATGCCGGATCGATGGTCACGAACTCGACGTGCGTGAGGTCAAGGTCCGGGAGCTTGTGCTCGGCCACCGCCGCCTCCGCGTCGCGCAGCACATCCTCGGGGAACGGGCCGGGCAGTTCCAGCGTGGTGCGCAACGCCTTGAGTGCCCCGGCAAGCTGGTTCTGCTGCTCGTGGACACTGGGGGTCAGGCGATGATGGGACACGAAAATCAGGGTAGCCCGATTTCCGCTATTAGTCTTGGATGATGAGCGCAACTGCGGACGATCCTGCCCTCTACAACAGCTTCATTGCCGACCTGCTGGGAGTCTTGGCGTACGGCGAGCTTTCCGCCTTCGAGCGGCTGTCCTCGAGTGCCCGGTATTCGCCCACGCTGCATGACCGTGCGTTGCTGGGCAGGATGGCGGTGGTCGAGTTCCAGCATTACGAACTCGTCCGAATCCGGCTCGAACACATGGGCCTGGATACGGAGGCCGCCATGCTGCCGTTCCAGCCCGCGGTGGACCACTTCCACGAACGCACGCGCCCGTCGGACTGGTACGAGGCCCTCATGAAGGCCTACGTGATCGACACGGTCGCCGCGGACTTTTACAGCGTCGTGGGCCGGTACGTCGACGCCGCGACCCGTGAGTTGATCGGGCAGGTTCGCTCCACCGGTGAGTCCACGGCCGTGCTGCAGGCGCGCATCAAGGCGGCCCTGGCCGATGACCCCCGGCTGGCGTCGCGCCTGGCGTTGTGGGCCAGGCGTCTGCTGGGGGAAGTACTGAACCACGCCCAGCGTGTCAGCGCTGAGCACGCGTTCCTCGGCGGACTGTCGGGGCTCGACGACGCCGGCGCCCGGGCGCTGGTCAATGGCCTGGCGGCCGAACTTGCAGCGAACCACGCGCGCCGGATGACGGAGCTGGGTCTCGCCGGATAGTTTCAGTGCCGGCCGGCATTACGGTCTGGGGACCTGCTTAGGATGCGGCGGCGTCCAGCGCCGCCAGCAAGGCTCCGGCGGCGTGGGCCGGATCAGTGGCGTCGGTGATCGCCCGGACCACGACGATCCGCCGGGCACCGGCATCGACTACCTGCTCCACGTTACTGAGGTCGATCCCGCCGATCGCGAACCACGGCAGCACGCTTTCGTCGACCTTGCCGGTTCCCTCCGCGTCCGCCCCGCCGATCGCCTGGGCGGCGTAGCGCACCAGATCGAGGCCGACGGCGGCGCGTCCGGGCTTGGTGGGCGTCGCCCACACGGGGCCCACACAGAAATAATCGAGCCCTTTGCGGCCTGGCGCGGCAGCGATGGCGGCGTCCACCTGCTTCGGGCTGTGGGTGGACAGGCCGATCACGGCATCCTTGCCGAGAAAGCCGCGGGCGGCGTCGAGCGAAATGTCCTTCTGGCCGACATGGAACACCGGAGCCCCGGACAGGGAGGCGATGTCCGCCCGGTCATTGACGGCCCACAGCCGCCCGTGGCGCTGCGCCGCGGTGTGCAGGACCTCCAGCAGTTCCAGCTCCTCGGAGGCCTCGAGCGACTTGTCGCGCAACTGGATGATGTCCACGCCGCCGGCGAAGGCGGCGTCCACGAAGTCCTCGAAGTCGCCGCGGTCCCTGCGGGCGTCGGTGCAGAGATAGAGGCGGGCGGTGGTGTGGAGAGGGTCCTGGCTCATGGGACCAGCCTAGTTCCTCTAAACTGGGCGCATACCGCGGGAGCCCGCAGCAGCCATGTCGCCGCTGCCCGGCTGAGAGGGCGTCAGAGCCGACCGCTTGACCTGATCCGGCTAGTACCGGCGTAGGGAAGGAATTCTTCATGGGCACACGAGCAGGCCGTGCAGCCGGAGCCGCAAATGACGCCGCCGCCCAGGTTTGTGACACAGGGACCGGTACCGCAGAGGGAATCATCGCGGGGGACACGACTGCCGACGTGGCCGTGATCGGCGGCGGGGTGATCGGCCATGGCATCGCGTTCGAGGCCATCCGCTCGGGCCGATCCGTGGTCCTGATCGATGATGCTCCCGGCAGCGGAGCCAGCTGGGCCGCGGCCGGCATGCTGGCCCCCGTGAGTGAACTGCACTACCAGGAGGAACAGCTCCTGGAACTGATGCTTGAAGCCTCCCGGTTGTGGCCAGGATTCGCTGCGGCTCTAGACGCCGGTGCCGCTGGCGCGGATTCGCCGGCAGGTACCGGCTACTTAACGACGCCGACCCTGGCGGTGGGGGCCGACGCGGCGGACCGGCGCGCGCTCGCGGACTTGAGGGAAGTCCAGCAGGCATGCGGCCTGGCCGTGGAGCCGCTGACAGTGCGCGAGGCGCGCACCCGGGAGCCCCTGCTGAGTCCCGGCATCTCGTGTGCCTTCGACATCCCGGCCGACCACCAGGTGGACCCCCGCCTGCTGATCACCCGGCTCGCGGGCGTGCTCGGTGCGGAAGGCGGCAGCTTCGTCCGGCGGCGCGCGGCAGGCCTGCTGTGGCAGGACGGACAGGTGGCGGGTGTGCGGTTGGCCGGCGGCGGTACCGTGCGGGCTGCCGAGACCGTGGTCGCCAACGGGCTCGGCGCCGCCGCGCTCGAGGAGCTGCCGGCCGGGCTGGCGCTGCCGCTGCGGCCCGTCTACGGCGACATCCTCCGGCTCCGCGTGCCTCCGCATCTGCAGCCGCTGCTCACGGCCACCGTGCGGGGCATGGTGCGCGGCATCCCGGTGTACATCGTCCCCCGCCAGGACGGCACCGTGGTGATCGGGGCCACCCAGCGGGAGGATGGACCGTCGGATCCGCACGCAGTTTCCGCCGGCGGCATTTACCAGCTGCTGCGGGATGCCCAGCAGCTGGTGCCTGCGGTCGCCGAGCTGGAGCTTTTGGAAGCCACGGCGCGGGCGCGGCCAGGAACCCCGGACAATGCCCCGCTGCTGGGGCGGGTCGCACAAGCGGACGGCGGCGACGTCCCGGGACTCATCATCGCCACAGGATTCTTCCGGCACGGCGTCCTGCTGACCCCCGCCGCTGCCGCCGTGTGCCGGCAACTCATGGACTTCACGCCGGACCCGCGCTGGGCCGGGTTCCGCCCCGACCGTTTTTCCCGCCTCCCGGTTACGTCCGGGGACAGCCCCAAGAAGGAAGCAGCATGAACATCCGACTTAACGGAACGGATCAGAGCGTCGCCGACGGCGCCTCCGTCTCCACACTCGTCAGCCAGCTCACTGGCCGGAGCATCGGCCCCGACGGCCGCGCCGCCGACGGGCGGAAGCTCGGTGTCGCCGTCGCCCGCAACGCCGAAGTGGTGCCGCGCAGCCAGTGGCACGCCACGGCGCTCGCCGACGGCGACGACGTCGAACTTGTCACGGCAGTCCAGGGAGGATGACCAGCATGAACGAGACGACGTTCGCAGGAACACAGGCCGTCCCCATGACCGGTGCGGTGGCCGATCCGTTCGTGGTCGACGGCGTAAGGCTCGGCTCCCGCCTCATCATGGGAACCGGCGGTGCGCCGAGCCTGGACGGGCTCGGGGCGGCGCTGGTGGCGTCCGGGACGGAGCTGACCACGGTGGCGATGCGCCGCTATTCGCCGGCGGAGACGGGCTCGCTGTTCCAGCTGCTCGAGGACCATCAGATCCGGGTACTGCCCAACACGGCAGGCTGCTTCACCGCCAAGGACGCCGTCCTCACCGCCGAGCTGGCGCGGGAGGCCCTGGAAACGGACTGGGTCAAGCTCGAAGTCATTGCCGACGAGCACACATTGCTGCCGGACGCCGTCGAACTCGTGGACGCAACCGAACAGCTCGTGGCCCGAGGCTTCAAGGTCTTCGCCTACACGAACGACGACCCCGTGCTTGCCCTCCGGCTCGAAAACCTCGGCGCGACGGCCGTGATGCCGTTGGGCGCCCCGATCGGCACCGGACTGGGCATCCTGAACCCGCACAACATCGAGCTGATCGTCTCGCGCGCGTCCGTGCCCGTGGTGCTGGATGCCGGGATCGGCACGGCCTCGGACGCTGCCCTAGCGATGGAACTCGGCTGCGACGCCGTGCTGTTGGCTACGGCGGTGACCCGTGCGCAGAATCCGGTGCTCATGGGCGAGGCCTTCAAACATGCCGTCATCGCCGGCAGGCTGGCGAAAGCGGCCGGCAGGATCCCGCGGCGGGAACACGCATTGGCGTCCTCGGCAATGGAAGGCCGGGCCGAGTTCCTCTAACGCCCGCTCGGCCGGCGGGGCTGATCTGGTTGCGCCGGCCGGACCTCCTTATCACCCTTGCTCTTGATGACGCGCCGGCGCGATCATCGGTAGGCCCGGCCCGGCCCGGCCCGGTCCGGCCCGGCCGGGTCGACGTGCGGCGGGGACGAACCGGGTATGCCGTCGGTCCGCATCCGGATGGTCCACAGTCCTCGTGGATCACGTGGTTGTGCGAGTACGCAGGGTCCCATTAGCGCGCTGGTGAAACTTTCACGAAGAATGGCGTTGCCACTTCTTTGCCTTTCCAGCTGCCCTTTTCGAGGTCAGGTGCCATCCCTTGCAGCCTCCGCATGGGTATACGCTCGCGGGCAACTTGCCCCCAGATGACGAGCCCTGCCGGATGATTTCCTTGAGCGCGCGGTTCGCGTGCCAGGGGGTGGAGTAGGTGATCTTGGTGCAGCTTGCCATCGAGCGAAACCCTTCTTGAAAGAGTACGCGCGTGGCTCATATCCACACTTGAGCGCCACCTAACAGTGGCGTCCCAGGTTCCACATGATTGTGTCGTTCAAGGCACAAACTATCGCAGCCCTAACTGCGTTGCAATCGTGAGTCTTCGGCGCAAGATTCTCTGAGGAATAACCACCGCTCCCAGAGCTCTTATTATCGACCTGTCCCGTTGTCCAGCCCAGTGGTTCCGGCGCGGAACTACTACGTGATTGGGTGGGCTTCGCCCCCGGACGCGGAGAGATTCGGCCGGTGTCCAGGACCTGGCCCTCGCCGCCGAGGACGACGGGGATCATGTCGAAGTCGCAGCCGATATTGCGCGCGGTGGAGGCGGTGACGTGTCGGCGGGACTAGCCGTAGGCGCCGCGGGGCGCTACTGGTGGGGGCGGAAGTATCTGTTCCACCCGGCCGTCCGGGCCGCTGCCGTTCGACCCCCACGGTGACCCGGCCGTCAGGGCGTCTGTCACGCGGCGGCCACGGGGTCACTCCAGGCGGAAGTAGGTGTTCCGGCGGGGTGTCTGGGCTGGGTCGAGGTGGGGTGGCGGGATGAACCAGGGTATGCCGGTGCGCATCTGGATGCTCCAGTGTTCCTTGTG